>NZ_BAAGRP010000012.1:0-136914 GCF_054782895.1 Promicromonospora xylanilytica
GGAGCACTGCTCGAGACCGGATGGGCCTTCACCGACGCCCGCGGCCACCGCATCCGACTACCCGAAGCCCTCGAACCCCTACCACCCCCAGATGCCGAAGCTGCCTGACCACCAGACGCCCGGCAACACCGCGACGTACACGGCCGAAGCCACCTGTCCGTGAGCCAGGCCGCCTCCGCGACGGTCATCTCCGAATCGCAAGGGACGGATAGTGGGGACGAAGCACAGGGGGATCGCGCGGAGACGGCAAGGGAGGATCACGACGCGCGGATCGCACGAGGCCGGCCTGCCATGGTCCGGACCAGCCGGGTCCGGCCTGCCAGCAGCGCGCTCGTCAACGCCAGCAAGGCCGTCACCCCGAGCACCGCCGCGTATGCCGGCAGGCCCACGACGTCGTGCAGTGTCCACAGCAACGCGCCGGTCGCCGAGGACGCGGCGGCGGCGGCGACCGCGTCGGCCACCTGCAGCGCCGACGACGCCGAGCCCTGCTCGTGCGGCTCTGCCAGCTCCAGCGTGAGGACCGACAGGGTCGGGTAGACCAGGCCCATCCCGCTGCCGGACAGCACCCAGAACGCCATCCCCAATCCCGCAGGCACGTCCTGGAGCACGAGGACCGCCGCTCCCGCCATCCCGAGAGCCAGCAGGATTCCACCGAGGCGCACATACCCCGCATGGCTCAGACGCAGTACGTCGCGGCCCCGCACCCACGACGCCGCGGACCAGCCGAGCGCCCCCACCGTCAGGATCAGGCCGGCGCCCGCGGGACTCAGCTGGCGCTCGTGCACCAGGAGCAGCGGAAGCAGCACCTCAGCGCCCACGAACGCCGCCGACACCAGGGCCCGCACCGAGATGACGGCAGGCAGTCCGCGCCCGGCCCGCAGCACGTCCAGGGCAAGATGCAGTGCCCGCGGCGCGGCAGGCCCCGGCCGCGCGACGGCGCCGCGTTCGTCCGCGACAGGTCCGTCCCCGACAGGCCCGTCCCCGACAGGCCCGTCCGCGACAGGTCCGCCCGCGACAGGCCCGTCCCCGACAGGTCCGTCCGCGACAGGTCCGTCCGCGACAGGTCCGTCCGCGACAGGCCCGTCCGCGACAGGCCCGTCCGTGGCAAGGCCCCAGTCCGGTCCAGGCCGGGTGCCGCGGGCCGCCGTGAGCCCCGGCCGCATCAGGAGCGCGGCGGGGACGGTGAGCACGGCCGCACCGAGAAACACCCAGCGCCAGCCCAGGTGCTCCACGACGAGGCCGGCCAGCCCGGGACCCACGATCGCCGGCACCACCCATGCGGCGGCGAACGCCGAGAACACGCCGGCCCGCCGCTCGGGCGCGAACACGCGGGCGACCAGCACGTACAGGGCGACACCGTAGAGACCGTTGCCAACGCCCTGCACGGCACGTCCGGCGACGAGGGCGCCCATGCCGGACGCGGTTCCCGCGACGACGAGCCCGGCCACGAAGAGTGCCACGCCGGTCCACATCGCCGGCGTCGGGCCGCTGCGATCGCACCAGCGCCCGGCGGCGAGCATCCCCGCCACGCTCGTCGCGAACGTCACCGCGAACGCGAGCGTGTAGTGCCGTAGGCCGTCCAGGTCCACGGCTACCGTCGGCATCGCCGTGGACACCGCGAGCGACTCGAAAGCCCCGAGCGAGCAGAGCGCGATCATTCCCGCGACGACCAGACGCCGCGCGCCCTCGCCGAGCCGGTCCGACGGCGCTACCGGTCCAGCCGGCGTCGTCGTGGCGGACGGCGCCTCCGTGTCGGGCGCCGGTGTGTCCGGTGAGACGGGCCGGACGGTCGCGGTCACACCAGCACCACCTTGCCGGTGGTGCGGCGCTCCTCGAGCTCCCGGTGGGCGCGTGCGGCGTCGGCGAACGGCACGCGGTGCGTCAGCACACGCCACCGGCCCGACGCCGCCCGCGCGAGTGCCCGCTCCTGGTACGGGCGCTGGTCCAGCATCGGGGGAGCGTCGGGTCCGACCGCGTAACGCACCTCGACCGCCGACTCGATCCGGTCAGCGTCTGCCCAGGATGTGTAGCGGTTGGGAGCTCCGGAGGCCCAGCCGTACGCGACGAGCCGTGGCGTTGCCGGACCGGCGGCGCCGTCGGGTCCGCTCAGCAGGGTCGTGGCGGCGGTGCCGACGTCGCCGCCCACGCCGTCGAGCACGAGGGTCGCGCCGACGCCCGCCAGGGCGGCACGTGCGGCGTCGACCCAGTCGGTGGCCGTGTAGTCGACGAGCGTGAGACGGCCGGACGCGCCGTCGGACGCCCCGTCGGACAGAGCGTCGGGCAGCAGCTCGCGAAGACTCCGCAGCTTGGTCTCGCCGCCTGCCAGCGCGATGACGCGTGCGCCGGAGCTCAGCGCCTCCTGGACAAAAAGCGTGCCGAGCCCGCCCGCGGCAGCGGTCACCACAACCACGTCGTCAGCCGTCACCGCGGCGATGTCGAGTGTGTAGACCGCCATGCGGCCGGTGCCGATCATGGCTGTCGCGTCAGCCGGGTCGAGGTGCTCGGGGATCATGTGCAGGTTCTCTGCGGCGACGGCCACCCGCCGGGCGTACCCGCCGCCGTCCGGGACCCGGCCGAGATGGGCCGCCACGCGCCGTCCCACCCACGAGGCGTCGACGCCGGTGCCGACAGCGGCGACCGTGCCGGCGACCTCGCGCCCCGGCACCGTCGGGAGGCTCGGCAGGGGGAGCGGGGGGCCGCTCTCGCCCCGGCGGACGGTGGTGTCGAGGAGGTGCACGCCGTGCGCGACCGCGTCGACGAGCACCTGGCCGGGACCGGGGACGGGGTCAGGGATCTGCTCGAGCGTGAGGACCTCGGGCGGCCCGAAGGAGTGGTGTCTGATGGCGTCCATGCCGTCATCCTTTAACCTGAACCAAAGTTGAGGTCAACCGTGATCGGAGACGCGGCCGGCCGGAGTCGTGGAGAGCGCGTCGTGGAGAGCCCGTCGCGCAGAACTTGTCGCGCAGAGCAACCGGAGGTAGCAGATGGACGCAGTCAGTCCCCAGGTCCCGTGGGACCGTGACGAGCTCACGGTCGGAGACCTCGCGGCGCGGAGCGGCGTATCGGTGTCGGCGTTGCACTTCTACGAGCGCAAGGGGCTCATCGCGAGCCGCCGTACGTCGGGCAACCAGCGACGGTACCGGCGCGAGACGCTGCGGCGCGTGGCGTTCATCCGGGTGTCGCAACGGGTCGGCATCCCGCTCGCGGACATCGGTGCGGCGCTCGACACGCTGCCCGGCGACCGCACGCCCACCGCGAAGGACTGGCGCCGCATCTCGCAGGCGTGGCACGACGACCTCGACGCACGGATCGAGCAGCTGTCACGGCTGCGCGACCATCTCACCGACTGCATCGGATGCGGCTGCCTCTCCCTGCGCCGGTGTGCACTGACCAACCCGCACGACGAGCTCGCCGAGGCCGGCCCCGGTCCGCGGACGCTGCTGGTGGAGAGGCTCGACCCGGATCAGACGTGAGTGTCTGTGACCAGCGGTAGCGTGCGCGAACGCCGGCCATCACCGGCGATGACACCGGCGGCGGCAGCGCCGGGACCGAGGAGAGCTGTGGGCACGTACTACGAGTGGGTAGCCGATCTGGACGCGACCGAGGCCGATGCGGCCCGGCTGGGCCGGCGGGTCGTGGAGGCTCTGGTGGAGCGCGAGGTCCTGCTCCCGGAACTGTCTCCCCATGCGGCCCTCGGTGCTGACGGTCATCCCGCGGGTCCGGCGTGGGCGCAGACCGTGGCGCAGTCGGCGTCGGGGGAGCCGCCGTGGGGCGTCGAGGTCCGGGTGGGCCGGGACCTGCACAGCGGCGGGCAGTACGGCGTCGACTCCGTGACCTGCCCGAGTTGCTCGGTCCGGAGGGGATTCTTCGGCCCACCGGAGGAGTTCGGCCCGACGTGCACCGATGACGAAGGGCTGCGCTGGTTCTACGACGCGGCAGCGGCCCGGCGCGACGGCGGCGAGGCCGACCTGGCGTGCCGGGCGTGCGGTGCGGCTGCGCCGGTCACCGAGTGGCAGATCGACGGTGCGGCGCTCGCCCACCTGGGCTTCGTCTTCTGGGGCTGGGGCGAGCTCAAGGAGGACGTGGCGCGCTGGATCGCCGAGGCGACCGGCGGGCACCGCGTCGCGGCCCGGAGCGGCAAGGTCTGACGGGACGGCACGCCCGAGACACGACGGCGACAGTGCACCAGGGCTACTAGGCTCACGGCCATGGCTTCTGCACTGCCCCGTGTCCTGGTGCTCAACGGACCCAATCTTGGTCGGCTCGGTGTTCGCGAGCCTGAGATCTACGGGCACGCCTCGATGGCGGATCTCAGGACCGCGGCCGCGAAGTGGGGTGCGGAGCTGGGGCTCGAGGTCGAGGTGCGGCAGACGGACGGCGAGTCGGAGATCGTCGGCTGGCTTCATGAGGCCGTCGACACCGGCGCCCACGTCGTGCTCAACCCGGCGGCGTTCACGCACTACTCCTACGCGCTGCGCGACGCCGCCGCCCAGGTCGCCACGGCGGACCTCCTGCTCGTCGAGGTGCACCTCTCCAACCCTGCGACCAGGGAGTCGTTCAGGCACTACTCGGTGGTGGCAGGGGTCGCGACCGGCACGGTGGCGGGGTTCGGGTTCGACTCCTACCGGCTGGCGCTGTCGGCGATCGCGGGGAAGCTGGGCCAGTAGAAGCGGGTGCCTTCATTATCCGAAAATTAAGTGCATCGCTCAACTATTCCCAGACGAGCATCGCCAGGCCGAGCCCGCCGAGGGCCAGGAGCCAGCTGGCAAAGCTGCCGATGAGAAAGTACTCGGTGACGGGGTTGGGGCCGTGGTCGACCGGTACGGCGGTGGGTTCCGTGTCGGCGCCTTTTCCAGAGCCTTCGGTGCCTGCGGTCTGAATGATGATGGGCGGGGGACCGCTGGCGCCTCTCGATTCACTGGCAGCCAGTTCGGGGAAGCGGAGCAGGCCCTTGGCTCCCACCACGACCGCCGCGGCCGTCAGGTTTCCGGCAAGCCCGAGCCCGACGATGAAGAGCCGCTCCATCGGCCCGAGCACGCGCCCGCTTCGCAGGCGCGCAGAGCCTTCCTTGCTGGGCACCTTGACGGCCTCGAGGATGAGCCGTACGAGCAGGTTCGCGGTAGCGACCTGGAAGAGCGCGATGCCGCCGACGAGGATGACGCGTGCGACGGGAAGCTCTGACAGCGGGCCTGGCACCCAGCTCGGCCACGTCGTGCGCGCGGCGTCTCCGAAGAGGAGGGCGGTGACGATGCCCAGGCTGACTGCCGAGAAGGCGATGGCGAGCCCGGGTGCCTCGCCGATCGCACGTGCGATGACGCCGTCGTGCACCCACACGGCAAGAAGGATCGCGAGCGGTATACCAACGGCTGATCCGGTCACCGCTGGGACGCCACCGGCTGCCAGTAAGGCGCCCAGTGTGACAAGTCCAGCGGTCAGTGCGGCGTAACGGCGGGCGGGAGAGACCCGCCCCTGGCTGGTGTCGCGGATCGCGTCGGTCACACCCAGTGCCGCGAGGAATGCTCCGAGGACTGCCATCCGTGCATCACGCCTTTCCGAACAGGGTCTGCGCGTCGCGAAGGGCGCTCACACCCTTCGCGAACGCCTGGCTCACGGCCGAGGGAGAGATGCTCTCCCGCTCGGCGATGTCCTTCTGGGACTCGCCGTGGAGTGTGAGGAGAAGCATCCGCCGCTGGCGGTGGTTGAGTGTATCGACGAGGCCGTCACGTGCAACGAGGAAAGCGTTGACGGCTGCGGGCCGGGGCCATTCGAGGTCCGAGGGTCCCACGTACCTCGTACCAGATCTCTTGCCGAGCGAATCGATCGCATCGCGAGCCGTATGCCATCCCGGGCCGTCCTGGCGAATCGGCTGGGTCTCGAGCTCGAACACCCTGACATCGCCCATGCCTATCCCGAAACGCATCGTGACCAGCTCAGGTGTCGGTTCTGCGGAAGGGTCGGGCGGGGTCGGCGGGTGGGCAAGTCGGTTGAGCTCGAGCCGGATGAGCAAGGTCGCGAGCGTCGCGTCGGCGACGGTCTCGAACCCGCCTTGTATCTCATCGCCGAACGTCGGCTCGAGCCGCTGTGCGAGCTGCACGACACTGCTGACCCTGAGGAGGGTCGTGACGACCGCCTGCTGCGCCCGTGCCCGGTCCTTGAGTGCGCGGGAGCCGACGATGTCGCCGATAAGAGTGAACACCAATCAAGCCTATACCTTAATTGGTGTTCAGGTAAGGATATGACTTAATATGACTGTCCTTCAGCCTAGACGTGCGGCAGGTGGCGCTCGCGCGGGTAGGCTCGCCCGAGCGGCGGCGTCGAGCGAGGTCAGGGGGCGATATGAGCCGGTGGGCCATGGGGCGTGCGCGGCGTGATTCGGCGCGGCTGACCCGGATGCCGGACGCCGGTGGCGATGCCGCCGACGCACAGTTTGTCCAGTCGATGCTCCAGTTGACGATCACCAACGCCGACCTCAAGACGAGCGTGCTCGTGGGCGCGATCGCGCTGACCTTTGGCGTCGGGACGCCGGCGCTCCCGTTCTCCCAGGCGTTGGAGCCCGGAGCCTGGCTGGCCGTGGTCGGCGCCGGGATCGGGGTCGTCGCGATCGTCCTGTGCGGTGTCGCGGGCCTGTACCTGGTGTTGTCGCTCCGCCCTCGCATGAAGCACCGTGAGTTCTCCCGCTACTCCCTGCCGGACATCGCCGCGGCGTCCGTTGACGACCTGGTGGCGACCGGTCCTGAGAAGGATCGGCGCGAGGCGTGGGTCCAGGTGAAGAACCTCGCGGACATCTCAGCGCAGAAGCACGCGCATATTCGACGGGCACTGGCCTTCTACCCGGTTTCAGTAATCCTGATGGTCGTCGCGGCGGCCATCGGCGTGGTCGTCCGTACCGGCGCCGGGTAGGCGAGTGTGCTCGCCCCCGTCCGTTAGACTTGACCGCTGCTGCTTGACACCCCCGCATGATCCCCCGGCCGCCGGCTCAGCGTCGGCGTGCGCCGGGTACACCTTCACCGACACAGGAAGACGAACGTGGCTACCTCCAACGACATCAAGAACGGCACCGTGCTCCGGATCGACGGCAACCTGTGGTCGGTCATCGAATTCCAGCATGTCAAGCCGGGCAAAGGTGGAGCGTTCGTCCGCACGAAGATGAAGAACGTGCTGTCCGGCAAGGTCGTCGACAAGACGTTCAACGCGGGTGTCAAGGTCGAGACCGCGAACGTCGACCGCCGCGACTTCCAGTACCTGTACATGGACGGCGAGGACTTCGTCTTCATGGACACCGACACGTACGACCAGGTGAACGTGTCCGCCGCGATCGTCGGCGACGCGAAGGACTACATGCTCGAGGGCATGAACGTCATGCTGGCCTCGAACGACGGCACGCCGCTGTACATCGAGCTCCCGACGTCCGTGGTCCTGGAGATCACGTACACGGAGCCGGGCCTGCAGGGCGACCGCTCCACCGGTGGCACCAAGCCGGCCACCCTCGAGACGGGCGCGGAGATCCAGGTCCCCCTGTTCCTCGAGCAGGGTGTCAAGGTGAAGGTCGACACGCGCACGGGCGACTACCTCGGTCGCGTCACTGACTGACGGGCAGCAGCCCCAGCAGGTTTCGTAGCAGAGTTTTCGGAGCAGAGAGAGACCATGGGCGCACGCACCAAGGCGCGCAAGCGCGCCGCCGACATCCTCTTCGAGGCGGAGCAGCGGGGCATCGACCCGCTGACGCTCCTCGCCGACCGCGTGGCCGTCCCGCACACCGAGGCGGCAGTGCCGGAGTACACGGTCGACATCGTCGAGGGTGTGGTCGCCAACCGCGACCGCATCGACGAGGTGCTGGAGACGTACTCGCAGGGCTGGACGCTCCAGCGCATGCCGGCGGTCGACCGCGCGTTGCTCCGGATCGGTTCCTGGGAGGTCCTCTTCAACGACGAGGTGCCCGACGCCGTCGCGCTGGACGAGGCGGTCGACCTCGCCGGCGACCTGTCCACCGACGACTCGCCCGCCTTCGTGAACGGCCTCCTCGGTCGGGTCAAGGACCTGAAGCCGACCCTGCTGGCATAAGCCCGCGGCGCGCGTGAGTACCGGTCCCGGCGCTGAACGGTTCGACGAGAGACGTCTGCTCGTCGCCCTGTTCGGCGCCGGGACCGCTGCGTTCGCGCAGCTCTACGCGCCGCAGTCCGTCCTGCCCGACGCCGCCCGCGAGCTCGCGACGTCGGCCTCCGCGACGGCGCTGCTCGTCTCCGCCGCGACGCTCGGTCTGGCGGTGGGCGTCCTGCCCTGGGCCTGGGTGGCCGACCGGGTCGGACGGGTCCGGTCGATGACCATCGCGATGCTGGGGGCGACCGCCGTCGGCCTGGCCGTCCCGTTCGCGCCCTCGTTCGGGCTGATCGTCGCGGGACGAGCCGTCGAAGGGCTGCTCGTCGCGGGCGTGCCCGCCGTCGCCATGGCGTACCTGACCGAGATGCTCACCGAGAGCGGCGGGGCGTCAGCGGTGCCGCGCGCCGCCGGCACGTACGTGGCGGGCACGTCGATGGGCGGGCTCCTGGGGCGCCTGGTGTCCGGCGGTGTCGCGGAGCTGTTCGGGTGGCGCGCGGGTGTGGGTGCCGTCGCCCTCGCCTGCCTGGTCGCGGCCGGCGTCTTCGTCTGGCTGGCGCCGCGGGACCGCGTGGCGAGCAGGCGGCAGGAGCGCGAGGTGCACGACGACGGCGGTGCGGCGGCCGGGGGGCTGCGGGTGCTGCTCACCCCGCGGCTGCTCGCGCTCGACGCGCAGGGCCTGCTGCTCATGGGCGGCTTCGTGGCGGTCTACAACTACCTCGGCTTTCGCCTCACCGACGCGCCGTTCGGCCTGTCGGCCGGGGCGGTGAGCCTCGTCTTCCTCGCGTACCTGGCGGGGACGTGGTCGTCGGCGCGGACGGGGCGGCTCGTGGTCCGGCACGGACGGCGCCGGGTGCTGATCGTCTCGACCGGGGTGATGGCGGCCGGTGTGCTGGCCACGCTGTCCGGCCGGCTGCCGATCGTCCTGACGGGCCTGGTGGTGCTGACCGCGGGGTTCTTCGGCGCGCACGCGGTGGCGAGCGGGTGGACGCCGGTCGCCGCCCCGCAGGCGAGGACCCAGGCGGCCGCCGTCTACAACCTGGCGTACTACGCGGGATCCAGCGTGTTCGGCTGGCTCGGCGGTGTCGGCTTCGCGCTCGGGGGGTGGCCGGGCACCGTGGCGATGGTGCTCGTCCTGGTGGCCGTCGCGGCAGGCCTGGCGGCTGCGGTGCTCCGGGAGTGAGCCGCGGTGCAACTACTGGGTTGCATAACATCGTCCGGGGGTGCATGATCAAAGTGCAACCTGTTAATTGCGCATCGACCCGGAGGAACGCCATGACCACCACCCAGCCTCGCGCGACCGTCGACCTCGACGCGCGAACCGTCACCCGTACCGTCCGCGTGGCCGCCGGACCCGCCGCGGTCTGGCGTGCGATCTCCGAGCCCGAGCACATCGCGGGCTGGTTCGGCGACGGGTGCGAGACCGACGACGGCGGCCCGCTCGCCGCCGGCACCCGCGGCCGCCTGCACTTCGAGGGCTACGGCTGGTTCCCCTTCGAGGTCACCCGCGTCGAGCCCGGCCGCCTGCTCGCCTACCGGTGGGGGCAGTCCGCCGAGGAACCCGAGCGCATGACCGAGGCCGAGTTCACGGTGCGCCCCGACGGCGACGCGACGTACCTCACCGTGTACGAGTCCGGCTTCGGCGGAGACACCGACGACGCGGTGCGCGCCGCCCTGGACGGCAACCGCGAGGGCTGGGACGGCGAGCTCGACGAGCTGGTCGAGTACGTCGAGTCGCGGGCATGGTGAGCGTGGCGGGCTCGCCCGTCGCCGCGTTCGCGGCCCTTGCCGACGAGACCCGCTGGACGGTGCTGGAGACGCTGGCGCAGGAAGACGATGGCCTGACCGCGTCGGCCCTCGCGGATCGCCTGCCCGTCACCCGGCAGGCGATCGCGAAGCATCTCGCCGTGCTGGAGGCGGCCGGGCTGGTCGCATCCCGGACGGTGGGCCGCGAGCGCCGCTACAGCGCTCTCGGCGCGGAGCTGACGGCGCTGGGCCGGCGGCTGGAGCGCATCGGGGACGCGTGGGAGGCCCGGCTGGGTCGCCTCGCGCGCATCGCCGAGGACCTGGAGCGCGGCTGACCGTGCCCGCGCCGGTGTGAGCAACGCCGCTCCGGCGGGTGCCCGCACCGGCGTCGGGCACAGGTCCGGCGCGTTAAGGTGGTGGCTGTCAGACTCCCTTTAAACCCGTCCGGTGAGGCGGAGAAGGAGGTCGCCAGATGAATCCTGGCAGCCGCATGCCCGAATCCAGTGCCCACCCCGGCGTCGTCGCCGAACGGACGGTGCTCGGTGAGGCCGATATCGCCCGGGCGCTGACCCGCATCGCCCACGAGATCGTGGAGCGGAACAAGGGTGCCGCCGACGTCCTCCTGCTGGGCATCCCGACGCGCGGCGTGCAGCTGGCCGACAGGCTGGCCGAGCGCCTGGCGCAGATCGAGCCCTCCTTCGGCGGCGAGTACGGCACGCTCGACGTGACGATGTACCGCGACGACCTGCGCCGCCAGCCCACGCGCGCCGTCGGGCAGACGGTCCTGCCGGGCAGCCTCGACGGCACCATCGACGACAAGGTCGTGGTCCTGGTGGATGACGTCCTGTTCTCCGGCCGCACCATCCGCGCCGCGCTCGACGCCCTGAACGACCTGGGCCGCCCACGGGTGGTGCAGCTCGCAGCCCTGGTGGACCGTGGTCACCGCGAGCTCCCTATCCGCGCGGACTACGTGGGCAAGAACCTGCCCACGTCGCGCAGCGAGCGTGTGCGGGTCCGGCTGGCGGACGTCGACGGCGGTGTGGACGCCGTGGTGATCAGCGCGACCCCGACGGGCACAGCCCCGACAGGCACAGCTCCGACAGGCACAGCCGGCGAGAGCGGGGGTGCGCGGTGAAGCACCTGCTGACCACCCAGGGCCTGTCCAAGGACGACGCGATCCTGCTGCTGGACACCTCGGCGCAGATGGCCGCCACGCAGTCCCGGGAGAACAAGAAGCTGCCCACGCTGCGCGGGCGCACCGTGGTGAACCTGTTCTACGAGGACTCCACGCGTACCCGGATCTCGTTCGAGACGGCGGCCAAGCGGCTGTCGGCCGACGTCATCAACTTCTCGGCCAAGGGGTCGAGCGTCTCCAAGGGCGAGTCCCTGAAGGACACGGCCCTCACGCTGCACGCCATGGGCGCCGACGCCGTGGTGGTGCGCCACTCGGCCTCGGGTGCCGCGCACCAGCTGGCGCACGCGGGCTGGCTCGACGCGGGGGTGCTGAACGCCGGTGACGGCATGCACCAGCACCCCACGCAGGCCCTGCTGGACGCGTTCACGATCCGCCGCCACCTGGTAGGCAACGTCGGCACCCCCGGCCCCGGGGGCAGGCAGGGCACCGACACCTCGGTGGGTGCCGACCTGTCGGGGCTGCGGATCGCGATCGTGGGCGACGTGCTGCACTCGCGCGTGGCTCGCTCGAACGTGTACCTGTTGCACACCCTCGGCGCCGAGGTGACGCTGGTCGCGCCGCCCACGCTGGTCCCGGTGGGGGTCGAGGCCTGGCCGTGCCGGGTCTCGTACCACCTGGACGAGACGCTCGAGCAGTGGCAGCCCGATGGGGTCATGATGCTGCGGGTGCAGCGTGAGCGGATGTCCGGGGGATCGGGGTCGTTCTTCCCGAGCCCGATGGAGTACAGCCGGAAGTTCGGGTTCGACGCCCGTCGTCTCGCCGTGCTGCCCGACCACGCGATCGTGATGCACCCCGGGCCCATGAACCGCGGCCTGGAGATCTCGGCCGCGGCGGCCGACCACCCCCGCTCCGTGATCGTGGAGCAGGTGGCGAACGGCGTGGCCGTGCGGATGGCCGCCCTGTACCTGCTGCTCTCCGGCGACGACAGCGCGAGCACCGAGAAGACCAGCACCGGCAAGACCAGCACCGGCAAGACCAGCACCGACGAGAGGAATGCCCTGTGAGCACCCCAGAACCTGCGGCCTATGTCCTGCGTGGGGTACGTCCCTACGGCAAGGACCCGGTCGACGTCGTGCTCGCGGACGGCGTGATCGCCGCCCTGGGCGCGGCCGGGACGGTCGAGGTGCCCGAGGGGGCCGTCGAGGTCTCGGCGGGCGACGGGACGGTCGACGGGGACGGCCTCGTGCTGCTGCCCGGGCTGGTCGACCTGCACACGCACCTGCGCGAGCCCGGCCGGGAGGACGCCGAGACGGTGTTCTCCGGCACGCGGGCCGCCGCGGCCGGCGGCTTCACCGCCGTGCACGCCATGGCGAACACCACGCCGACGCAGGACACCGCGGGTGTCGTCGAGCAGGTGTACCGCCTCGGCCAGGAGGCCGGCTGGGTGGACGTGCACCCGGTCGGCGCCGTGACCGTCGGCCTGGGCGGCGAGAAGCTCGCGGAGCTGGGCGCCATGGCGGACTCCGGCGCCCGTGTCCGGGTGTTCTCCGACGACGGCAAGTGTGTGCACGACCCGGTGCTGATGCGCCGCGCGCTGGAGTACGTCAAGGCGTTCGACGGCGTCGTGGCCCAGCACGCGCAGGAGCCGCGCCTGACCGAGGGCGCCCAGATGAACGAGGGCGTCGTCTCCGCGCAGATCGGCCTGACGGGCTGGCCCGCCGTGGCCGAGGAGTCGATCATCGCGCGTGACGTGCTGCTGGCCGAGCACGTCGGCTCGCGTCTGCACGTGTGCCACCTGTCCACCGCCGGCTCGGTGGAGATCATCCGCTGGGCCAAGGGCCGAGGGATCGACGTCACCGCCGAGGTGACGCCGCACCACCTGGTCCTCACGGACGATCTCGCCCGCGACTACGACCCGGTGTTCAAGGTGAACCCGCCGCTGCGTACCGCGAAGGACGTCGAGGCGGTCCGCGAGGGCCTGGCCGACGGCACCATCGACATCGTGGCGACCGACCACGCGCCCCACCCGGTCGAGGACAAGGACTGCGAGTGGTCGTCGGCCGCTTTCGGCATGACCGGCCTGGAGACCGCGCTGTCCGTCGTGCAGCAGACCATGGTCGACACGGGTCGCATGACCTGGGCCGACGTCGCCCGCGTGCTGTCGGAGAACCCGGCACGCATCGGCCGGATCACGGGGAGCCAGGGCCGCCCCCTGGCGGTGGGGGAGCCCGCCAACGTCACGCTGGTCGACCCGGGCGCCACCCGCACGATCGAGGGCCGCACCCAGGTCACGGCCAGCGACAACACGCCGTTCGCCGGCATGGAGCTGCCGGGTCGCGTGGTCGCGACGTTCCTGCGCGGCCGGGCCACGGTTCTCGACGGCGCGGTCGTGGACGGCACGGGTCTCGACGGCACGGGTCTCGACGGCACCGCAGCCGGCGCACCCCTCGAAGGGGCCGCCCGATGAAGATCCTCGCCGTCGCCCTGCTGGTCGCCCTCGCGATCTTCCTGGTGCTGTACGTGACCCTCATCGGCAGGCGCCGGCTCGCCCAGCGCACCACCACCCTGGTACCCCGGCCGCCCGGGGTCCCCGGTCCCGACGCCGTGGGCCCCGTGCGGTTCGGCCCTCTCGAGGCGGTCTACGTGTCCACGACGCTGCACGGCGACTGGCTCGCGCGCGTCGGCGCGCACGGCCTGGGCGACCGGTCGGCGGCGCTCGTGTCCGTGCACGACGGCGGCGTCCTGGTCGAGCGCGACGGCACCGAGGACCTGTGGGTCCCCGTGCACGCGATCCGCAGCGCGAGCCTCGCCCCCGGCATGGCGGGCAAGTACGTCGGCACGGACGGCCTCGTCGTCGTCACCTGGGCGGTACCGGAGGCCGACGACGTCGCGCCGGCCCTCGTCGACACCGGACTGCGCACGCGCCGTGCCCAGGACCGCGGCGGCCTCGTCGACGCCGTCCGGCACCTCCTCGCCGCCCAGCAGCCCACCCCGTCGCGGCCGCACGCCCAGCAGGACCAGCACGCCCAGCACGACCAGCACGCCCAGCAGTTCCAGCAGGACCCGCAGCATCCGCACCAGCAGGACCCGCACCAGCAGGAGGCCCGGTGACCATCCCGATGACACCCGCACAGACGTCGGCACAGACGTCCGCAGAAACGTCCGCAGCACTGGTCCTCGAGGACGGCACCACGTACCGCGGCCGGGCGTACGGAGCCACCGGCACCACGTTCGGCGAGATCGTGTTCTCCACCGGTATGACCGGCTACCAGGAGACGCTGACCGACCCGTCGTACCACCGGCAGATCGTCGTCATGACGGCCCCGCACATCGGTAACACCGGCGTCAACGACGAGGATCCGGAGTCCGGGCAGATCTGGGTCTCCGGCTACGTGGTCCGCGACCCCGCGCGGCGCGTGTCGAGCTGGCGCGCGCAGCACTCGCTCGGCGAGGAGCTCGCCCAGCAGGGGATCGTCGGCATCTCCGACGTCGACACCCGTGCCCTGACCCGTCGCCTGCGCGAGGAGGGCGTGATGCGCGCGGGCATCTTCTCCGGTGACGACCTGGTCCGCGGCGGCTACCCGCGGCCCGTCGAGGAGCTCGTCGCCCAGGTGCAGGCGTCCCCGCAGATGGCCGGCGCCGACCTGGCCAGGGAGGTCTCCACGACCGAGCCGTACACGGTCGAGCCGAGGGGAGCGTTCGAGGGCAAGCCCCCGGTCGCCACCGTCGTCGCGGTCGACCTCGGCATCAAGACCATGACGCCGGTGCGTCTGGCCGAGCGCGGGGTGCGCGTCGTCGTCGTGCCGCAGTCCTCGACCATCGCCGACCTCGAGGCGGCCCTGCCCACCGACGGGACCCCCGGCGGAGTGTTCTTCTCCAACGGCCCGGGTGACCCGGGTGCCGCCGGCCACGAGGTCGAGCTCCTGCGCGCCGTCCTGGACCGCAGGATCCCGTTCTTCGGCATCTGCTTCGGCAACCAGCTCCTGGGGCGGGCGCTGGGCTACGGCACCTACAAGCTCGGCTACGGGCACCGCGGCATCAACCAGCCGGTGCTCGACCGCACCACCGCGAAGGTGGAGGTCACCGCGCACAACCACGGCTTCGCCGTCGACGCGCCGCTGGACGAGTCCGGCTCGGCCGCGCCCCACGACGGCGGCCGCTACGGCCGCGTCATCGTCTCCCACGTCGGCCTGAACGACCGCGTGGTCGAGGGACTGACCTGCCTCGACCTGCCCGCCTTCTCGGTCCAGTACCACCCGGAGGCGGCTGCCGGCCCGCACGACGCCGCCTACCTGTTCGACCGCTTCGTCGGCCTGCTGACCGACCCGTCGGCGTGGCCGCCCGCCCTCAAGACCCAGACCGCCACCCCTCAGAGCACCACCGCTCAGAGCACCACCGCTCAGATCAACACCGAGGAGAACCACTGATGCCTCGCCGTTCCGACCTCTCCTCGGTCCTCGTCATCGGGTCCGGCCCGATCGTCATCGGCCAGGCCTGCGAGTTCGACTACTCCGGCACCCAGGCCTGCCGCGTGCTGCGCGAGGAGGGCCTGCGGGTCATCCTGGTCAACTCCAACCCGGCCACGATCATGACCGACCCCGAGTTCGCGGACGCCACGTACGTGGAGCCCATCACGACCGAGGTCCTCACCACGATCATCGCCAAGGAGCGCCCCGACGCGCTGCTGCCCACCCTGGGCGGTCAGACGGCGCTCAACGCCGCCATCGCGCTCGACGAGGCGGGAGTGCTGGAGAAGTACGGCGTCGAGCTGATCGGCGCCAACATCCCCGCCATCCAGAAGGGCGAGGACCGCCAGCAGTTCAAGGACGTCGTCGAGAAGTGCGGCGGCGAGTCCGCCCGCTCCGAGATCGTGCACACCATCGACGAGGCCCTGAAGGCCGCGGAGATCCTCGGCTACCCCATGGTCGTGCGCCCGTCGTTCACCATGGGCGGGCTCGGCTCCGGCCTCGCCTACGACGAGGCGGACCTGCGCCGCATCGTCGGCCAGGGCCTGCACTACTCGCCCACCACGGAGGTGCTCCTGGAGGAGTCCATCCTGGGGTGGAAGGAGTACGAGCTGGAGCTCATGCGCGACAAGGACGACAACGTCGTGGTCGTGTGCTCCATCGAGAACGTCGACCCCGTGGGTGTGCACACCGGCGACTCCGTCACCGTGGCGCCCGCCATGACGCTCACCGACCGCGAGTACCAGAAGCTGCGTGACATCGGCATCGCCGTGATCCGCGAGGTCGGCGTCGACACGGGCGGCTGCAACATCCAGTTCGCCATCGACCCGGACGACGGGCGCGTCATCGTCATCGAGATGAACCCTCGCGTGTCCCGTTCCTCGGCGCTGGCCTCGAAGGCGACCGGCTTCCCGATCGCGAAGATCGCCGCCAAGCTCGCCGTCGGCTACACGCTGGACGAGATCCCGAACGACATCACCAAGGTCACCCCGGCCAGCTTCGAGCCCACGCTCGACTACGTGGTGGTCAAGGTCCCGCGGTTCGCGTTCGAGAAGTTCCCCGCCGCCGACGACACGCTGACCACCACCATGAAGTCCGTGGGCGAGGCGATGGCGCTGGGCCGCAACTTCACCGAGGCGCTCGGCAAGGCCCTGCGCTCGATCGACAAGGGCGGTGTGCAGTTCCACTGGGACGGCGATGTCCCGTCGGGCGACGAGCTGGCGACTCTCCTGAAGGAGATCGAGCGCCCGACCGAGCAGCGGCTCGTCCAGGTGCAGCAGGCGCTGCGCGCCGTGGCGACGGGCGACACCACCCTCGAGCGAGTCTTCGACGCGACCAAGATCGATCCCTGGTACCTCGACCAGATCCAGCTCGTCAACGAGGTGGCGGCCGAGGTGGCCGCGTCACCGACCCTCACGCAGGACGTCCTGCGGCACGCCAAGCGGCACGGCCTGTCCGACGCCCAGATCGCCCGCCTGCGCGGCATGGGCTCCTCGGGCGAGGTCACGGTCCGCGAGGTGCGGCACGCCCTGGGCGTCCGCCCGGTCTACAAGACCGTGGACACCTGCGCGGCCGAGTTCGAGGCCAGGACGCCGTACCACTACTCGAGCTACGACTCCGAGACGGAGGTGGCGCCCCGCGAGCGCGAGGCCGTGATCATCCTCGGCTCCGGACCCAACCGCATCGGTCAGGGCATCGAGTTCGACTACTCGTGCGTCCACGCCACCCTGGCGCTGAAGGACACGTACGAGACCGTCATGGTCAACTGCAACCCGGAGACCGTGTCGACGGACTACGACACCGCCGACCGGCTGTACTTCGAGCCGCTGACCTTCGAGGACGTCCTCGAGGTCTACCAGGCGGAGCTCGCGGCGGGGCCTGTCAAGGGCATCATCGTGCAGCTCGGCGGGCAGACGCCGCTGGGCCTCGCGCGCCGCCTCGCCGAGGCGGGGCTGCCGATCCTCGGCACCAGCCCCGAGGCGATCGACGCGGCGGAGGACCGGGGCATCTTCGGCCAGGTCCTGATGGACGCGGGCCTGCCCGCACCGGCCTTCGGCACGGCCCGCTCCCTGGGCCAGGCGCGTGAGATCGCCGACCGCATCGGCTACCCGGTGCTCGTGCGGCCGTCGTACGTGCTGGGCGGCCGCGGCATGGAGATCGTCTACAGCGAGGACCAGCTCACGGGGTACGTCGAGCGCGCGCTCGCCGATGGCGCGGAGAGCGCCGCCCGGAACGGCACGCACGGCACGCTGGCCGCGCCGCTGCTCATCGACCGCTTCCTCGACGACGCGATGGAGATCGACGTCGACGCCCTGTTCGACGGCGAGGAGATGTTCCTCGGCGGCGTCATGGAGCACATCGAGGAGGCGGGCATCCACTCGGGCGACTCGGCGTGCGTGCTGCCCCCGGTGTCGCTGAGCGAGAGCGAGATCGCCCGCATCCGCCGGTCGACCGAGGCCATCGCGCGCGGCGTGGGTGTGCGCGGCCTGCTCAACGTGCAGTACGCGCTCGTGAGCGACGTGCTGTACGTCCTGGAGGCCAACCCCCGCGCGTCGCGGACCGTGCCGTTCGTCTCCAAGGCGACGGGTACGCCCCTGGCCAAGGCCGCGGCGCGCGTGATGGTGGGCGACTCCATCGCCGACCTGCGGGCCGAGGGCCTGCTCCCCGAGCACGACGGCGCGACGCTCGACCTGGGCGCGCCGCTCGCGGTCAAGGAGGCGGTGCTGCCGTTCAAGCGGTTCCGCACGCGTGAGGGCCTGGTCGTCGACTCGGTGCTCGGCCCGGAGATGCGTTCCACGGGCGAGGTCATGGGCTTCGACAAGGACTTCCCCCACGCGTTCGCGAAGTCGCAGGCGGCGGCGTTCGGCGGGCTGCCCACGTCCGGCACGGTGTTCGTGTCGGTGGCGGACAGCGACAAGCGCCACGTCGTCTTCCCGGTCAAGCGCCTCGTGGAGCTCGGGTTCAAGGTCCTGGCGACCGAGGGCACGGCCACGGTGCTGCGTCGCAACGGCATCGAGGCCACGGTGGTACGCAAGCACACCGAGGGCCGCGGGCCGGACGGCGAGCTCACGGTCGTGGGGCTCATCACCGAGGGGCAGATCGACCTCGTGGTGAACTCGCCGTCCGGCCAGGGCGCCCGCGCGGACGGCTACGAGATCCGGGCGGCCACGACGGCGGCGGACAAGCCCATCGCGACCACGGTGGACCAGCTCGCCGCGGCCGTGCAGGGCATCGAGGCGGTGCTCGCAGGACCGTTCGAGGTCGCGAGCCTGCAGGAGCACCAGGTGGCGACGGCGGTCCGGCTGGCGCAGGCCGAGGTGGCCGCGGAAGCGTCCGCCACGGGGACGCCGGCGGCGGCGCACGCATGAGCGGCGGTGAGCCTGCGGCGCCGTCGCCTGCCCCGAGGCCGCCCTTCGGCGCACGGCTCGCCGCGGCGATGGACGACCACGGCCCCCTGTGCGTGGGCATCGACCCGCACGCGTCGCTCCTGCGGGCCTGGGGCCTGCCCGACGACGTCAACGGTCTGCGGGAGTTCTCCCTGCGGGTGGTCGACGCGCTCGGCGGCAAGGTCGCGGCGTTCAAGCCGCAGTCGGCGTTCTTCGAGCGGCACGGCTCGCGGGGTCTCGCGGTGCTGGAGGAGGTCATCGCGGCCGCCGGGGCCTCGGGTCCCGGCGGCACGGGTGGTCCCGGAGGCACGGGCGGCACGGGCGGCACGGGCACGCTGACGATCGTGGACGCCAAGCGCGGCGATATCGGCTCGACGATGGGCGCCTACGCCGAGGCGTTCCTCGCGGACGGCTCGCCGCTCGCCGGGGACGCCCTCACGGTCTCGCCGTACCTCGGCTTCGGCTCCCTGCAGCCCGCGGTCGAGCTGGCTGCCGCCACCGGCCGTGGGCTGTTCGTGCTCTGCCTCACCTCCAACAAGGAGGGCTTCGAGGTGCAGCACGCGCGCGCCGGTGTCCCCGAGGCCGCCCCGGGCGACGCGGGGGCCGGCACCGTTGCGGCACTCATGGCCGCACGTGCCGCGGTGCTCAACGCGGGGGCCGAGCCCATGGGCTCGGTAGGGCTCGTGGTGGGCGCGACGATCGGCGACGCCGTCCGAGCCACGGGGACCGACCTGGCCGCGGTGAACGGTCCGCTGCTCGCCCCGGGGGTCGGCGCCCAGGGCGCGGGGGAGCGCGAGCTCGCCACGACGTTCGGCGCCGCGCGGCACAACGTGCTCGCGTCGTCGTCCCGCGCGGTGCTCGCCGCCGGGCCGGACCCGGACGCGCTGCTGCGCGCGGCGCATGCCGCGGCGCGCGAGGCGCTGGCGGCGCTGCGGTCCTGAGCGCCGACCGCGCCTCGCGCGCGACCTCCCCTACCCGGGGGCCTGCTCCAGGGTGACGGCGAAGATCTTCAGCCTCGACTCGTCCGGCAGGGTGAGGGTGGCGGCCGTCCGGGACGGGTCGAGGTCGCTCGCGCGGCTGAAGATGCTGACGGCGGGGCCGTCAGGTCCCGCACCGGCGCGCAGCCGGTAGGGGGCGTGCACGGCGACCCGCTCGCCGCTCCCGGCGGCCTGGGCCCAGTCGCTGAAGGCGAACGAGACCGTCTCCGTGCTGCCGTCGGTGTACGTCACGGTCGCGATCTCGTCCACCGAGCCGTTCGCTGCCGCCGCCAGCACGTGCAGGCGGTCCGACCTCAGGTCGGGGAGGTCGACCGTCCGGCCGTCCGCCGTGACGGTGTTGTCGTCACCGTCGGCGCCGCTCGGGAACTCGTAGGCCGTCCCGGCCAGCAGAGCGGGCCCGGGGGACGGCAGCGTCTCCGCCGCGTAGCTCCAGCCCTGCCCGTCGAAGTTCCCGTCGCTGTCGTCGGCGGCGCTCGCGATCGAGTCGTGGTCGTGGTCGAGACCGACCGGGCAGACGTCGTCGTCCTGCGCGCAGCCGACGGCGACGACCTCGATCCTCGAGGTCGTGGCGGCGCGGCCTGCCCCGTCCACCGCGACCTCGAACCGGACCGTCCGGGTGCCGGGCCCCGCGTCGCCGGGCAGCCGGACCGTCGGCTCGAGGTCCACCTGGGTCAGGCGGCCCTCGCTCGTCGTCTCGAACGGGGTCACGGTGCGGTCGCCGTCGACGACGGTGGTCAGCGTGCCCTCGACGGCACCCGGCTTCTGGACGACCGCCCGGACGCGGAAGCCGACCTCCGCGGGCCGTCCGGCGACGGCCACGGCGGACTCCGGGGTGCTCGCGACGCTGGTCGAGCGCTCCACCGGCGCGGGCTCGCCGGGCAGCACCGTGCCCGGTGTGCCCAGCAGCGAGAGGTCCACGGCCCCCGCCATCGCCGCCAGGCCCGCCTCGCCCGGGTGGAGGTGGTCGCCGCTGTCGTAGCGCGGCAGCATCCGCTGGGGGTCCTCGGGATCACGGATCGTCTCGTCGAAGTCGACCACGGCGTCCAGCTCGTCGCTGGTCCGGATCCACTCGTTGACGGCCTGCCGGGTGGCCTCCTGCTCCGGGCTGTAGCTGTACCAGCCCTTGAACGGCGTGATGGTCCCGCCGATCACCGTCAGCCCCGCGGCACGGGAGTCCCGTGCGATCTGGCGCAGTCCCGCGATGATCTTGTCGGGGTCGAGCTGGTGCGGGTCCTGCTGGATGTCGTTGATCCCCAGCAGGACGATCACGCTGCCGGCGCCGGCCCGCCGGAGCACGTCACGCTCGACGCGTTCGGTCGCGCGCACCCCCGCACCGTCGAGCAGCACCCGGTTCCCGCTGATGCCCGCGTTGAGCACGCCGATCCGTGCGAGGTCGCCGCCCTCCGCCCGGAGCCGTTCGGCGAGCACGTCGGGGTAGCGGCGGTTCATGTCGCGCCGGGAGCCCACCCCGTCGGTGATCGAGTCCCCGAGGGTGACCACGGCACCGGGGCTCCGGCCCGGCTCGACGTCGACCTCCGTCACGTAGTGCAGCGCCGTCGTGGTCTCCGTCAGCGCGCTCCCGTCCAGGGCGGCGGCATGGTCCGTCCCGTCGGTGGCGAAGTACGACGTGGCGAGGCCTTCCGCGTGGTAGGTCACCGGCCCCGAGGGCTCCGGCGTGAACGTGGTCACGAAGAGGTCGGCCGCCGCGCCGAGGCGCAGCGCGACCGAGTCGCTGTAGATCTCGGCCCCCGCGGGGATGGTGACCTCCTCCGCGCCGTCGAAGGTGACGTCGCGCAGCGTGCCCTCCGCGACGTCCGCCGACCCGGGCAGCCGCTGCAGACCGACGGTGGTGTGCTCCACCAGGACCGGCTCGGTGCCGAACGCGTTGGACAGCTTCACCCGGACGCGGTCGCCGCCGACGCTGGTGTGCACGAGGTTGCGGATCGTGAACCCCGCGTACCCGTCGCTACCGGCGCCGCCGTTGGGCGCGGCCGACCAGGTACCGACCCAGGTCGAGCGGTCGCCCGGCCCCGGTGGGTCCTGGGCCATGGCGGGTGGCGGGCCGGCGAGCACCCCGGCGGCGAGGGCGGCGGACGCGGCGACCACGGCGGTCAGGGTCGCGGTGAGCGAGGCGAGGCGGTTCGTCGGGCTGCTGCTTCGGGGCACGCGGCGCTCCTCTGGCCATGACATCGGTGTCAGTCGATGGACATTACGGTCAGGGTCGACGCGGCGTCAATGGTCGGTCATGGCGACCGGCTCGTCGTGCGTCAGGTGCGGGCTGCGACGGCGGCACGACGGACCCACGACGGACCCACGACGGAGCCAGGACGGAGCCAGGACGTGCCCCCTGGTGAGGGCCATGAAGACGGGCGGGCCGTCCGAAGATCTCCGGCCCGGTTCCGGCCCAGCGTGTCCTTCACCGTCGCTCATGAGGGCCTTTTCGTGCGATATGTACTAAATGACTAATCGAACGTCTGCATGAATTTTCACGAAGTGGCGTTCTGCGATTGCCGACCACTGACCCGATGGCTACTTTCGATGCAGCAGTTCACACCAGACCGGTCGCGGACCAGGTCACGGACTCGGGCATCGGGCTCGAGCGAGGACCGGACGTCCGAGCCAGGAGACCGGTCGAGACACGAGTAGGTGACTTGCGTGGCACTACCTCCCCTCACACCCGAGCAGCGTGCGGCAGCACTCGAGAAGGCAGCCGAGGCACGGCGCGCGCGGGCAGAGATCAAGAACAAGCTCAAGCACTCGCAGGGGTCCGTCAAGGAGGTCATCGAGCAGGGGCAGCAGGACGACGTCGTGGGCAAGCTCAAGGTCGTCGACATGCTCGAGTCGCTGCCGGGGGTCGGTAAGGTTAAGGCCAAGGTGATCATGGAAGAGATAGGGATCGCCGAGACCCGCCGCGTCCGAGGCCTCGGACCGCACCAGTCGGCGGCGCTCATCGAGAGGTTTGGCTGAGATCAGTACGACACAACCTGCACGGCTGACCGTGCTCGCAGGCCCCACAGCAGTGGGCAAGGGCACGGTCTCCGCCGATGTGCGGGACCGTTATCCGCAAGTCTGGCTGTCCGTGTCGGCGACCACCCGGTCGCCGCGCCCGGGCGAGGTGGACGGAGTGCACTACCTGTTCGTCTCGCCGGAGGAGTTCGACCGTATGGTCGCCGCCGGTGAGATGCTCGAATGGGCAGTGGTGCACGGTCGCAACCGCTATGGAACGCCACGCCGGCCCGTCGAGGAGAAGCTCGCCGCCGGGGTGCCCGTCCTCCTGGAGATCGACCTCCAGGGCGCGCGCCAGGTGCGTGACGCGGTGGCGGCCTCGGGTCTGGAGGCCCGGTTCGTCTTCCTCGCGCCGCCGAGCTTCGACGAGCTGGTGCGCCGGCTCGTGGGGCGCGGCACGGAGGACTCCGAGGAGCGCGAGCGCCGGCTCGCCACCGCCCGGGTCGAGCTCGCGGCGGAGAAGGAGTTCGACGTCACGATCGTGAACGACAACGTCCACCGTGCCACCGACGAGCTGGTCTCCGTCATGGGTGTGGGCTCCACCACGCCCGTCGCCGGATAGGACGGGCGTCTCGCCCGACGCCTCCGAGCGACGGAGCAGGTAGACTCTTCCTTCGGACTTTCCCACCCACCCAAGACTTCTGGAGCTTCATCATGGCCGGAACCGTCGCAGCCCCCGAGGGCATCACCGACCCGCCGATCGACGAGCTGCTCGAGCGCATCGACTCGAAGTACGGCCTCGTGCTGTACGCGTCCATGCGTGCCCGTCAGATCAACGCCTACTACTCGCAGCTCAACGAGGGCCTGCTGGAGAACGTGGGTCCGCTCGTCGAGACCCGCAACCAGGAGAAGCCGCTCTCCATCGCGATGCGCGAGATCACCCAGGGCCTCCTCACGATCGAGGAGGTCGACCCGGCGGAGGTGCAGGCGCAGGCCGACGCCGCCGCGGCCGCGAAGGCAGAGCAGCCGCTGCCCGACTTCCCGGCCTGAGGGTCGGAGGGCGACCACCGATGAGGATCCTCCTCGGCGTGAGCGGGGGGATCGCCGCGTACAAGGCGGTGCTCCTGCTGCGCCTCCTGCGTGAGCAGGGGCACGCCGTACGGGTCGTCCCCACGCGGGCGGCCCTCGAGTTCGTGGGTGCCCCGACGTTCGAGGCGCTGTCGGGCGAGCCCGTCAGCACCGAGGTGTTCGACGACGTGCCCGGTGTGCAGCACGTGGCGCTGGGCAAGGGCGCCGACCTGGTGATCGTCGCGCCGGCGACCGCCGACTTCATGGCACGCGCGGCGCTCGGCCTCGCCGACGACCTGCTGACCACGACGCTCCTCGCCGCGCGCTGCCCGGTCGTGCTCGCCCCGGCGATGCACACCGAGATGTGGGACCACCCCGCGACGCGGGCGAACGTGGCCACGCTCCGGGAGCGGGGCGTGCACGTGATCGAGCCGGCGTCGGGCCGGCTGACCGGTGTCGACACCGGGCCGGGCCGGCTACCCGAGCCCGAGGACATCGCGCGCGAGGCGCTCGCCCAGGTCGGTCCGTCGCCGGTGGGTCCGGTCGGTACCCCGCCGGCGCCGCAGGACCTGTCCGGGCGGCGCGTGGTGGTCTCCGCCGGCGGCACCAGGGAGCCGATCGACCCGGTGCGATACATCGGCAACCGGTCGAGCGGCAGGCAGGGCGTCGCGCTCGCGCAGGCGGCCGCGGCGCGCGGGGCGCAGGTGACCCTGGTCGCGGCCAACCTCGCACAGGACGTGACCGACCAGGTGCGGTTCGGCGAGCGGCCCTGCGCCGTCGTGCAGGTCGAGTCCACCGCCGAGCTGCGTGACGCAGTGCGTTCCGCCGGAGCGGAGGCGGACGTGGTGGTGATGGCCGCCGCGGTCGCCGACTTCCGGCCGGCCGCCACGCCCGACGCGAAGATCAAGAAGGTGCCGGGGCAGGGTCCCGCGCCGATCGAGCTGGTCGAGAACCCGGACATCCTCGCCGAGCTCGCGCACGAGCGGCTGCGGGCCGGCCAGGTCGTGGTGGGCTTCGCCGCGGAGACGGGCGACGCCTCCGGGAGCGTGCTGGAGCACGGTCGCGCCAAGGCGCGGCGCAAGGGCGCCGACCTGATCGCGGTCAACGCCGTCGGCTCCGGTCGCGGGTTCGGTACGGACAGCAACGAGGTCACGGTCCTCGACGGGGCCGGCGACGTGGTCGGGCAGGCCGCCGGGTCCAAGCGCGCGGTGGCGGACGCCCTGTGGGACGCCGTCGTCAAGCTGCTGCCGTAGCCGTCGGTTCAGCAGGTCCTGGCCCGGTCGTGATCCCCGTCTCACCTTTCAGGATCGACTGTTCGCTGTGCGAGACCGTAGGCTGGTGGGCATGAGCGAGCTGCGTCTGTTCACGTCCGAGTCCGTGACTGAGGGTCATCCGGACAAGGTGTGCGATCAGATCAGTGATGCGATCCTCGACGCCCTCCTGGAGCAGGACCCGGCGTCGCGGGTGGCCGTCGAGACCATGGTCACCACCGGCCTGGTGCACGTGGCGGGCGAGGTCACCACCGAGGCCTACGTGGAGATCCCGCAGATCGTGCGGGACGTGGTGCGCGGGATCGGCTACACGTCCTCCGCCATCGGGTTCGACGGCGACTCGTGCGGTGTGTCGGTGTCGATCGGCCAGCAGTCGCCCGACATCGCGCAGGGCGTCGACAAGGCCCTGGAGATGCGGGACGACGCGGGCGACCTCGACCCCATGGACGCGCAGGGCGCGGGGGACCAGGGACTCATGTTCGGCTACGCGTCGGACGAGACGCCGTCGCTCATGCCCGTGGCGGGCTGGCTGGCGCACCGCCTCTCGGAGCGGCTCGCCGCCGTACGAAAGTCGGGTGAGCTGCTGGGGCTGCGGCCCGACGGCAAGACGCAGGTGACCGTCGGCTACGACGGTGACCGCCCCGTCGCGGTCGACACGGTGGTGCTCTCCACGCAGCACGACGCCGACGTCCAGCAGGAGAAGCTGCACGTCGAGGTGGCGGAGACCGTCATAGCGCCCGTGCTGGACGCCGCGGGCCTGGACTGGTCGGGCGCCAAGCAGTTCGTGAACCCCACCGGCAAGTTCGTCATCGGTGGGCCGCAGGGCGACGCCGGCCTGACGGGCCGCAAGATCATCGTCGACACGTACGGCGGCATGGCGCGGCACGGCGGTGGTGCGTTCTCCGGCAAGGACCCGTCCAAGGTGGACCGCTCCGCCGCGTACGCCATGCGGTGGGTCGCCAAGAACGTGGTGGCGGCCGGTCTGGCCCGGCGCTGCGAGGCCCAGGTGGCCTACGCGATCGGCAAGGCCCACCCCGTGGGCCTGTACGTCGAGACGTTCGGCACCGAGACCGTGCCCGTCGAGATGATCACCTCGGCGATCAAGGACGTGTTCGACCTGCGGCCGGCCGCCATCGTGCGGGACCTCGACCTGCTGCGCCCGATCTACCGCGCGACGTCGACCTACGGGCACTTCGGTCGGGACCTGCCGAACTTCACGTGGGAGCGTACCGACCGCGTCGAGGACCTGCTGAGCCTGTTCTGACCCGCCGGCGGTCGGCCGGCTGCCGGCCTGGTCACGCACCCCGGGATGTCGGTGGCGCGTGATGGGATAGGGAGCGTGAACGGGGAGAGGGGGCAGGTGGTGTCGCCGGACGGGTCGGTGCGGGACGACGAGCCGTCCGACGGTGCGCTGCTCGGGCTGGACGAGGTCGGTGCCGCGCCCGCCGGCGGGCGCGGCCGTGCCGGGAGGCCGCTGGAGCGTGCCGACACCAACGGCGTCCCGATCGCCGGGACCCTGCCGGTGGCGCGCGTCGTGCTCGATCTGCAGCCCGCGCACCTCGACCAGGCGTACGACTACCTGGTCCCGGCCACGATGGACCAGGAGGCGCAGCCCGGGGTCCGCGTCAAGGCGCGGTTCGGTCGGCAGGACGTCGGTGGCTACGTCGTGGCCCGGGAGGAGACCTCCGACCATGACGGCCGCCTGGTCCCGCTGCGCAAGGTGGTGTCCGGCGAGCGGGTGCTGACCCCGCAGGTGCTGGGGCTGTGCCGCGCCGTCGCCGACCGGTACGCGGGTACCCTCGCCGACGTGCTCCGGCTCGCCCTGCCGCCGCGGCACGCCCGGGTGGAGAAGGAGCCGCCCGCTGAGCCCGCTGAGCCCGCTGAGCCCGCTGAGCCTGCTGAAGCCACCGGGGCTGCCGGGGCCCGTGGGCCGTCCGCCTGGGCCCCGTACCGCGGTGGCGAGGCCTACCTGCGCCGTATCCACGCGGGCGAGGCGCCGCGGGCGGTCTGGTCGGCACTGTCGGGCGTGGGGACCGACACGGACAGCACCGGTACCCCGCACTGGACGGCCGCGGTCGCCGAGGCGGTGCGGGCGTGCACCACCGGCGGGCGTGGTGTGCTCGTGGTCGTGCCGGATGCCAGGGACGTGGCACGCGTGACGACGGCACTGGGGGACGCAGGCCTCCCGGCGCAGGACGTCGTGCGACTCCTCGCGGACGACGGGCCGGCACCCCGCTACCGCGCCTTCCTCCGGGCGCTGCGCGGCGACGCGCGGGTGGTGGTGGGCACGCGGGCCGCGATGTTCGCCCCCGTGGCCGGTCTCGGGCTGGTGGTCCTGTGGGGCGACGGCGAGGAGACGCTCGCCGAGCCGCACGCCCCGTACCCCCACGCGCGTGACGTGCTCGCGCTCCGCGCGGAGCGGGAGGGCGCCGCGTTCCTCCTCGGCTCGCCGGGCCGTACGGTGCAGGCGCAGGCGCTGCTGGCCTCGGGCTGGGCGCGTGAGCTCGCGGCGGCGCGGGACGTGGTGCGCGCTCGTGCCCCGCGCGTGCGGGCGCTGACGTCCGTCGAGCTCGCGCGGGACGGCGCCGCCGCGGCGGCCCGCCTGCCGTCGACCGCCCGGAAGGCCGCGAGGGACGCCCTGGAGCACGGCCCGGTGCTCGTGCAGGTGCCACGTTCGGGCTACCTGCCCGTCGTGGCGTGCTCACGATGCCGGGTGGCGGCCCGCTGCGGGCACTGTCACGGTCCGCTGGGCCTGCCGCACGCCGACGGGGCACCCCAGTGCACGTGGTGCGGGCGCCTCGCCGGCGGCTGGCACTGCGAGGAGTGCGGCTGGACCGGCCTGCGGTCCGTCCGGGTCGGGTCGGCGCGCACCGCGGAGGAGCTCGGGCGCGCGTTCACGGGCGTGCCGGTGCGGCTGTCCTCGGCGTCGGCCCCCGGCGGGGTGCTCGACGCCGTCCCCGCCACCCCGGCACTGGTCGTGGCGACCCCCGGCGCGGAGCCGGTCGCCGAGAGCGGGTACGCCACGGCGCTCCTCCTGGACGCCGCCGTGATGACGGGCGGCACGGGCCTCGCCGCCGGCACGGACGCACTGCACCGCTGGCTGGCGGCCGCGTCGCTGGTCCGTCCGGGGCCACGGGGGCAGGTGCTCCTGGTGGGCGACGGCGCCCCCGGGCCCACCCAGGCCCTGGTGCGCTGGGACCCGGCGGGCTTCGCGGCGCGCGAGCTCGACGAGCGGGCCGAGCTCCACCTGCCCCCGGCCGTGCGTGTGGCCGCCGTGACGGGCGACCGGACGGCGGTGGACGCCGTCGTCGGGCGCGTCGGCCTCCGCGAGGACCCAGGGGCCGGATCCGGCGTGCTGGGCCCCGTCGAGGTGGACCCCGACGCCACGGGGCGTGGACCGGGCGGCAGAGGCACGGGAGCGCCGTCGGGCAGCAGGGGCGGTGGCGCGGGCCGGACCACGGTGCAGGCGCTCGACCTGCCCGTCCGGACCGTGCTGCGCGTACCGCTGGCCCAGGGCGACGAGCTGGCCCGTAGGCTCAAGGCGAGCCTCGCCGTCCGCTCCGCACGCCGTGAGGGCGGCACGGTCCGTGTCCAGCTCGACCCGAAGGAGATGCTTTGACGACCAGCCCCCGCACCCCGACCACCGCGCAGGACCGGCCGACGATCGACACCGTCGTGTACGACTTCGGCAACGTGCTGATCGGCTGGGACCCGTTCGGCCCCTACGAGGGCAGGCCACGGGCCGAGATCGAGGCGTTCTTCGACGCCGTGGACTTCGGCTCCATCAACCACGCCGCCGACGCCGGGACGCCCTACACGGTGCTGCTCGAGCGCGTCGAGCGCACCCACCCCGACCTGGCCGACGACCTGCGCCGGTACGTGGAGCACTACGAGCTGTCGCTGACCGGGCCGATCGACGGGTCCGCCGAGCTCGTGGCCGAGCTCAAGGGCCTCGGCCTGCGGCTCTACGGGCTCACGAACTGGCAGGCCGAGACCTTCCACAACGCAGAGCCCGCCGCACCCGCGATCGGCCTGATGGAGGACGTCATCGTGTCCGGTCGTGAGGGCATGGCCAAGCCCGACCGCCGCATCTTCGAGCTCGTCACCGAACGGTTCGACGTCGACCCCGCCCGCGCCGTGTTCATCGACGACAAGGACGTGAACGTGGACGCAGCGCGCGGCGTCGGCTTCCACGGCGTGGTCTTCACCACCACCGAGGCCCTCCGCAAGGATCTGCGCGCTCTGGGCATCCCCGTCGCCGAGTAGCACCGGCGGGCGCACCGCGGGCGCGCACCTAAACTGACCAGGTGCGTCTTCTCTTCGCAGGAACCCCCGAACCCGCCGTCGCCTCGCTCGAGGCGCTGCTCGCCTCGCGCCACGAGGTCGTCGCCGTCCTGACCCGCGCCGACGCGCCGTCGGGCCGCGGCCGCAAGCTCACCCCGAGCCCGGTACGCGCCCGAGCCGAGGAGGCCGGGATCCCCGTCCTCACGGACGTACCGCGCGGTGACGAGTTCGTCGCGCGCCTGCGCGAGCTGGAGATCGACGCGGCCCCCGTGGTCGCGTACGGGCACATCCTGCGGCCAGCGGTGCTCGACGTGCCACGGCTCGGCTGGATCAACCTCCACTTCTCGGTGCTACCCGCCTGGCGCGGCGCCGCCCCCGTGCAACGCGCCGTGATCGCAGGCGACGAGGTCACCGGAGCCACCACGTTCCTGCTCGACGAGGGCATGGACACCGGACCCGTGCTCGGCACGGCCACCGAGACCATCCGTCCCACCGACACGTCCGGCGACCTCCTCGGCCGCCTCGCCGTCTCGGGCGCCGAGCTGCTCGTCGCCACCCTCGACGCCCTGGAGGACGGCACCCTCCAGCCCCAGCCCCAGCCCGCCGACGGCGTCTCCGTGGCCCCCAAGCTCACCACCGACGACGCCCGCGTCACCTGGACCGCCCCGGCGCTCGCCGTCGACCGGCTCGTGCGCGGCTGCACACCGGCACCCGGCGCATGGACCGTGCTGCCCGACGGCTCCCGCCTCGGGCTCGGCCCCGTCTCGCCACGCCCCGAGGTCGCCGACCTGCACCCCGGCGAGGTGCGGGCGCTGAAGCACGAGGTGCTGGTCGGGACCGCCACGCACGCCGTCGCCCTGGGGGAGGTGCGTCCCGTCGGCAAGAAGGCCATGCCCGCACCCGACTGGGCTCGTGGCGGTGGGCGCACGCTCGTCGAGGCAGGCCTCGTGCTGGGCGGCCCTGCCACGGACGCGACGGACGCCACGGAGGTGTCGGCATGAGCGGCCACGAGGGAGACCGCGGGAACGGCGGTTCGCGCGACGGCGGGTTCGACGACCGCCGCAACGCGTCCGGACGCCAGCGGCCCGCGTCGCGAACCCGCGGCGGAGAACGCACCCGGACGTCGCAGGCGCCCTCGGAACGCCGCAAGCGCACCGACCCCGCACGCACGGCAGCATTCGACGTGCTCCGCGAGGTCGACGAGTCCGACGCCTACGCCAACCTCGTACTGCCCCCGCTCCTGCGCGAGCGCCACATCCGCGGACGCGACGCCGCGTTCGCCACCGAGCTGACCTACGGCACCCTGCGCCTGCGCGGCCGGTACGACGCGATCCTCGCGACCCTGGTTGACCGCCCGCTGCCCGGCCTGGACCCCGCACTGCTCGACGTCCTGCGCCTCGGCGCCCACCAGGTGCTCGGCATGCGCGTCCCGGTGCACGCCGCCGTGTCCGAGACCGTCGGCCTCGCCCGCAACCGCGTGGGCGCCGGCCCCGCACAGATGGTGAACGCGGTGCTGCGCCGCGTGTCCGAACGCCCGCTCGACGAATGGCTCTCGACCCTCGAGCAGGAAGCACCCGACACCCTGACCGGTCTCGCGGCCACCGAGTCGCACCCCCTGTGGATCGCGCGCGCCCTGCGCGAGGCGCTCGCGGGCAACGGACGCGACGTCGGCGAGATCGGCGACCTCCTGGCCGCGGACAACGCCGCGCCCCGGGTCACCCTGGTGGCCCGGCCCGGCCTGGTCGACGTCTCGGACGAGGCCGCGTGGGGCGACTCCGACCTCGTCGCCGGACGCTGGGCGTCCACGGCGCTGCGCCTCGAGGGCTCCGACCCGTCGGGGATCCCCGCCGTGCGGGAGGGGCTGGCCGGTGTCCAGGACGAGGGCTCACAGCTCGTGACCCTCGCCCTGGCCGGTGCGCCCCTCGCGGACGGTGCACAGGGCCGCGACCAGCGCTGGCTCGACCTGTGCGCCGGACCGGGCGGCAAGGCGGCCTTGCTCGCCGCGCTGGCCGCACAACGCGGCGCCACCCTCGTCGCCAACGAGGTGGCACCGCACCGTGCCCGCCTGGTGCGAAACGCCCTGGCAGCGATGCCGGACGGCGTGGTCGAGGAGGTACGGACCGGCGACGGACGTGAGGTCGGCGCCGACGAGCCGGACGCCTACGACCGCGTGCTCGTCGACGCACCGTGCACCGGGCTGGGCGCACTGCGCCGCCGACCGGAGAGCCGGTGGCGCCGGACGCCGGCGGACCTCGCCGCGCTCACCGGGCTGCAGCGCGAGCTGCTCGCCTCGGCGCTCGACGCCGTACGCCCCGGGGGAGTGGTGGCCTACGTGACGTGCTCCCCGCACCTCGCCGAGACCCAGCTCGTGGTCTCCGACGTGCTCAAGAAGCGCGACGACGTCGAACGGCTCGACACGCCCGCCGCCGTACGGGCGGTCGTGCGCGCCGGCGGGGCCGCCGCCGAGATCCCGCTGGCCGACCGCGACGACGTGCAGCTCTGGCCGCACGTGCACGGGACGGACGCCATGCACCTGACGCTGCTGCGCAAGATGGCCTGACGGCCTCGGTAGTGGCCCGGTAGGTCCTCCGGCGCTCGCGGTCAGACGCCCGCCGGCGGCCAGACGCCGATGATCACGGCCATCACCAGGATCGTGACGAGCTCGTGCGCCAGGTTGAGGACGGTGAGCGCCGGCGGGCGTCCCTCGAAGGCGTCGTGCGTGACCATCCGTGCGGCCGTGAAGCCGATCCAGAGCAGCACTGCGGTCACCACGGCGGCGGTGAGGAAGCCGCCCTCGTAGAACTCCCACGAGATGTAGACGGCGCCCGCGAGCACCCAGGCGGTCAGGAAGCTGACGATCACCGTGACGACGATGGGCCAGACGCCCGCCGCCTCGGCCGCCTTCGGGTCCACCTTCGCGAGCCGCATCCAGCGCGTGCCGAACACCTTGGGCGTGTACCAGACGGAGCCGACGATCATCGTCGACAGCGTGGCCACGAGCACTGCCCAGTAGTTCACCTCGGGGATCATCGTCGCTCCCGGTCCGTTGCGCCTGCGCGGTTCGGTGGGGCCGTTCAGTGGCACCCGGAATCGCGCTCTAGGCTGGCATCATGGCAGCCCTCATCGCCCCGAGCATCCTGTCCGCCGACTTCGCGAACCTGGAGCGCGACCTCGGCCGGATCGCCGACGCCGACTACGCCCACGTCGACGTCATGGACAACCACTTCGTGCCGAACCTGACACTGGGGCTGCCGATCTTCGAGCGGCTCGCGAAGGTGTCGCCCGTCCCGCTCGACGCGCACCTCATGATCGAGAACCCCGACCGGTGGGCACCGGCGTTCGCGGAGGCGGGGGCGGCGTCGGTCACCTTCCACGCGGAGGCGGCCCAGGCGCCGGTGCGGCTCGCCAGGGAGCTGCGCAGGCTCGGTGCGCGGGCGGGGGTCGCCCTGCGGCCCGCGACGCCGGTGGAGCCCTACCTCGACCTGCTCGCCGAGATCGACATGATCCTCGTGATGACCGTCGAGCCGGGGTTCGGCGGCCAGTCCTTCATCGAGGGCACCCTGCCGAAGATCCGCCGTACACGTGAGGCCGTGAGCGAGTCGGGCCTGGACGTGTGGATCCAGGTCGACGGGGGAGTGTCGCGCGACACGATCGAGCGGGCGGCCGACGCGGGTGCGAACGTGTTCGTCGCCGGTTCGGCGGTGTACGGCGCGGAGGACATCCCGGCCGAGATCGCGACGCTCCGGGAGCTGGCGAGCAAGCACGCCCACTGACGGGACCGGCGTCGATCGAGCAGGGAGCGAGGAGCAAGGTCCGCTTCGAGCATGCGATCTGGCCTGGATCCGGGATCGGCAGCAAGCCAGACTGCATGCTCGAGGCGGACCTTTGCCGTGTGGTCTCCAGCCACGCGTCGATGGTTAGAAAAAGTGTGCCAAGCGTTCTCGCTCACCGCGCACAGCTCGACCGCCGCCTCGCCAACAGCCTCGACCGGGGGAGTCTGGCGTGACTGCGGGCCTTCTGGCCGGGCCAGTCGCCCGGCCGGCCGATCCGGTGGCAGGGTTCGGTGGCAGGGCCGGCGCGGGGTGTGACACACACCATGCCGGCAAACCCGCGAGATGTGGCATGCTGGCAAGCAGCAGTACGCACACACGTGCTCCGGGGTCGGTGTAATTCCGAGCCGGCGGTGACAGTCCGCGACCCGCGTCCTCCGCAAGGGGGCCGGTTGATCTGGTGAAACTCCAGGACCGACGGTGAAAGTCCGGATGGGAGGAAGCACGTGCGGCGTCGGCGCCCCCTGGGGCGCGTGGCGCCGTGACGTCGTGCGCGCGGGCTGGGCCGTGAGGTTCCGTCCGCGTCCCCGTCGTCCACCCCCGGAGCGCCGAAGCTCGGGGAGGACAGCATGACCCAGGCACCGCAGGGCAACGCCGTGCGGCACACGGCGGTACCGGCGTCCGCGACCACCGTCGAGGCCGCCATGCGCCGCGCTCTCACGCTGGCCGCGCAGGGCCCCGCCCACGGTCCCAACCCGCGCGTCGGGTGCGTGCTCCTCGACCCGGACGGTCGCCCGGTCGCCGAGGGCTTCCACCGCGGCGCCGGTACCCCGCACGCGGAGGCCGCGGCCCTCGCCGCTGCCCGCTCGCGCGGCATCGACCCGCGCGGCACGACGGCGGTGGTCACGCTCGAGCCGTGCGCCCACCACGGCCGCACCGGCCCGTGCGCCGACGCCCTGATCGACGCCGGCGTCGCCGCCGTGCACGTGGCGGTCGGTGACCCGAACCCGGTCGCGACCGGGGGAACGGCCAGGCTGCGTGCCGCCGGGATCGACGTGACCACAGGCCTCCTCGCGGACGAGGGCGAGGAACTGCTGCGGCACTGGCTGCACGCCGTGCGCACCGGCCGGCCGTACGTGACCCTGAAGCTCGCGACCAGCCTGGACGGCAGGGTCGCGGCAGCGGACGGGACGAGCCGCTGGATCACCGGGCCCCAGGCGCGCGCCCATGCCCACACGATCCGCGCGCAGGTCGACGCGATAGCGGTGGGCACGGGCACCGCCCTGTCGGACGACCCGACGCTCACCGCCCGGACCACCGACGGCGGGCTCTTCGAGCACCAGCCGCTCCGGGTGGTGCTGGGCCGCCGTGCGGTGCCTGGCGGTGCTCGCCTGCACGGACCCGGGGGCACGCTGCTGCACCTGCCCGAGCACGATCTCGCCGTGGTGCTCGAACGGCTCGCCGAGCGCGAGGTGCGGCACCTGCTCGTGGAGGGCGGTCCCACCCTGGCGACCGCGCTGCTGGCCGCCGACGCCGTCGACGAGATCCACGCCTACGTGGCGCCCGTGCTGCTCGGGTCGGGACCGTCCGTGGTCGGCGACCTGGGTATCACCAGCATCGGGGCCGCCGCGCGCTTCGCCACCCACGACGTGACCCGGCTGGGGGACGACGCGCTCCTGGTCGCGCGCCGCGCCCGGCCCGACACGACCCAGCCCGACACGACCCAGCCCGACACCACCACCCAGCCACGCCAGGACGGCCGGTCCGCCCGGCCCGCCAAGGAGGAGATCTGATGTTCACCGGAATCATCGAGGAGCTCGGCTCCGTCGTCGCGCTCACCCGCCCTGGCGGCGACGACGCGTCCGACGCCGTCCTGACCGTGGCCGGTCCGCTCGCCGCGTCCGACGCCCGCCCCGGCGACTCGATCGCCGTCGACGGTGTGTGCCTCACCGTCACGTCGGTGGCCGACGGTGCCTTCGTGGCCGAGGTGATGCCGGAGACGCTGCGCCGGAGCTCGCTCGGCGGCCTCGTCCCCGGCGCGGCGGTCAACCTGGAGCGTGCGCTGCCCGCCGACGGCAGGCTGGGCGGGCACGTGGTCCAGGGGCACGTCGACGGCGTCGCGACGCTCGTGCGGCGCACGCCCGGGCCGCGCTGGGACGAGCTGGCCTTCGCCGCGCCTCCCGCGCTCACCCGGTACGTCGCGGAGAAGGGCTCCGTCGCGCTGGCGGGGGTCTCGCTCACCGTGACCTGGGTGTCGGACGAGGGGTTCGGCGTGTCGCTCATCCCGACCACGCTCGCCGCGACCACGCTCGGCCGGCTCGCGCCGGGCGACCTGGTCAACGTCGAGGTGGACGTGCTCGCGAAGTACGTCGAGCGCCTGATGGCGGCCGGCGTGCGGGCTCCCGCGGTGCCGGCGGCCGGCGTCGCCCCGGTCGAGGCAGGACAGCCCGAGACCGCACAGCCCGAGGTCGCACGATGAGCGCGGGCCTGGTGGAGCGCGCCCTCGCGGAGCTGGCCGCCGGCCGTCCGGTGCTGGTGGCCGACGACGCAGGCCGGGAGAACGAGGTGGACGTGGTGCTCGCCGCGAGCACCGCGACCGCCGAGTGGGTGGGCTGGACGGTGCGGCACTCCTCGGGGTACCTGTGTGCACCGATGCCCGCTCACCGCGCCGACGCGCTGGAGCTGCCCCTGATGGTGGAGCGGAGCGAGGACCCCCGTTCCACGGCGTACACGGTCTCGGTGGACGCTGCCGTCGGCGTGACGACGGGCATCTCCGGCGCGGACCGGGCACGCACGCTGCGGGTGCTGGGCGACCCGGCGTCGGGCGCCCGGGACCTGATCCGGCCCGGGCACGTGCTGCCGCTGCGGGCGCGGCCGGGTGGCGTGCTGGAGCGCGCGGGGCACACGGAGGCGGCCGTGGATCTGGTGCGCCTCGCCGGCGGTGTGAGCAAGGAGCTGGGCAAGGACCTGGGCGAGGTGGGCGCGATCGCGGAGCTCGTCCGGGACGACGGCGACGTGCTGCGCCTGCCCGAGGCGCAGGTCCTGGCGGCGGAGCACGGGCTCGTGCTGCTGACCGTCGCGGACCTCGTGGCGTGGCGCCGCGTGCACGACCCCGTCGACCGACCCGTGCCCGACGCCGCCGAACCTGCCCGGGTGGTCCGGGTCGCGGAGGCGGCGCTGCCGACCCGGCACGGCGACTTCCGCGTGGTGGCGTACCGGGACCAGCGCTCGGGTGCCGAGCACCTGGCGCTCACCCCGGCCACGCCGTCCGGTGCGCGGGGCGAGGCCCCGGGCCGGGGGACCCTCGTGCGGGTGCACTCGGAGTGCCTGACGGGTGACGCGCTGGGCTCCCTGCGGTGCGACTGCGGGCCGCAGCTGGAGGCCTCGCTGGCCGCTGTGGCCGCGGAGGGCGGCGCCGTGGTGTACCTGCGGGGCCACGAGGGCCGGGGGATCGGCCTGGCGGCGAAGATCCAGGCCTACGCGCTGCAGGACGGCGGCCGGGACACGGTCGAGGCGAACGTGGACCTCGGGCTGCCGGTCGACGCGCGGGAGTACGGTGCGGCGTCGGCCATGCTGGCGGACCTCGGGATCGACGGGGTGACCCTCCTGACGAACAACCCGGAGAAGGTCTCGGGCCTGCGGGAGGCGGGTACCGACGTCGTCGGGCGGCGTGCGCTCGTGGTGGGGCGCGGGGTGCACAACCACCGCTACCTGGAGACGAAGCGGGCCCTGCTGGGGCACCGCATCGAGAAGGTGGAGCTGACCGGGCCGGACGGGACGGGGAACGGCCTGACGGGCTGGGACCGCGGCAGAAGGACTGAGACGAGGCCGGCGATGAGCACGGTCGTGAACGAGGACGAAGGAGCATGCGCATGAGCGGGGCCGGAGCACCGAAGGTGACCGTCGACGGGACCGGCCTGCGGGTCGTCGTGGTCGCGGCCAGCTGGCACGAGCAGGTGATGGGCGGTCTGCTGGCCGGCGCGCGCAGGGCGCTGGAGGAGTCGGGCGCCGACTGGACCGAGGTTCGGGTGCCCGGGTCGTTCGAGCTGCCGGTGGCGGCGGCCCGGGCGGCTGCCGGGGGAGCGGACGCCGTGGTCGCCCTGGGCGTGGTGATCCGGGGCGGCACGCCGCACTTCGAGTACGTGTGCTCCGCCGCCACCACCGGCCTGACGGAGGTGAGCGTGCGCACCGGCGTGCCCGTCGGGTTCGGTGTGCTGACGTGTGACGACGAGGCGCAGGCACTCGACCGCGCGGGCCTCGAGGGGTCCCGCGAGGACAAGGGTGCCGAGGCGGCGGAGGCCGCTGTCGCCACGGCGGTGACGCTCCGGGACCTGGCGCCGGTGTCGCGGTAACCGTGTGGTCATAGATTAATAGTGTGCCAAGCGTGTTGAAGACACCCCAGAGTCCGAGGTCGCCGCACCCCAGCCCAGAAGATGGGGGCTCGACCCGGGCGCTGGAGTGGCCGGCGCCATAGGTGCGACATGGCCAGAACGTGGGACGGCGGCGGGTGGTGCCCCGGGTGCCCGACTAGGCTGGGCCCGTGAAGACCTTCGAGACCCTGTTCGCCGAGCTGACCGAGAAGGCCGAGACCCGCCCGGCGGGTTCAGGCACCGTGGCCCAGCTGGACGCAGGCGTTCATGCGATCGGCAAGAAGGTGGTGGAGGAGGCCGCCGAGGTGTGGATGGCCGCCGAGTACCAGTCGGACGGCGAGACGGCGGAGGAGATCTCCCAGCTCCTGTACCACCTGCAGGTCCTGATGGTCGCCAAGGGACTGACCCTCGAGGACGTGTACGCGCATCTGTAGCGAGGCCCTGCCTCGCACCCGGATCCGACGTACACCCAGAGAGGAACCACACACATGCTGCGCATCGCCGTCCCCAACAAGGGTGCCCTGTCCGGCCCCGCCTCCGAGATGCTGCGCGAGGCGGGCTACCGCCAGCGCAGGGACACCCGCGAGCTCGTGCTCGCCGACCCTGACAACGACGTCGAGTTCTTCTTCCTGCGCCCGCGCGACGTCGCGGTCTACGTGGGTACCGGGACCGTCGACGTCGGGATCACCGGCCGGGACCTGATGCTTGACTCGGGTGCCGATGCCGTCGAGCACCTCGGCCTCGGCTTCGCCCGGTCGACGTTCCGGTACGCGGCGCCCGCCGGGCCCGGTGAGGCCGCGCCGGTGACCCAGGTGAGCGACATCGCAGGGCGCCGCGTGGCGTCGTCGTACACGACTCTCGTGGCCCAGCACCTCGCGAAGCAGGGTGTCGAGCCCGCCGCGATCGTGCACCTCGACGGTGCCGTGGAGTCGAGCGTACGGCTCGGCGTCGCGGACGTCATCGCCGACGTCGTGGAGACCGGCACCACCCTGCGGGCCGCCGGGCTCGAGGTCTTCGGCGACCCGATCCTGCGCTCGGAGGCCGTGCTGATCCGGCAGGCGGACGCCGAGCAGCCGGCCGGCCTGAACATCCTGACGCGGCGGCTGGAGGGTGTGATCACCGCCCGGGAGTACGTGCTCATGGACTACGTGGTCCCCGAGGCCCAGCTCGAGCGGGCCGTCGCGATCACGCCGGGCAAGGAGTCCCCGACGGTCTCGGCGCAGCACCACAGCGACGCCCGCGCGGTGCGCGTCATGGTCCCGCGCAGCCAGACCAACCAGATCATGGACGCGCTGTACGACGTCGGTGCGCGCGCCATCATCGTGACGTCGATCCACGCCTCCCGGCTGTAGGTCCCATGGCCGCGGAGACAGGTAGCAGCGACGCCGGCGGGGGCGGGAACCGCTTCCGAACCTTCCGCGGCCGTTTCGGCACGCCGACGGCGTACGGGCTGGCGCTGCTCGTCGCCGGCGGATGCACGTTCGTGGCGCTGGCGGCGACCACCGCCGACGCGGCGAACCGGGTGGGCATCATCGTGTTCGGGCTGCTGGGTGCCGTCGTCGCGTGGCGGTTCGGGGCCGTGCGGGCCCTCCCGGACCCGACCGGGCTCACCGTGGTGAACTACGCCAAGAGTCGCCGGCTGGCCTGGGCCGAGATCGTGACCGTGCGGTTCGGGCCGAACGACCCCTGGGTGCACCTCGACCTGGCCGACGGCGACGTGCTCGCCGTCATGGGTATCCAGCGGGCGGACGGCGAGCACGGCATGGCCGAGGCCCGCCGCCTGGTGGCCCTGGTGAGCGAGCTGGGCGAGGCGGCGGAGCCCGACCGGGACGAGCCCGACCAGACGTAGCCGGCTGGGACGTAGCCGGCTGGGACGTAGCCGGCTCGGACGTAACCGGACAACGAGCACGGCGGTCGGGTTTGCCGAGACATGGTCTCGGCAAACCCGACCGCCGTCGTCATGCGACTGCTCGTCGAGCGTCAGCCGGGTCAGCGGCTGCTGCGGGCCTCCCAGTGGGCGGTGCTGCGGCCACGCGGGCCGCGCTCACCGTCGGGACGGCGGTGGTCGCCGCCCGTCCGGGGAGACCGGTCGCGGTCGCCACCGGGGCGGGCCGGACCGCGGTCGAGCGTGATACGCAGGGGCTTGCCCGCCACCCGGGCGCGAGCGAGGCGGTCGAGCGCGTCGTTGTCCAGCGGCGCGATGATGTCCACCAGGGAGAAGCTGCCGAAGATGTCGATCTTGCCGACGTCGGCGCCGGTGATGCCGCCCTCGCCCGTCAGCGCGCCGACGATCCCGCCCGGCTGCACGCCGTGCGTGTGCCCGACGGCGATGCGGTAGCGGGTACCCCGGGCCGGTCGACGGATGCCGCGCTCGCCCTCGGAGCGGCCACGCGGGGCGCGGTCGTGCCGGTCGCCGTCGCGGTTGTTGCGGCGGGCCGCCGCTGCCTTGGCCTCGCTCCGCTCGCGCTCGTACTCCTCCTGCTCCGCACGGGCACGGGGGCCGTCGTCGCCGACCGCGAGCGCCGCGATGGCGGCTGCGACGTCGATGGGGTCGACGTCGTTCTCCTGGGTGTACGTGCGGATGAGGTCGGTGTACATCTCGAGGCGGCCGGCTTCGCGGCGGGTGGCGACCTTGCCGAGGGTGCGCTTGACCTGGTGGGCGGAGACGTCCTTGGGGGAGGGGATCTCCACCTCTTCGAGGGAGGCGCGGATGGTGCGTTCGATGCTGCGGAGCTTGCCGCGCTCGTGGGGGGTGACGAAGGTGAGTGCTTCGCCGGTGCGTCCGGCGCGGCCGGTGCGGCCGATGCGGTGGACGTAGGCCTCGGGTTCGCCGGGGACGTCGAAGTTGACGACGAGTCCGATGCGGTCGACGTCGAGGCCGCGGGCGGCGACGTCGGTGGCGACGAGGACGTCGAGGGCGCCGGAGCGGAGTCGCTCGACGATCTTCTCGCGTTCCTTCTGGGCGACGTCGCCGGAGATGGTGGCGGCGGAGATGCCCTTCTCGATGAGGGCGGAGCCGACGTCTTCTGCTGCGCCGCGGGTGCGGGTGAAGACGATGGCGGCGTCGGCGTCGGAGGTGGCCAGGACGCGGGCGAGGGAGCCGACCTTGTGGCGGAAGGGTACGACGGCGTAGGTCTGGCGGACCGAGGTGACGGTGGAGGCCTGTCGGGTGACGGCGATCTGCACGGGGTCGGTCATGTGGTGGTCGGCGACCTTGCGGATGGCCGGGGGCATGGTCGCGGAGAAGAGGGCGACCTGGCGCTTGGTGGGTGCCTGGCCGAAGATCTCCTCGACGTCCTCGGCGAAGCCCATGCGGAGCATCTCGTCGGCCTCGTCGAGGACGAGGAAGCGGATGTCGTCGAGCTTGAGGGCGCCGCGGTCGAGGTGGTCCTTGATGCGGCCGGGGGTGCCGACGACGACGTGGACGCCGTCGCGCAGGGCGCGCTGCTGGGGGATGTAGGGGGCGCCGCCGTAGACGGGCAGGACGCGGACGTCGTCGAGCTTGGACGCGAAGGACTCGATGGCGTCGGCGACCTGCATGGCGAGCTCGCGGGTGGGGGCAAGGACGAGGGCCTGGACCTTGCGGAGCGCGGGGTCGACGGCGGCGAGCAGCGGGAGGCCGAAGGCTGCGGTCTTGCCGGTGCCGGTCTGGGCGACGCCGGTGATGTCGCGGCCGGCGAGGAGTTCGGGGATGGCGCGGGCCTGGATGGCGGAGGGGGTGACGAAGCCGAGCTCGTTGACCGCTGCCATGAGGGGTGCGGGGAGGTTGAGGCTCGCGAAGGTCGGGCCGGTGGGCTCGGGCGCGGTGGCCTCGGTGTGGGTGGCCTCGGTGGTGGCCTCGTGGGTGGCGGCCGTGGGGGTCGCCTGGTCGCCGGTGTCGGCGGTGGCCTGCTCGGTGTCCTGCTGGGCAGTCTCCTGCTGGGCAGGCGCGATCAGGTCATGGGTGTCGATAGACATGCAGTGATGCACCGTTCGTCGTCGCGGGCGGAGTCAGGGCCGAGGTGAGGGCCCTCGCGTCGCTCGCTCCCGAAACACCTTCCCCGCAGCCAGGGCTGCGGGCCTGCCTCGCACGTTATGTGCACACACGGGAAGACGACGAACTCCAAGGGGATGTGGCACCACCCTATCGGCTGGTGGGGGCTTCGGCACAGAGTGCGGGAGCGTGACGTGCAGCACGGGGGTGATGTTGTGGGTGGTGTCGTGCGTGGTGAGGGGTGTGGTCGCGGCGCCGGGCGGCGCGCCAGTGCGGATACGCAACGGGTGCGCCGTAGGATGGCGGCCGAGACGAACCGGCGTGAACAAGGGCGGTGTGCGTGTCTACTGGGGCGGAGATGAGCTCCCGGATCCTGACCGTGCCCAACGTGATCAGTCTGGTGCGGCTGGCGCTCGTGCCGGTCTTCGCCGTGCTGATCGTGGTGGGCGAGGACGGTTGGGCGTTGCTCGTGCTCGCGGTCTCGGGCGTGTCGGACTGGCTCGACGGTGTGTTGGCCCGTCGGTTGAACCAGGTGACCCGGCTGGGGCAGGTGCTGGACCCGTTCGCGGATCGTCTGTTCATCTTCGTGACGCTGATCGGTCTGGCGTGGCGCGAGGTGGTGCCGCTGTGGCTCGTGGCGGTGATCGTGGCGCGTGACGTGCTGCTGGCGCTGACGGTGCCGGTGCTCGCGCGTCTCGGGTACGGCACGCTGAACGTGACGCTGGTGGGCAAGGTCGCGACGTTCGCCCTGTTGTACGCGTTCCCGCTCCTGCTGCTGGCGGAGGTGCCGGGCTGGCTGGGTGCGTCCGCGCACGTGGTGGGCTGGGCCTTCACGTGGTGGGGTGTGGGCCTGTACTGGCTGGCAGGGCTGCAGTACGTGGCGCAGGTACGACGGCTGGCGGCCGCGGCATGACCGTGCCGGGTCCGGGGGTGGACGCCGCGGGTCGCCGCCCGGACGAGTCGATGACGCTGCTGTGCGAGGTCACCGAGCGTCCGCTGGACCCGGGGTACGCGCAGATGGCCCAGCGACGCGCGGAGGCGGGGGAGTCGACGCCGCGGCGGGGTGTGGCGAGCGTGGTGACGTGGGTGCTGCTCGCGGTGCTGCTCGGTGCGGCGACCACGGTCGCGGTGCGGGAGCTGCGAGCGCCGCAGCCGTCTGTGGCGAAGGGGCGTTCGGTGCTGATGGAGCAGATCCAGGATCGCAGTGCCGCGGTGGAGGAGCTGTCGCGCAGGTCGGTGGAGCTTCGTTCGGAGGTGGACGGGTTGCGTGGTGGTGGGTTGTTGCCGTCGGCGTTGGTGGAGGTCAATCAGCTGGATCGGTGGGTCAGTGGTGCGGTGCCGGTGCGGGGGCCTGGCATGGTGGTGACGTTGACCGATGGTTCGGGTGGTGGGCTGGTGGATCCGGGTGATGCGCCGGCGGAGTCGCGGGTGCGGGACGCGGACGTGCAGTTCGTCGTGAACGAGCTGTGGGCGGCGGGCGCGGAGGCGGTCGCGGTGAACGATGAGCGGTTGACGTCGTTGTCGGCGATCAGGAACGCGGGTGACGCGATCCTGGTGGATCTGCAGCCGTTGAACGGGCCGACGTACACGATCGAGGCGGTGGGGGACGCGGACGACATGCAGGTGGAGTTCGCGCGGTCCGCGGGGCTGGGGTTCTTGCAGCTGTTGAGCGCGGAGTACGGCATCGAGAACGAGGTGACGACGAGCGAGGGGATGTTCCTGCCGGGTGCGGGGTCCCCGACGCTGCGCTATGCGCATACGACGCAGGATCGATCGGAGGAGGGCAACGGATGATCGCGATCGTCGGGCTGGTGATCGGGGTGGTGGCCGGCCTGGTGCTGCAGCCGACCGTCCCGCTGATACTGCAGCCGTACCTGCCGATCGCGGTGGTGGCGGCGCTGGACGCGTTGTTCGGGGGGCTGCGGGCGATGCTCGACGGGTTGTTCGACGACAAGGTTTTCCTGGTGTCGTTCCTGTCGAACGTGGTGGTGGCCGCGTTCATCGTGTTCCTGGGTGACCAGCTCGGTGTGGGTGGGCAGCTGTCGACGGCAGTGGTGGTGGTGCTGGGTATCCGGATCTTCTCGAACGCTGCCTCGATCCGCCGGCACATCTTCAAGGCGTGAGCATGGGCGACGAGCAGGTGGACGACCAGACCGAGGGCCAGCCGGGAGACCAGACCGAGGACCAGACCGAGGACCGGGCGGAGGATGCGCCCGCGCGGCCGGCTGCGGTGTCCGGCTGGCGGCGGGTCGCGCAGCTTCTGCGGCCTCGTGGCACGCGATCGGAGCTGCTGACCGGCCTGCTGTGCCTGTTGCTGGGGTTCGCCCTCGCGGTCCAGGTGGGGCAGTCGACGGGGGACCAGCTCAGCAGCCTGCGTCAGGACGAGCTGGTGCGGCTCCTGGACGAGGTGACGCAGCGTGCGGACCAGCTCGACGCGGAGGTCGCCGAGCTGGAGGCCATCCGGGACGAGCTGCGGTCGGAGGACGGTCGTGACCAGGCGGCGCGGGACCTCGCGCAGCAGCGCGCCGAGCAGGAGGGCATCCTGTCGGGCAGGCTCCCCGCTCACGGCCCGGGCGTGCAGATCGAGGTGGCGGACGGTGACCGGCCGCTGGAGGCGCAGGTCCTGTTCAACCTCCTCGAGGAGCTGCGCAACGCGGGGGCGGAGGCGATCCAGGTCAACGGGGTGCGGCTGGTCACGACGAGCTACTTCGTCGACGCCGGTGGTGGTGTGGTGCTCGACGGTTCGGCGATCAGCTCCCCGTACGAGTGGACGGCGATCGGTGACCCCGAGACGATCGACCGTGCGCTGGAGATCCCGGGTGGTGCGCTGCCGCGCATCCGTGAGGAGGGCGGCGAGGTGACCATCACGGTCTCCGACCAGGTCAGGGTGGATGCGCTGCGGATCCCGGGTGAGCCGAAGCACGCCGAACCGGTCGACGAGGAGTGACCCCGGCCACGTTCTCGGCCCGGATCCGGGGCGCGGCGGGACGAGGTAGGGGAACCGGCATGCGGAACCGTCGCGACGTGGGTAGTTTTATCCGGGTTGGTTCCCAACTTTGGTTCCCGTCTCCGTCGCGATCGGGGTAGGTTGAGTGGAACCCGGACGCGGTCCCAGCCGTTGTCCGAGCGTAGTTGCCCGGCACATCACCACCGCACCCGAGGAGACCTGATGACGGACCCCAGCGCCCATCCGGTCGGGCCCGATACCACGGCCAACCTGGGTCGCATCGCGTTCCCGACCTCCGACGAGCAGGCGCCCCGTACGGCGCTCAGCCCGGAGGAAGCCGCCGCCGTAGCCGCTCTGCCGCGGCACTCCGCCCTGCTGATCGTGCAGCGGGGGCCCGGGTTCGGCGCACGCTTCCTCCTGGACACCGGTCGCAGCGTCGCCGGTCGCAGCGAGCAGGCGGACATCTTTCTCGACGATGTCACCGTGTCCCGCAAGCACGCCGAGTTCGTGCGCGAGGGCGACTCGTTCGTCGTGCGTGACATCGGATCCCTGAACGGCACCTACGTCAACCGCGGCCGTATCGACGCCGCCACGCTGGTCACCGGCGACGAGGTGCAGATCGGCAAGTTCCGCCTCACCTTCCACGCCAGCCCGCAGTCGCCGGCGCAGTGGGGCGCGGGGACGCCCGCCCCGTGACGGCCGGCGCCGCGCGCGACCATCGCGGGGTCCACGGCACCGCCGTACCGCGCCACGACCGTGCCCAGGACAGCGAGCACGGCCACGACCAGCACGGCCACGACGAGGACGACACCGGCGCGCCCTGGCCTCGCGGCATCTCCCGCCAGGCCACGATGCGCATCAGCGACGTCCTGCGCGCCCTGGGCCAGGAGTTCCCGTCCGTCTCGCACTCCAAGCTCCGCTTCCTCGAGGAGCAGGGCCTGATCGAACCCGTGCGCACGCCGTCGGGGTACCGCCAGTACAGCCAGGCCGACGTCGAACGCCTGCGGTTCGTCCTGACCGAGCAGCGCGACAGCTACATGCCGCTGAAGGTGATCAAGGAACGCCTCGCCGCGATGGACGCCGACCCCGACTCGGCGGAACACCCCGCACCACGCCTGGCCGGCGTCGCCGCACCCGCGCGACGTCGCTGGACCGCGCAGTCCGTGGCCGACGCTGCCGGCGTCACCGAGGAGTTCGTGCACGACCTGGCCCGCGCCGGCCTGCTGCCCGCGTCGGGCAGCACCTTCGGGTCGGGTGCCGTCGACGTCGCCCGGACCGCCGGGGCCCTGGCCGAGTTCGGCGTCGAACCACGCCACCTGCGGTCCTTCCGCACGTCCGCCGACCGGCAGGTCGCGCTCGTCGACCAGGTCGTCGCACCACTGCGCAGCCAGCAGGCCAGCGCGGCACGCGGCCGCGCCGCCAGCATGGCGAGCGACATGGGCGAGCTGTTCACCCGCCTGCACGCCGCGTGGGTACGACAGGGCATCGACGACCTCGGCTGACCTGCACCGTCACCCGCGCACCCGCACGCACCCGCGCCACCCGCACGCACCCGCGCCACCCGCGCGCACAGAGTTCACCCGCTTTTTGCCCCTGGACGACCGCCCTGTGACCAGGAATTTGTCCCGAGCGCGCGACGAGCGGCCACGAGTAGCCGTACGGTGAAAGCGTGAGGCCGGACGACGTGCCGATGGTCCCGGTGGAGATCCTCGGCGTTCGACAGCAGCAACGCGATCAGGAGATCGTCGTGCTGCTGCTGGACAGTGCCGCCGACCTGGCCATCCCGATCGTCATCGGCGCCCGCGAGGCAAGCGCCATCGCCATGGCACAGGCGGGCCTCGCCACACCGCGCCCCATGACCCATGACCTGCTGAGGGACGTGCTGGGCGCCGTCGGCGTCACGCTCGAACGGGTGGAGATCGTCGCCCTCGAAGGCGGCATCTACTTCGCCGAGCTCGTCCTGAGCAACGGCGTGCACCTCGACTCCCGGGCCTCCGACGCCATCGCGCTCGCCGTGCGCACCGGCAGCCCCGTCCTGTGCTCCGCCGAGATCGTGGCCCTGGCCGGTGTCGAGATCGTCGACGTCGACCAGCAGGCCGAGGTCGAACGCTTCCGCGACTTCCTGGACCACGTCACCCCGGAGGACTTCCTCGGACCGCCCGGCGGCGGCCAGGGCGGCGGTGGCCGAACCGGCTGAAAACGGACCAACTCGCGACACGCCGAACCTTTCACGGCGCGCATCTTTGAAATCACCTTCGACGCGCCATAGCGTGGTCACGACACCCCAGGAGGCACAGTGAACACCAGCGGTGAGAGAGCCACACGCGCTACGGTCCCGCACGGCGCGCAGGGTCTCCTCTTCGGTGAGGACCTGACGGAGCAGGACGCCACGACCGGCTATCGCGGCACCACGGCATGCCACATCGCCGGCATCACCTACCGTCAGCTCGACTACTGGGCCCGCACCGGACTCGTCGAGCCCAGCATCAAACCGGCGACCGGCTCCGGCACGCACCGCCTGTACAGCTTCCGCGACATCCTGGTGCTCAAGGTGGTCAAGCGCCTCCTCGACACCGGTGTCTCCCTGCAGCAGATCCGCACCGCCGTCACCGCGCTGCGTGAGCGGGGCGTCGACGACCTGGCGCAGATCACCCTCATGTCCGACGGCGCGAGCGTCTACGAGTGCACCTCGCCCGACGAGGTCGTCGACCTCGTCGCCGGCGGCCAGGGCGTCTTCGGCATCGCCGTCGGCCGGGTATGGCGCGAGATCGAAGGCACCCTCGCCCAGATGCCGACCGAGACCCTCGACCCCGGCCAACCGGACGACGTCCCCGTCGTCGAGGGCGACGAGCTCGCACGACGCAGAGCGGCCCGCTCCGCCGTCTGAGCACGCCCGCCGCGCGAGCGTAAGGTGCCAGCATGCAGCTCACCTTCCACGGACACTCGTGCGTGTCCGTCGACGTGCCCGGCGGACGCCTCGTCATCGACCCCGGAACGTTCTCCGACACCCACGCCGCACTGAACGGCGCCCACGCCGTGCTGATCACGCACGACCACGCCGACCACCTCGACGCGGAAGCCGTGCTCCAACACCTCGGTTCGTCCGCCGACACCCACGTCTGGGGGCCGCCCTCCGCCCTGGACGAGCTGACCTCCGCCGGCGCGCCCGCCGACCGGGTACACGCCGTCGCGCCCGGCGAGGTCCTGGAGGTCGCGGGCGCCCAGGTCACCGTCGGCGGCGGGACCCACGCCGAGATCCACCCCGACGCGCCCCGCCTGGCCATGAACGTCACCTACCGGATCGAGACGTCCGGACGCAGCCTCTACCACCCCGGCGACTCCTACACCGCGCCGCAGCACGTCCCCGACGGCGGCCTGGACGTGCTCCTGGTCCCCGTCTCCGGGCCCTGGGCCAGGCTCGCCGACGCCATCGACCTCGCCCGGTCGGTCCCCGCGGCCGTCGTCGTACCGATCCACGACGCGCTGCTGTCCGAGGTAGGGCACACCCTGACCGCACGCTGGCTCGACACGGCCCGCCTGGGCGGCGGGTACCGGTACGCGCACCTCCACGCCGGAGAATCGCTGACCGCCTGACCGGCTGACCGGCTGACCGGCTGGTGGGTCACCCTGCCGACCCACCAGTCGGGTGAAAACCACATTGTCTGGCTTGTGGAGTTTGCGGCGTGTGGCTCGGGTGGGCGACGCTGTGCGGGTGGCAGAGGAAGAGATCGAACAGGCAACGAACCTCGCCGTCACCCTCGGATGGGTGGTCCTCGCGGTCACCGTCGCCTTCTTCGCCGTGCTGCTCGCCTCCAAGGTGGTGCGCTACGCCGCGCGCAGCAACGAGACGGTCCGGGAGATCGCCGTACGGCTGCGCAAGCCCGCCCACGCGACCTTCATGGTCGTGGGCATGTGGATCGCCGTGTGGGCGACGGCGAACCGCGGCGACCACTGGTTCCCCGTGCTGCAGCACGTCGTGGTCGTCTCGGTGATCCTCAGCTCGGCCTGGATGGTCGCCACGATCGCCCTCGTCGTCGAGGACCGGGCGCTGCACCGCGTGGGGCACAGCATGGTGGGCCGGGACGCACGCCGGCTGCGCACCCAGATCCTGGTCGTGCGCCGCCTGACCATGGGCCTCGTGTCGGTCGTGGCGTGCGCCGCGGTCCTGTTCACGTTCCCGGAGGCCCGGGCCGCGAGCGCCAGCCTGCTGGCGTCGGCGGGCGTGCTGTCCGTGGTCGCGGCCCTGGCGGCGCAGTCGTCGCTGGGAAACGTGTTCGCGGGCCTGCAGATCGCGTTCAGTGACGCGGTGCGGGTGGGTGACGTGGTGGTCGTCGAGGGTGAGTGGGGCACCATCGAGGACATCACTCTCGCGTACGTGGTGGTCGCGATCTGGGACGAGCGCAAGCTGATCCTGCCGTGCACCTATTTCACGTCGACGCCGTACGAGAACTGGACGCGGCAGTCGACCGAGGTGATGGGCATCGTGGAGATCGATGTGGACTTCCGGGCTCCGCTGGAGGCGATGCGGGCGGAGCTGCGGCGTGTCGTGGTGGAGTCGCCGCTGTGGGACGGGCGGGTGGTGAGTCTGCAGGTCACTTCGGCGCTCTCCGGGGTGGTGCGGGCACGGGCGACGATCAGCGCGGCGGACAGCTCCGCGCTGTGGAACCTGCAGTGCCTGGTGCGTGAGGAGCTGGTGACGTGGTTGCAGCGCGAGGCGCCGGACGCGCTGCCGCGCACGCGCTGGGAGCACGAGACGAGCGCTGCGGTGGTGCCGGCGGCCGTGACGCCCGGTGTGCCGGCGGCGGTGGCTCGGGGCACGGGCGGGACGCCCTAGCGGCTGTCGGCGTCCTAGAGCAGCGGGCGCAGCGGGATCAGGAGGTACTCCCCGATCTTGGCGAGCGCTCCGCGTTCCTCCCACTGGGCGAGCGTGAGCTCCTGCGCGTTGGACAGGTCCATGTCGAAGATGTCCTCCATGCGGTCGGCGAGGCCGGGGTCGACGATCTCGAGGTTGACCTCGTAGTTGCCGGTGAGGCTGAGCCGGTCGATGTTGGCGGTGCCGATCGTGGTCCAGCGGCGGTCTATGGTCGCGGTCTTCGCGTGGACCATGGCCCCTTGGTACAGGAAGATCCGTACGCCGCCGCGCAGCAGGGACGCGTACTGGCCGCGGGCGAGCCAGTCCGCCACGACGTGGTTGGAGCGGTGGGGGACCAGGACACGCACGTCGACCCCGCGGGCGGAGGCGGCGAGGAGCGCGGCGTGGATATCGTGGTCCGGGATGAAGTATGCCTGTGTGATGTACACGTGGTCCGTGGCGCGGTCGATCGCGTCGAGGTAGAGCCCGCGGATGGGGAACACGAGCTCGGACGGTGCGTTGCGCGCGGCCCTGAGGTGGGGCAGCCAGGACTTGGACCCGACGTCCGGCAGGATCGGGTGGCGCGGCTTGCGGTGCCGGTTCCAGAAGTCGACGAACGCGTTGCGCAGCTCCCAGACGGACGGGCCGGCGAGGCGCACGTGGGTGTCGCGCCACTGCGTGGCGTACAGGGAGCCGATGTTGTAGCCGCCGACGAACCCGATCTCGTCGTCGACCACGAGGATCTTGCGGTGGTCGCGTCCTGAGGTGCGGATGTTGAGGTACGCCATGCCGGGGCGCAGCACGGGGAAGCGCAGCACGTGCACGGCGGGCGGGAAGCGGTAGAACGAGTACGGGACCACGAGGTTGGCGAAGCCGTCGACGATGACGTAGACCTCGACCCCGCGGGCGGACGCGTCGATGAGCGCCTGCTTGAACTGCTGGCCCACGTGGTCGTTCTTCCAGATGTACGACTCGAGCATCACCGTGCTGCGAGCGCCGCGGATCGCCTCGAGCATCGCGTCGAACAGGTCGGCACCGTAGGTGTAGACCGTGGTGGCGGTCTGGTCGATGTGCTCGGTGAGGGGCTTCTCCGTGGGGAACTTCGCGGTGAGGGGGTGCATGCGCCGTCGGACCATGTCGGTGACGGTGAGTGCTACCGCCGCTGCGACGGGTACGGCAGCCGCGACGACGGCGGCCCGGGTCGCGAGCGTGCGGGCGCGCGCCATGAAGTCGGTGGGGATGTCGAGGGTGAGCTTGGGGAGGTTGCTGGGGACCTTGCGAGACGCCACGGGCCTCACGGTACCCGGTATCGCAGTTTTGGCATCGGATTTCTACGGCGTCTCAGTGGATCGCTCAGTCGATCGCGGTGGCCAGGGGGTGGGATCTGATGGCGGCGGTGAGCTCGCCCTCGATGCGGTCGAGGTAGACGCCGGTGGTGGCGATCGACGCGTGTCCGAGGAGCTCGGCGACGACCTTGACGTCCCAGCCGTCGGCGACGAGCAGGGTCGCTGTGGTGTGGCGCAGGGCGTGGGGGGTGGCCTCGCGCTGGTAGGGGGCGGGCATGCGGGCGACGGCGCGGGTGAGCAGTGCCCGGATGGCCTGGGTGTCGATGCGGCGGCCGCGCCAGGACAGCAGGAGGGCGCGTTGTGCGTCGGTGTCCTGGGGGCGCTTCGTGGCGAGGGTGGGGCGCAGGTGGGTGAGGTAGTCCTCGAGGGCCTTGGCCAGGGGTGGGGAGAGGGTCACGGTGCGGGTGTTGCCGCCCTTGCCGCGGATGCGCCAGGTGGTGCGTTCGGGTTCTCGCGCGACGTCGTCGACGTCGGTACGGGCGAGCTCGGAGACGCGTGGGCCGAGGACGAGCAGGAGGGCGACGACGAGCCGGTCGCGCAGGGCGAGGTCCTGGTCGGTGCGGGCGGGTGTGTCGGACGGCGGTGTGGTCAGCAGGCTGCGGGCCGCGCCGGCGGACAGGGCGGTACGGGCGGTGCGCAGGGTGCCGCGGACCTTGGCGGGCGGGGCGGCCCACTGCATGGGGTCGGCCTGTACCCAGCACTCGCGGGCTGCGTACGCGAAGAACCGGGTGACGGACTGCCGGAACCGGTTGACGGTGGCGGTGCTGCGGCCGGGGCCGGGTTTGCGGTGCGGGTCGGTGTACCGGGCGTCGGGTGCGGACTGGTAGCGCACGAGCACGCTGTCGACGTCCGCGCCGGTCACGTCGTCGAGGATGCGGTCGCGTCCGGTCAGGCGGCCGAACTCGGTGACGTCGCGCGTGTAGCTGCGTGCCGTGGCGGGTGACAGCACGCCGCGGATCGTCTCGACCTCGACCGCCGCGAGGTAGCGGCGGGTGGCTTCGGCGACGGTGATGCGCTCGAGGCGCGGGGGAGCGACCATGACCGCCACCCTAGGCGCCACCACTGACACTCCCGATATGCCGGAATGCGTCCCTGACCTGCGGCGCGACCGGCACCTCTCGACAGGTCGGCAGGGGTGGCCCGGGCATGGTCGAACGGGCGAGGGTGCGCGTGGTTGAATCCGCTGGTGCGTGCCATCGTCTTCGACCAGTTCCAGAGCCCCGCCGAGGTCCGCGAGGTGCCCGATCCGGGCGTGCCGGACGGGGGAGTGGTGGTGCGGGTACATGCCACCGGTCTGTGCCTGAGCGACTGGCACGCGTGGGCGGGGCACGACGCCGACATCACGGACCTCCCGCACGTGCCCGGTCACGAGCTCGCCGGCACCGTTGCGCAGGTCGGTGCGGGTGTCACCGGCTGGCAGGTGGGTGACCGGGTCACGGTGCCGTTCGTCAGCGGCTGCGGCGTCTGCTCGTGGTGCCGGAGCGGTCAGGCGCAGGTCTGCCCCGACCAGACGCAGCCGGGCTTCACGCACTGGGGCTCGTACGCGGAGCTCGTCGCGCTGCACGCCGCCGACGCGAACCTCGTCGCGATCCCCGACGGCGTCTCCTTCGATGCCGCCGCGAGCCTGGGTTGCCGGTTCGCCACCGCTTACCGGGCCGTGGCAGGGCGTGCCCGGGTGCTGGCAGGGGAGTGGGTGGTCGTCGTGGGGGCGGGCGGGGTCGGTCTCAGCGCGGTCATGATCGCCGTGGCGCGCGGGGCACGGGTCGTCGCGGTGGACCGGTCGCAGGTGTCGCTGGAGGCCGCCCGGCGTGCGGGGGCCGAGCGCACCGTGCTGGCCGACGGTCTCGACGTGCCCGCGGTCGTGCGGCAGCTGACCGACGGCGGCGCGCACGTCACGGTGGACGCCGTCGGCAGCGAACGGACGTGCGCCGACGCGATCGAGAGCCTGCGCCGGCGAGGGCGACACGTCCAGGTGGGTCTGTTCGCGCCCGTCGACGGCGGCCCACGCGTACCCATGGGCCGTGTGATCGCCTGGGAGCTCGACGTGCTGGGCAGCCACGGCATGGCGGCCGCCGACTACCCCGAGATGCTCGAGCTGGTCGCGTCCGGTGCCCTGCGGCCCCAGGACCTGTTGGACCGCGTGGTCGGTCTGGAGGAGGCGGCGGCACTGCTGCCGACGATGGACTCCACGCCACGCGCCGGGATGGTGGTGCTGGACCCGCGGACGGCGTGAGGTCCCGACGCGTCTGGGGCGGCCGGGGCGCAGGCCGGGCGAGCTGCGGCTCAGGCTGTTCCGGCGGCCCGGAACGTTCCGGCGGCCCAGCGCAGGAGCGCGTCGAGCGGGGCGGGCACCCGGTCCAGGGGTAGTGCCTGCGCCAGCCGGCGTCCGTAACGTTCCTTGCGGCCACCCTTGGAGCCGATGAAGCGGTGCAGCTGCTGGGTGGTGGTGCGCTCCCGCTGTGCGGGCTGGCCTCGCAGGCGCTCGAAGCTGCGCAGCTCGCCCTCGGCCTCGATCAGGGCCAGGAACCCGTCGACGCCGACCGCCCGGATGAGCTCGTCCTCGAGATCCCGGTCGCAACGGAAGAAACCCAGGTCGGCCAGGGGAGTGGTGGCCGCGAAGGGGCGCAGCCCCACCCGGTCCAGGCCGGCTACGACGAAGCGTTCCTCCGCCGCGTCGTACAGGCCGCCGAGGCGCACCTCCTGGTCGCGCAGCGCGACGAGGTGGTGCCCGACGTTGGTGATCCCGCCCATCGCGAGGACCTGCACGCCGAGATCGGCCAGGGGGAGGCCTCGCCGGGCAGCGAGGGTCTCGACGGCCACCCGGTCGCTCTCGCCCTCCACCAGCACGGCGGTGCTCGTGGAGGCGGCGAGGAGTCCTGCGAGGTTCATGATCCCCGGATCGTATGCCCCTGGGCCCGCCACGGTCGCAGGTTTTCCGCCTGCTACCGTGGCGGCCTTACGTGTCGTTGGCTAACCGTTGTGTTGCGCTATACACACTGCTTTAGGGGTGTGGGTAGGGCTCGAGCGGGGTAGGGGTGTGCTGTGGTGCTGGGTGGCTGGCTGGATGGCTCACAGTGGCTGCCCGCGGGTGTGATGCGCATCGTGGGGCTTTGTGAGCCCGGCCTGAGTCGGTCTGTTGTCGCGAGTTCGGTCTGTTGCACGGCACCGAGTGGTGACTTCGGTCCGTTGACCTGAGATCGGTCAATCAACCGACCGATCTCAGGTCAACGGACCGAAGTCACTGACAACCAGCTCGACAAGTGACCGAACCCAGTGCGAGGGACCAACCCGGCGCGACTCCGGCCCCGAGCCGCGCGCACGGCAGTCCCGCAGGGAGGTCCACGCAGGAGCGCCCGGCGGCAGGGGCGTCACAGAACGCTCGTGTTCTAGTGCGAGCACAGAGCGCGCGAGCGCAGAACCGACGAGCACAGAGCGCGCGACGCGCTGCCCGGGGCGGGGCATCCAGGGCCTTCTTCCATGCGAAATGACATAATGTGCATTATCGGTTCGAGATGCCTCTGGCACGGGACGGGCGGAGACGCGGTCGGCGGTGGCGAGCACGAGGCAGAATCACACTGATGCCCGCACAGCCCGCAGTCCATGATCTTGCCAGCACGCTACGCACCAACCCCACCGTACGGCTCGGCGACGACGTCGAGCCGAACTGGCGTGACGCCCTCACCGCCTGGGTGGACACCCACCGCCTGGAGATCACCTCACGCGACGCGACGCTCGCGATCACGACCCGTCCCGACCACGCTGCCGGCGCCGCCTGGGTCCATTCACCGTTCGCAGGCATAGAGCACTTGGTCTCCGCACTGCCGGACGACGTGCTGCTGACCCGCACCACCGGCGCGATGCCGCAACGCATCGCCGAGTACGTGCTTGCCTGGGTCCTCGCGGAACGGTGGCAGACGGCCCGCTATCTCGCCGACTCCGCGTCGGGTACCTGGGACCCGACCGACCCGCCCGCACCGACCGGGCGCGGCGAGGCGGTCGTGATCGGCACGGGCGCCATGGGTCGAGGGATCGCCCGGGCGCTCGCCTCCGTGGGTCACCGTGTCACGGGGTTGAACAGAAGCGGACGACCCGACGCCGCCTTCGACGCGGTGCTCCCGCTCGCTGACGCGCTGCTCCCCCGCGACCCACAGGTGCGCGACACGGCGGCACGGGACACGCCGGGAACCGCCACCCCCGCACTCGACTGGTCCCACACCGACGTCGTCGTGCTCGCGCTACCCCACACCGCACAGACGTCCGGGCTGATCACGCCGGAGGTGCTGCGAGCGTTCGAAGGCGTGCACCTGATCAACATCGGCCGCGGGTCGGCCGTCCGCACGGACACCCTGCTGCACGCGCTCGACACCGGCCGCGTACGGCACGCCACCCTCGACGTGACCGAGCAGGAGCCCCTCTCCCCCGCCTCTCCCCTGTGGCGACGACGTGACGTCACGATCACGCCCCACATCTCCGGGCTCACGCTGCCGTCCGACGTCGTCACGGCCCTGGACGCCGCACTCGCACAGATCCAGGCCGGCGAACGCCCGACGTCGGCGGTCGCGCGCGAGCGCGGCTACTGACCGGTACCGCCCGGCCGTGGTGCGAACGGCCACTCCTCGAAGGCGGTGCAGCGCCCGTCGTCGTCGAGCTCGAGGACCCAGAGGTCGCGCCACCGGTCACCGGAGTCGCCGTACTCGACGCTGACCCGCACGACCGCCGTCGGGCCCTGGACCGCGACGATCTCGGCGTCCATCGTGAACGGCTCGTCCGGCCCGTCGCGCTCCTCCTCCCAGAAGGCCGCGAGCGCCGGGAGCCCGTTGATGGGTGGTGCCCAGGGTGTGGTGCGGTAGGTGGTGTGGGGGGTGAAGAGCTGGGTGAGGCCGTCGGTGCCGGGGGTTCGCCAGAGTCGTTCGTAGTCGCGGATCCAGGTGCGGACGGTGGCGTGGTCGGTCATGGGGTGAGGTTACTCGGCGGGGTGCGGTGTGCCGGGGCGGGTGACCTGTGCGGCGAGGTTCTGTGGTGCCTGGATGCAGTAGGAGTCGGTGAGGAGTTCGGTGAGCTCGTCCCAGTCGGTGTGGTCGTCGAGGACGAGGCCGACGACGTTGGTGCCCCAGCTGGCCTTGAAGTAGTGGGGGCCGAGGTGTGGGAAGGCTTGGACCTCGTCGGGTTCGGCGCGGAAGGTGATGCGGACAAGGCCGTCCTCTCCCCCGAAGACGTGGGCGACGGTCGCGTCGCGGGTCTTCCAGGCGACGCCGGTCCAGGCGTCGTGCTCGGTGCATTCGGGGAGTCGTTCGAGGATGGCGGCGATCCGGTGGACGGTCTCGGTGGGGACGGGTGCTCGTTCGCTCACGTGTGGAGTGTGGCACCTGCCACTGACATGGGGTCGGTGGGGTGCGTCGTTGCGGGTCGGTGGGGCCCGTGGTTACGTCGTGGGATGAGCGAATCTGGCGGTCGGCCGCGGAACGTGTTCGTGCTGGGCATGACGGATCTGCAGCGGGAGGAGCTCGAGCGGATGCGGCATGCTTCGCGGTTCCGGTTCCGTTCGTTGCTGGACTACGAGACGCTCGTGCGGGACACGGAGCACGACTTCGATGCGTTGCTCGACGAGGCGCGTGCTCAGCTTGCTGACTTCCCGGGGCCGGTGGACGCGATCGTGTGTCACTGGGACTTCCCGAGCTCGCTCCTGGCGCCGATCCTGTCCCATGAGCACGGTATTCCCGCTCCGTCGGTGACGAGCATGCTCAAGTGTGAGCACAAGTACTGGAGCCGGCTGGAGCAGCGGCAGTCTGTGCCCGAGGTGGTTCCGGGGTTCGCGGCGTTCGACCCGTTCGCGGACGACGCCCTGGACCAGGTGGACCTGCCGTTTCCGTTCTGGGTGAAGCCGGTCAAGTCCCACTCGTCGAACCTGGGGTTCGAGATCCACGACGAGCGGGAGTTCGAGGCGGCGCTGGAGGAGATCCGGGCTGAGATCACCGATGTCGGTGACGCGTTCAACCAGGTGCTGGAGCGTGTGGATCTGCCGGAGAGCTTGCGCGGGGCGGGCGGGAACACGTGCCTGGCGGAGGAGGTCATCACCGGCATCCAGGCCGCCCCCGAGGGGGTGGTCGCACGGGGGCGGTTCAGCGTGCACGGCATCGTCGACATGCATCGTGACCCGTCGGGGCACAGCATCGACCACCTCGACTACCCGGCGGTGACCGTTCCGGCCGACGTGCAGCGGCGGATGGTGGACACCGCTGAGCGGTTCATGCGGCACATCGGTTATGACGACGGGGCCTTCAACATCGAGTACATGTGGGACCGCGAGAAGGACGTGTTGCGGCTCATCGAGGTGAACACGCGTATCTCCCAGTCCCACACCGAGCTGTTCCTGAAGGTCGACGGTACGTCCAACCATGAGGTGGCCATCGGTGTGGCGTTGGGTGAGGCCCTTGAGATGCCGCGTAGGCAGGGGCGGTTCGCGGTGGCGGGCCAGTGGCACATCTTCCATGACGCGGACGCGGTGGTGCGTGGGGTGCCCGGGGCGGAGGACCTGGCGGCCGTGGAACGTGCCCTGCCGGACACGAAGGTCACGTTGCAGGTGTCGCCCGGTGACCGGCTGTCCGATCTGCCGCACCAGGACAGCTACCGGTTCAAGGTGGGCAGCGTCTACCTGGGGGCGGACGACCATGAGCAGCTCGCTGCCAGGTTCCGCCAGGTGGTGGACCTGTTGCCGTTCTCGTTCGACCCGGTCCCCGCGGAGGGCCCTGGTGAGGAGGCCGCTGGATGAGGACGGTGACGGACCTGCCGCACGAGGTCGAGACCTTCGAGAACGTGTTCATCCCGGTGCGCGACGGTCAGCAGGTGGCCGCACGGATGTGGGCTCCTGTGGACGCCGGGACGCGGCCCGTGCCCGCCGTCGTGGAGTACATCCCGTATCGCAAGCGGGACGCCACCCGGGGCCGGGACGCGTACAACCACCCGTACATCGCCGGGCACGGGTACGTGTGCGTGCGGGTGGACCTGCGCGGCAGCGGCGACTCCGACGGCGTGCTGGTGGACGAGTACCGGGCCCAGGAGCTCCATGACGCCGAGGACGTGATCGCCTGGCTCGCCGAGCAGCCGTGGTGCGACGGCAACGTCGGCATGATGGGCATCTCCTGGGGCGGCTTCAACAGCCTCCAGGTGGCCGCCGGCGCGCCACCGGCGCTCAAGGCGGTCGTCAGCGCGTCGGCCACCGACGACCTGTACGTCGACAACATGCACTACATGGGCGGTTGTCTGCTCGCGGACAACCTGTCGGAGGCGACGGTGATGTTCGCGTTCAACAGCCTGCCGCCCGATCCCGCCGTCGTCGGCGACCGGTGGCGCGCGATGTGGCGTGAACGTCTCGAGGGCAGCGGGCTGTGGCTGGAGACCTGGTTGCGGCACCAGCGCCGGGACGACTACTGGAAACCGGCGTCCGTGTGCGAGGACTACTCCCGGGTGCGGTGCCCGGTGATGGCCGTGGGCGGCTGGGCCGACGGTTACACCAACGCCATCTTCCGGCTCCTGGAGCACCTCGACGTCCCCCGCAAGGGTCTGATCGGGCCGTGGGGACACCGCTACCCGCACGTCGGTGTGCCGGGCCCGGCCGTCGGCTTCCTCCAGGAGGTGGTGCGCTGGTGGGACCACTGGCTCAAGGGCGTCGACACGGGCCTCGAGGACGAGCCGATGCTGCGCGCGTGGATGCAGGACAGCGTGCCACCCAGCGCCTCCTACGAGGACCGGCCCGGACACTGGGTCGCCGAGCCGCGCTGGCCGGCTCCCGGGGTCGAGGACCGGGTATACCGGTTCACGCCGCACCATCTGTCACCGGTGGGCGGCGGCCAGGTGACGGCGGAGCAGGGCGACGCCGACGAGCGGCGGCTGAGCCTGCGCTCCCCGCTCAGCGTCGGGATGTTCGCCGGCAAGTGGGCGTCCTACTCCGCGGTGCCCGACCTGCCCTACGACCAGCGCGAGGAGGACGGCGGCGCCCTCGTGTTCGAGACCGAACCGCTCGACGAGCCGCTCGAGCTCCTCGGACTCCCCCGCGTCGCCCTCGAGGTCTCCTGCGACCGTCCCGTCGCCCAGCTCGCCGTGCGGCTGTCCGACGTCGCCCCGGACGGGGAGGCGACCCGCGTGACCTACGGGGTGCTGAACCTGACGCACCGCGACGGCAGCGAGGCCCCCCGGGCGCTCGAGCCGGGCCGCACCTACCCGGTGACGGTCCAGCTCAACGGCATCGCCCAGGCCCTGCCCGCCGGGCACCGGCTACGGGTGTCGATCTCCACGTCGTACTGGCCCCTGATCTGGCCCGCGCCCGAACCCGCGACCGTGACGATCACGACCGGCAGCAGCACCCTGCACCTGCCGGTCCGCCGCCCCCGCCCCGAGGACGAGCACCTGCGGCCCTTCGGCGAACCGGAGGCCGCCGAGGAGGACCCGACGACCGTGCTCGCCACCGGGCAGCACTCGTGGCGCGTCACGAGAGACCTCGCGACCGACGTCTCCACGCTGGAGATCGTCAACGACCAGGGCACGTTCCGCATCGAGGACACCGGCACGGTGATCCACCGCGACACCCGCGAGTGGTACAGCTTCCGGTGGAACGACGTCACCTCCGCGCGCGGCGAGACCCGCACCGTCCGCCGCCTGGACAACGGTGACGACTGGCGCGTCGAGGTCGTCACCCGCACCGTCCTGACCTGCACGGCGACCGAATTCCTCGTCAACGCACAGCTCGACGCGTACGAGCTCGACGACGAACAGGGCGACCCACGCGTCTACTCGCAGAACTGGCAACGACGGATCGCCAGGGACCTGGTCTAGAAGCACGGCTCCAGAAGCACGGCTCCAGCCCGAGCCGGCCTAGACGAGACCGAGCTCGCGGGCCCGCGCACCGGCCTGGAACCGGGACGCGGCACCGAGGGCGTCCATGAGCTCCGCGACCCGACGGCGGTACGTGCGCACGCCCAGGCCGAGCGTGCGGGCCGCGGCCTCGTCCTTGACACCCTGACCGAGCAGGTCGAGGACCTGGGGCGCGAGCTGCCGGATCTCGGCGATCTGGGTGTCGTACACGGCCAGATCGGTGGCTGAGCGCCAGGCCGCCTCGAACAGGGACGTGACGCCCTGGACCGCCTCGGGCTGCGTGATGATGCTGAAGCTGCGGCGGCCGGCGCTCAGGTCGCCGGCCAGGATCACGATCCGGCGGTCGAGCAAGATCGTCTCGTTGATCTCGTCGGTGGTGATCCGGATCTGCGCGCCGTGCTGGTCGCGGGCCCTGGCCAGCGTCTGCGCCGCGACCGGGTCGAGCAGGAGGGCGGACCGGTAGACCTTGCGGATCCGGGCGCCACCCCGCAGGTGCTGCCGGTACGCCTCCGCGTGCCCCTCCGCGATCCGAGCGCCCGCCCACGTGAAGAGGTCGTTGGCGGCGCACGCGACATCGGTGGCGGACGCGAACAGGTGCATCGTCCGCTCGAACAGCTCCTGCTCGCCGTGCACGATCGTGACGGCCTCCCCGGTCTGCATGGTTCGAGTCTGCCCGGCACCGCGCCGCCACGCCAGGCTCGGCAACAACCTGCCATCGTGGCCGGATCGGCGCCGCCCGGCACGACGCTGGACGCATGACGACGAACACCACCACCACGAGCACCACCACGAGCACCACCACGACCACCACGTCGAACCTCACCCCGGATGCCGCAGACGCCGGCACCTGGCAGCTCGGCGACCGCACCGTCAACCGCATCGGCCTCGGCGCCGTGCGGCTCATGGGGATGCCCTGGGACCCGACGCCCCGTGACCGCGACGGCTCGATCGCCGTGCTGCGCCGCGCCGTCGAGCTCGGCGTGAACCACATCGACACCGCCGCCTTCTACTTCACGCCGGTCCGCTCGGCGAACGAGCTGATCAGCACCGCGCTGCAGCCCTACGGTGACGACCTGACCATCACGACCAAGGTCGGGCCCGCCCGGTCGCGCAACGGTGACTTCGAGGAGATGGCCCGGCCCGACGCGCTCCGCGGCCAGGTCGAGGAGAACCTCCGCCAGCTCGGCCGGGACCACCTCGACGTGGTGAACCTGCGCTGGGGCACCCGCATGGCTGGCGAAGGACGCGAGGCCGACTCGGTGGCGGAGCACTTCGGGGCGCTCGCGGACCTGCGCGAGGCAGGCCTGGTCCGCAACCTCGGCATCTCCAACATCCTCCCGGAGCAGCTCACCGAGGCGATGTCGATCGCACCGGTGGTGTGCGTGCAGAACCAGTACGGGCTGACCAGCCGCGAGGACGACGCCCTGGTGACGCTGTGCGGTGAGCACGGGATCGCTTTCGTGCCGTTCTTCGCGGTCGGGGCCGCCGTACCGGGCGCCTCACCGCGCGGCGGCGCGGACGAGACCGGGCAGGAGCAGGTCGCCGCCGTCGCCGCCGCCCACGGCGCCTCCCCCGCACAGGTGCGGCTGGCCTGGACCCTGCACCGCGGTGCGCACGTCCTCGCGATCCCCGGGACGGGCAGCACGGTGCACCTGGAGGAGAACGTCGCCGCAGGCGCCCTTCGGCTGACCGACGACGAGATCGCGCTGCTCGACGGGATCGCGGGGACGCGTTGACCGACACGACAGAAGCACCGACCACACCAGCACCGACCACGCCGATACCGACGTACTCGATGGCCGAACGGGACCGCCGGTGGGACCTCGCGCGGGCGTTCATGGAGCGCGAGCGCCTCGACGCGCTGCTCGTCCACGGCGAGCAGGAGGACGCCGGGGCGGCGCCGTTCGCCTACGACACGTGGTTCACGAACGACCGGGCGGGGACCACGGTCATCTTCCCGAGGCGTGGCGAGCCGGTCTCGCTGCTCCCGATGGAGATGTTCGCGAAGGGGCACCTCGAGGCGGCCCGCAGGGGCGACACCCTGTGGATCCCGCCGCGTGGCCTCCGCGCGTCGCGGGACTCGCGTGCCGTCGTCCGGGTGCTCGACGAGCTGGGGCTGGGTAGCGCGAGCATCGGCGTCCTCGGGCTCGAGGGCGCTCCACCGTGGCACCCGGAGGGGATCCTGCCGTACCACCTCTGGAAGAACGTCCTGGAACGTTTCCCCGACGCAGAGTTCAGGCCGGTGACCGGGGCCCTCGCACGGCTGATGATGCCGCTGGGGCCCGAGGAGGTCGCGGTGGTGCGTCATTCGGCGGGCATCGGCGACGCGATGGCCCGTGCGATGGTCGACGCCACGACCGTCGGGGTCAGCGAGAGCGACGTGTACGCGGCGGGGATGGCGGCGGCGTACGCACGCGGTACGACGCCGGCGGCGATGCACCTCTGGTCCGGCCCCGACCCGCTCGCCAGGGGCCTGCCGCCGTGGAGCTACCGCCCGCAGCCGGCACGCATCCTGCGGGACGGCGACATCGTCTCCGCGGAGGTGTTCGCCTCCTTCGGTGGACGCCATACCCAGCACCAGGTCACCATCGCCGTCGGCGAGCCGCACGAGGACCTGCTGCGTGCGGGCGACGTGGCCCGGGCGGCCTACGAGGCGGGCCTCGGGGCGCTGCGTCCGGGCCGTACGTTCGGGGACGTCGTCGATGCGGTCCGGGTCGTCCTCGATGCGGCCGACGGCTGGGAGTTCGGCCCGTCGATCCATGCCCTGAACCCGCCGATCGCGCTGAGCGGGTTCCCCGCCGACGCCGGCCGGCAGGTGGCCGGCGCACAGGCCTACCCGCCGGAGACCGCCCATCCCACCATGAACGGCGCCCTGGTGGCCCGCCGCTGACTGGCGGCGGGCCGGTGGCCGCGCGGTGCCTACCGGTACTGCGCGGCCACCGGGCAGTCCATGGGGTTTGCGTGCCCGAGGCCGACGCGGTTGAGGTAGTCGACGATGATGCCGTAGGACTCGATGAGTCCGGTCTCGGTGTACGGGATGTCGCGCTCGGCGCAGAAGGCCTGCACGATCGGGCGGGCGTGGCGCAGGTTCACGCTGGGCATCCGCGGGAAGACGTGGTGCTCGACCTGGTAGTTGAGGCCGCCCATGGCCCATTCGATGAACCGTCCGCCGCGGATGTTGCGGGAGGTGAGGACCTGTCGGCGCAGGAAGTCGATGGAGGTGTCCTTGGGGAGCAGCGGCATGCCCTTGTGGTTGGGTGCGAAGGTGGCGCCCATGTAGACGCCGAACACGATGAGCTGTACGGCCAGGAACGCGGCGCCGAGGCCGGGGCCGAGCGTGAGGACGACGAGGGTGGGGAAGCCGATGAGCCGGACGGCCAGGAGCGTGCTCTCCGCCGTGCGGTGCTTGACCTCTGGCGTGGTGGCGAGGGTCTGGACGGAGTTGTAGTGCAGCACCGGGCCGAACAGGGCCAGCATGGGGAAGAACAGCCAGCCCTGGCGTCGGGTGACCCAGCCCATGAACCCGGTGCGTCCTGCTTCCTCGCCCGGGACGAACACGAGGGCCCCGGTGGCGATGTCGCCGTCCTTGCCGATCACGTTGGGGTTGCCGTGGTGCCTGTTGTGCTTGCGGTTCCACCAGCCGATGCTGAGTCCGACGACGAGGTTGCCGACGATGCGGGCGAACCATTCGTTGTGCTTGCTGGACTGGAAGACCTGCATGTGGCCGCCGTCGTGGGCGAGGAAGGCGCACTGGGTCAGGACGACGCCGAACAGTGCGGCGACCGCGAGCTGCCACCAGGTGTTCCCGAGGGTGAACAGCAGCACGAACGCGAGCGCGAGGCTCGCGGCGAGGACGACGGTGCGGCGGACGTACCAGCCGACGCGGCGGCCCATGAGGCCTGCGGCGTTGGCGCGTTCGACGAGGTCGAAGTAGTCGTTCGTCTGCTTGTTGCGGGCGGAGCGGGCCGAGCGGGCGGGGCGGGCCGAGCGGGCCGGCGGGGCCGGGAGCGGCGGTGCGTCGGTCGTCGTCATAGGCGTCAACCTAGGAACCAGGTGGTGGTGCGCGCGTCCCCCGCTGGAGCCAATCTCACCCCCTACGTGAGTAGCGGGTGGTCGGCGTCGTCCAGCGGCAGGGTGGCGGCGAGCTCGAAGCCGCCGTCGCGGGTGCGGCCGGCGGTGACGGTTCCGCCGACGGCGGCGACGCGTTCCCTGATGCCGGCGAGGCCGAGCCGGGCGCCCGGTGTGGGTTCGTCGGTGCGTTCGGGGGGTGAGTTGGTGACGCTGACGCGCAGGTCGTGGTCGTCGTCGGTGATGGTGACGGTGATGGCGGAGCCGGGGGCGTGCCGCAGGGCGTTGCTCAGTGCTTCCTGGACGACGCGGAAGCCGGTCAGGCCGACGGCGTCGGAGACCTCGGCGTCGGTGCCTGCGTAGACGATCTCGACGCCGGACGCGCGGGTGGACTCGATGAGCTCCGCGACGTCGGACAGGCCGGGCAGGGGCGCTGTGGGGGCGGTGTCGTGGCCGCGCAGGATGCCGAGCAGGCCCCGCATCTCCCCCAGTGCGCGGCGGGAGGAGGCGGCGATCTCCTCGAACTCCTGCTGGATCGCCTCGTCGAGGCCGGGCTGGCGGTAGCGGGCGGTGGAGGCCTGGACGGTGATGACGGACATGCTGTGCGCGACGACGTCGTGGAGCTCTCTGGCGATCCTGTTGCGTTCCTCGAGCTCGCGGCGGCGTGCGGCTTCGGCGGCGGTGAGGCGTTCGGCCTGTTCCATGCGGACGACGCTGAGGATCCAGAGCCGGCCGATGACGCCGACGAGGGCGACGCCACCGCTGAGGGAGACGAGGACGACGCCGTTGGCGAAGGCGGTCTCGCGTGGGCCGTCGAGGAGCATCGCTGGCACGAGGACGGTGAGCATGGCGCCGGCGGACCAGAGGGACGCCGCCCAGTACCAGGAGTGGCGCAGGGCGAGGACGAACACGGTCAGGCAGTGCGCGAGGAGCACGGTGACGGGCCAGGGCCAGGGCCAGTCGGGGGCGGCGTCGGAGGTGACGACCATCAGGCCGAGGGCGGCGGCGACCGAGGCGGGCAGGCCGGCCCAGGGCCAGCGGACGGCGAGGATCGCCGCGGCGCAGTGCACGAGGGTCCAGGCCATCGCGGCGGCGGGGTGGGTGCCGTACCCGGACGCGGTCACCGGCCACCCGACGGCGACGAGCGCGACCGCGGCGATGGAGACCACGCTCCACATCCAGACGACCTCGCGCCGGGCGATCGAGACGGTGGGGACGTCCAGCCGGGTCAGGGAGCGCAGCACCCGGGGCAGCCTTCGCCGGTGGCGCTCGCCGCGGTCGGGCGTGGCCGGGTCGGCCGGTGCCGGCGGAGCGTCATGAGGGTGGTCCATTCTCTGCAGGTTATGCGTTTCGGCACGTGCTGCGCGTCACCCTTGAGGGCTAACCGGCGTGATACCTGGGTTTCGTCCGATAGTTTGGCCCCATGTCACCAGCCCCCGATGTCGCAAGGGACGCGATCCGGGTGCTCATCGTCGACGACCAGTCGATGATCCGTGCCGGCTTCGCGGCGCTCCTGGATGCGCACGAAGGAATCACCGTAGTCGGCACGGCCGACGACGGCGCGGGAATTTCCGAGGTGGTGCGTCGTACCCGGCCGGACGTCGTGCTGATGGACATCCGCATGCCGAAGGTCAACGGTCTGGACGCGGCCCGCACGATCATCGCGATGCCCGGTACGCCACCGAAGGTCATCATGCTGACCACGTTCGACGCCGACGAGTACGTGTTCACGGCCCTGCGGGTGGGTGCGAGCGGGTTCCTGCTGAAGGACTCGCCCGCCGAGGAGCTGACGCAGGCGGTGCGGGTGGTCGCGGCGGGCGAGGCCCTGCTGTCGCCGAAGATCACGCGGGCCCTCATCGCGGACTACGCGACGCGGCCGAGCGTGCCCGTCTCGCCGGACGCCACGCTGTCCGTGCTGACGGACCGTGAGCTCGACGTCATGAAGGCCGTCGCGGCGGGGCGTTCGAACGCCGAGATCGCCGCCGAGCTGCACCTGGCCGAGCAGACCGTCAAGACGCACGTGTCGCGCATCCTGAACAAGCTGGACCTGCGTGACCGGACGCAGCTGGTGGTCTGCGCCTACGAGTCGGGCCTGGTGCGGGCCGGGCGCTGACCGCCCGGCCCGCGGCCGCGGCTACTGCCCGACGTACTGGGCGAGGTGCTCGCCCGTCAGCGTCGACCGTCCGGCGTGCGCCTGGGCCACGAGGTCGGCAGGGGTGCCCTCGAAGACGATGGTGCCGCCGTCGTTGCCCGCCCCGGGACCGAGGTCGACGATCCAGTCCGCGTGGGCCATGACCGCCTGGTGGTGCTCGATCACGATGACCGACTTGCCGGAGTCGACGAGCCGGTCCAGGAGCCCGAGCAGGTTCTCGACGTCGGCGAGGTGCAGGCCGGTGGTCGGCTCGTCCAGCACGTAGACGCCGCCGTCGCGCGCCATCTCCACGGCCAGCTTGAGCCGCTGCCGCTCGCCGCCCGACAGGGTGGTCAGCGGCTGCCCGATGCCGAGGTAGCCGAGCCCGACGTCGGCCAACCGCCGCAGGATCTTGTGCGCGGCGGGTACCGGGGCGGGACCGTCCTTGGCGAAGAAGGCCTCCGCCTCCGCGACGGGCATCGCGAGCACCTCGCTGATGTCCTTGCCCGAGCCCGTGCTGCCCGAGCCCGTGCCGCCCTCGCCGGGACCCTTGTCACCCAGCGTGTACACGAGCGCCGAGGCGTCGAACCGCTTGCCGCCGCAGTCCTCGCAGGTGGTCGACACGGTGTCCATGAACCCCAGCTCCGTGTAGATCACGCCGGCGCCCTTGCAGGTGGGGCACGCCCCCTCGGAGTTCGCGCTGAACAGGGCCGGCTTGACGCCGTTCGCCTTGGCGAACGCCTTGCGGATCGGGTCGAGCAGGCCCGTGTACGTGGCGGGGTTGGACCGCCGGGACCCCTTGATGGCGCCCTGGTCCACGGTCACCACGCCCGCGCCGTCCGGCAGCGAACCGTGCACCAGCGAGCTCTTGCCCGATCCGGCCACCCCCGTGACGACGGTCAGCACGCCGAGCGGCAGGTCGACGTCGACGTCACGCAGGTTGTGCGTGCTCGCACCGCGGATCTCCAGCGCGCCGGTGGCCGTGCGCACCGTGTCCTTCAGCCGCGCCCGGTAACCCAGGTGGCGTCCCGTGAGGGTGTCGCTGGAGCGCAGCTCCTCGACGGTGCCCTCGAACTGCACGGATCCGCCCGCGGACCCGGCGCCGGGACCCAGGTCGACCACGTGGTCGGCGATCGCGATCGCCTCCGGCTTGTGCTCGACGACCAGCACCGTGTTGCCCTTGTCCCGTAGCTCGACCAGCAGGTTGTTCATCCGCTGGATGTCGTGGGGGTGCAGGCCGATGGTCGGCTCGTCGAACACGTAGGTGACGTCCGTCAGCGCCGAGCCGAGGTGCCGGATCAGCTTGGTGCGCTGCGCCTCTCCCCCGGACAGCGTGCCCGACGGCCGGTCCAGGGACAGGTAGCCCAGGCCGATCTCCACGAACTTGTCGAGCTGGTGGCGCAGGTTGGCCAGCAGCGGCCCCGCCGACGCCCCGGCGTCGGAGCCCGCCAGGTCGGCGACCCAGTCAGCCAGGTCCCGGATCTCCATGGCGCACGCGTCCGCGATGCTGACGCCGCCGATCCTGGCCGACCGCGCGGCCTCCGCGAGCCGCGTGCCCCCGCAGTCGGGGCACGTCACGAAGGTGACCGCCTGTTCGACGAAGGCCCGGATGTGCGGCTGGAGCGATTCCACGTCCTTGCTGAGCATCGACTTGCGCACCTTGGGCACCAGGCCCTCGTAGGTGATGTTGATGCCCTTGGCCTTGATCTTGGTGGGCTCCTTGTAGAGGAAGTCCTCCCGCTCCCTGTCGGTGTACTGACGGATCGGCTTGTCCGGGTCCAGGAACCCGGACTCGCTGTAGCTGCCCACCATCCAGCCGCCGGGGGTGTACCCGGGAATCTTGATCGCACCGTCGTTGAGCGACAGCGAGTCGTCGAAGAACTGGCTCAGGTCGAGGTCGGAGACCTGGCCGCGTCCTTCGCACCGCGGGCACATGCCACCGTGGTAGACCTGCTCGCGCACGATCGTCTTCTCGCCCGTTGCCGACGTCATCACGCCGCTCGCCTTGCGCGCGGGCACGTTGAACGAGAACGCGATCGGCGGCCCGATCTGCGGCTGCGCGAGCCGGCTGAACAAGATGCGCAGCAGCGCGTTGGTGTCCGTCACGGTGCCGAGGGTGGAACGTGGGTTGGCGCCCAGCCGCTCCTGGTCCACGACGATCGCCGTCGTCAGCCCGTCCAGCCGGTCCACCTCCGGCCGGTCCAGCGACGGCATGAAGCCCTGCACGAACGCGCTGTACGTCTCGTTGATCATCCGCTGCGACTCGGCGGCGACCGTCGCGAACACCAGCGAGCTCTTGCCCGACCCGGAGACCCCCGTGAACACCGTCAGCCGGCGCTTCGGGATCTCGAGACTGATGTCCTTCAGGTTGTTCTCCCGCGCCCCCTGGACACGGATCAGGTCGTGGCTGTCCGCAGGGTGCGCCGCGCCCGCGTCCTGCCCCGCCGGGGTGCTCGTCGTGACTGTGCTCATGCTCGACCTTCCATGACGGCCACGCGAGGCGCGGACCATGTGACGGGCTCAGGATCGTCCGGTACGACGACATCGTCCGGTACGGCGACATCGTCCGGTACCGCGCCGGCCGCCGGCCGTGCGGCGGCCCGTACGCTCACGTCCAGACCGGGGATGCACACGGCCGGATCAGAGCTGCTTGATACGGACGGTGTTGCCCGCGGGGTCACGGAACGCGCAGTCGCGGAACCCGTAGGGCTGGTCGACAGGCTCCTGCATGACCTCGGCGCCGCTGGCCTGCACCCGCTCGAACGTGGCGTCCAGGTCCTCGCTCCCGAGGATGATCGCCGAGAAGGTGCCCTTGGCCATCATCTCCGCGATCGTCTGCCGCTCCGCGTCCGTGACACCCGGGTCGGCCGCGGGCGGCGTCAGGACGATCGAGGTGCCCGCCTGCCCGGCCGGGCCCACGGTGATCCAGCGCATCGTGCCCTGGCCCACGTCCAGGAGCACCTCGAAGCCCAGCGCGTCCCGGTAGAACGCGAGCGAGGCCTCCGGGTCGGTGTGCGGGAGGAAGGTCTGGTGGATGGTGATACCGGTCTCTGTGCTCATGACAGTCACGCTAGATCCCGCCCGCGGGTGCGCGCTTCTCGATTCCTGACCGGCCGGGTGACCTGCTTCGCGATGCACGCGGGCAGCCCTGCCGTGTCGATCGCCTCGGCCGCCACCAGCGGGTCCTCCCGGTACACGCTCGGCGGAACACCGACCAGCTCCGTGAAGCGTGTGCTGAACGTACCCAGCGACGAGCACCCGACGGCGAAACAGACCTCCGTGACGCTCAGGTCGCCCCGCCGCAGCAGCATCATGGCCCGCTCGATGCGCCGCGTCATCAGGTAGCTGTACGGCGACTCACCGTAGGCCGCCTTGAACTGACGCGACAGGTGCCCGGCCGACATGTGCACGCCCGCCGCGAGCGCCGGGACGTCGAGCGGCTGGGTGTACTCGCGGTCCATGCGGTCGCGGACGCGGCGCAGGAGGGTCAGGTCGCGGAGGCGGTCGGGGTCGGCGGCTCTGCTGGTCACGTTGGTGATGGTGCCACGGTGGGCGGGGTCGGGCACGGGAAGAAACAGGAAGAAACGGGAACAAATGTCACCGTTTCATCCGTTCAGCACGGTGGAGTGAGCATCTGTCCGACGCCATGAGCCGCGGCGTCGAGCCGCGGCCCGTGTGCCTGTCGTCGTGGTTCGTTCCGGTCCGCGTTCTGGGTCCAGCGCCTTCTCAGGGTGTTCCCGGTGTCCGTGGAGCGGCTCGCGCGATGCTGCTCATCCGGCCCCCTACGAATGGAGGACCATGTGACGACACCCGCTGTACCGTTCCGGCCACGTTCCGTCGTCGGAGCCCTTGTGCCCGCGTCCGAGCCCGCTTCTGTGCCTGACCGCCCTGACGAGGCTCCCGGCCCGATGCTGATCGTGGTGGGTGGTGTGCCGGGGGCGGGCAAGAGCACGCTCCTGGCGCGGGTCGCCGACGACGTGCCCGGTGGCGTGGTGCTGGACCCGGACCGGTACCGGCGTCGGATCGCGCGGCTGGTGCCGTCCTGGGTGCCGTACGGGACCTACCGCTGGGCGGTGCACACGCTGCACGCGGTCGTGACGATGCTGTGGGTCCTGCGCGGGCCGCGGGCCCGTGGGCCGCTGCTGGTCCACGACACGGCGACTCGTGGGCGACGTCGGGAGGCCTTCGGTCTGCTGGCACGGTCGCGGGGGTGGGACCCGGTGCTGGTGGCGGTCGACGTGTCGCTGGCCGAGGCGCTCGACGGTCAGCTGGACCGCGGCCGGGTGGTGCGGCCGGAGCAGTTCGTGCGGCACTGGTCGCGGTGGACGGCGCAGCGGCCCGCGTTCGCGGCGGCCGACGGTGGCTCGCGTGGCCCGTGGTCGGGTGTGTACCTGATGGCGAGGTGCGACGCGTTCCGGCAGGTGCGGGACCTGGCGCGGCGCCGGGTGGCGGTGCCCGCGTAGGCCACCGCGGCGGCGCTCGCGGGTCAGCGGCGATGGGCGTCGGCGGGGGTGTGCGGTGTCATGGCTCCTCGGTTCGTGGGGGCTGGTTCGAGGTGAGGCCGTCGGAGCCTGCCGCCCGGTCGTCCCCGTCGGAGTCGTCGGCGCGGGAGTCGTCGGCGGTGAAGGACAGCCTGCGGGAGAGGACGTCGTCCACGACGGAGTCGAGGGTCGAGGCCCGAGCGAAGGCGTGCGCGCGCAGGACGGCCATGGCGTCGGCGGGCGCGATGCCGAGCTGTGCGACGACGACCCCGGTGGCCTGGTGCGTGCGTGCTCGCTGGGGCCATGACGGCTGGGAGCTGACGTCGATCGTGCCGGGGTCGCCGAGCAGGGCCGCGCCCGCGGCGTCGGCGAGGAACTCCGCTTCCTCGAGGGGGCGGGCCAGGTCGCCGCCGCTGAGATAGAGGGTCAGGACGCCGACGACGCGGCCGCTGGGCCGCATCGGCACGGCGTACACGGTCAGGGGCCCCTCGATGGCGGCGGCCATGGTCGCGAACACGGGGAAGGCCGCCGAGTCCGCGTCGTTCCCGTCGAGGTGGACGACGACGGTGCGCCCCTCGGCGAAGGCGAGCTGCGCGGGGCCCTCCCCCAGCACGACCTGGAGGTCCTCGATCTGGGCGACCGCCGTCCCGGCGAACTCGGCGCTACGGGCTGTCATGCGCTCGGCGGCCGACGTCAGGCTCAGCATGCCCGCCTGTGCTCCGAGGATCTCCGTGCACGCGTCGCACAGCCGGGCCGCCAGGGGCCCGGCTTCCTGGCCTGCCGCCTGCCCCCGCGCCAGCGTGCGCGCGAGCAGCGCCAGGATCTCGGCACTGTCCATGAGCGTCGGTGTCCTCCTTGCCCGCAAGTCTGTCACCCGGCGGCCGCCCGTCGCCCAGATGTTCACCGCCAGCCGAGGGCCGGCGCGACGTGCCGCAGGATGTTCTCGATGACGTGCGCGTTGTAGTCCACGCCGAGCTGGTTGGGCACGGTCAGCAGGAGCGTGTCGGCGGCCTGCACGGCCTCGTCCGCCCGCAGGTCCTCGACGAGCGCGTCGGGCTCGCCCGCGTACGTCTTGCCGAACCGGGCGGGGCCGGTGTCGAGGCGGCCCACCTGGTCCTCGCTGTAGACCTCCATGCCGAAGTACTGCCGGTCGCGCTCGTCGGTGATCGGGAAGATGCTGCGGCTCACGGACACGCGCGGCTCGAAGTCGTGCCCCGCACCGGCCCAGGCGTCCCGGAACCGCTGGATCTGCTCGGCCTGCAACCGGTGGAACGGCACGCCGGTGTCCTCGGTCAGCAGCGTCGACGACATCAGGTTCATCCCCTGGGCCGCGGTCCACTCAGCCGTGGCCCGCGAGCCCGCGCCCCACCAGATCCGTCGGCGCAGCCCCTCGGAGTGCGGCTCGACGCGCAGCAGCCCCGGCGGGTTGGGGAACATGGGGCGCGGGTTCGGCTCGGCGAACCCCTCCCCGCCGAGCACCTCCAGGAAGCGGGCCGTGTGCTCGCGGGCCAGGTCGGCCCCGCCCGCGTCCGTGGCCGCCGGCTCGTGACCGAAGTGGCGGTAGCCCTCGATGACCTGCTCCGGTGACCCACGGCTGATGCCGAGCTGCAGCCGCCCGCCGGAGATCAGGTCCGCCGCCCCGGCGTCCTCCGCCATGTACAGCGGGTTCTCGTACCGCATGTCGATCACGCCGGTGCCGATCTCGATGCGGCTCGTGCGGGCGCCGATCGCCGCGAGCAGAGGGAACGGCGAGGCGAGCTGACGCGCGAAGTGGTGCACGCGGAAGTAGGCGCCGTCGGCGCCCAGCTCCTCCGCCGCCACGGCCAGGTCGATCGACTGCAGCAACGCGTCCGACGCCGAGCGCGTGCCCGACTGCGGGTGCGGCGTCCAGTGACCGAACGACAGGAACCCGATGCTCTTCATGCTGGCCTCAACCCTCCCGGGATACGCGCCCCGTCCCGCGACCGCGGGAATGTTCCCGAAACGTTACCCGTACCGGGGCATCGTTTCCGGCGCTTCGTGCGTCTCTATCAGTGTGAGCAACAGTGTGAACACCAAGAACGCCTTCCGTCCCGACAGCTACACCCAGCAGGAACCCGTCCGGTGGTGGATCCCCCTCGTGGCCTCCACCGGCGCCCTGCTCGTCCTGGTCCTCGGCACCGCCGCAGTGGTCAGCAACCTGGTCAACTCGACCATCAGCGGCATCGGCTGAGACCGCTGAACCACTGACGGTCAGGGCACCGGCACCCCACGGGCGCCGAACCTGACGACCAGCTCGGTGGGCAGCGTGCGCAACGGCGCACACGCCGCCACCGGGCCACCAGCCAGACCTCACACCTGCCTGCGCACCGCGTCCGCCACGGCGTCGGCGACCCGGTGGTCGAACACCCCCGGGATGATGTACGCGCTGTTCAGCTCGTCCGGCCCCACGACGTCCGCGATCGCGACAGCGGAGACCCGCAGCAGCTCCGTGGTGATATCCGTGGCCCCCGTGTCCAGCAGCCCCCTGAACAGACCCGGGAACGCCAGCACGTTGTTGATCTGGTTCGGGTAGTCGCTGCGCCCCGTCGCCACCACGGCGGCCGTCTGCGCCGCCTCCAGCGGATCCACCTCGGGCGTCGGGTTGGCCAGCGCGAACACGACGGCCCGCTCGGCCATCTGCGCCACGTCCGCGCCCGACAGGATGCCCGCCGCCGAGACCCCGATGAACACGTCGGCCCCCTTGAGCCCCTCGCGCAGCGTGCCGGAGAACCCGTCGACGTTCGTGTTGTCCACGATCCAGCGCCGGTGCGGGTCGTCGGTCACCACCCCCGGGTGCAGTGCCCCGTCCCGCCCGAACGCGACGATGTGCCGCGCCCCCTGCGCCCTCAGCAGCCGGATGATGGCGTTACCCGCCGCACCCACGCCGGACACCACGATCCGCACGTCCGCGAGCGCCTTGTCCACGACCTTGAGCGCGTTGATCAGCGCCGCCAGCACGACGATCGCCGTGCCGTGCTGGTCGTCGTGGAACACGGGGATGTCGAGCTCCTCCCGCAGCCGCGCCTCGATCTCGAAGCAGCGCGGCGCCGCGATGTCCTCCAGGTTCACGCCCCCGTACACGGGCGCCATGGCCTTCACGATCCGCACGATCTCGTCCGTGTCGGTCGTGTCGAGGCACACCGGCCACGCGTCCACCCCGCCGAACTCCTTGAACAGGGCCGCCTTACCCTCCATGACCGGCAGCGCGGCGGCCGGGCCGATGTTCCCCAGCCCCAGCACCGCCGTGCCGTCCGTGACCACCGCGACCGTGTTGCGCTTGATCGTCAGCCGGCGCGCGTCGGCCGGGTTGTCGGCGATGGCCAGGCACACCCGCGCCACCCCTGGCGTGTAGGCGCGCGACAGGTCGCGGCGCGTCTTGAGCGGCACCTTGTTCGTGACCTCGATCTTGCCGCCCAGGTGCATCAGGAACGTCGAGTCGCTCGACTTGAGCACCTCAGCGCCCTCGATCGCGTTCACCGCCGCCTTGACGCGCTCGCCGTGCTCGGCGTCGACCGTGTCGCACGTGACGTCGACGACCAGGCCGTGCGACGTCGAGTGCGCGATGTCGACCCCCATCACCTCACCGCCGGCGTCGGCTACCGCCGCTACCACCGAGCTCGTGGCGCGCTGTGACGCGGCCACCTCCACGCGCAGGGTGATCGTGTAGCTCGGGCTGGGCAACGACATCGTGGTCTCCTCGGTCACGCGCGCGGGAGTCCGCGCACGAAGAGATTCCTACCGGCACAGGGTGACGTGCGCCACACGGGCCCGCGATGCGGACGTGGCGGCCGGCCCGCGACGGAAAGATGTCTGCCGTGCACATCGCCATCGACTCCCCCGCGCGCGACGACGTCCGCCGCCTCCTCGACGAGCACCTCACCGACATGTACGCCACCTCGCCGGCCGAGAGCGTGCACGCCCTGGACCACGACGCCCTGCTCGCCCCCACGCTCACCTTCTGGACCGCGAGGGACCACGACGGCGCGCTGCTCGGCTGCGGCGCGCTGAGCCGGCTCGGCGCCCCTGACGACCCGGCAGACCCGGGCGGTCCCCAGCAGCGCCACGGTGAGATCAAGTCCATGCGCACCGCCGCGCACGCCCGCGGACGAGGCGTCGCCTCGGCACTGCTGGAGACGATCCTGGCCGAGGCGCGGCGCCGCGAGTACACCCGGCTGAGCCTGGAGACCGGCACCCAGGGCTTCTTCGCCCCCGCACGCCGCCTGTACGCCCGGCACGGATTCACCGAGTGCGGCCCCTTCGGGAGCTACACCCTTGACCCGCACAGCGTCTTCATGACCCTGGAGCTCCCCGGCCCGCGGCTCACGCACCCGGCTGTCGCAGAAGCCCCCGCACCCTCCTGACGCGCGCCTCGTCCAGCCCCGCGTACCGCAGGTAGGCGACCGCGTCCAGGTCCGCCAGCCACCCCAGGAGTGCCGCGCGGCGCTCGCGGACGCGGTCGTCCAGCTGCTGGGCCGTCCACGTCTCCCCCGGGTGCTGCACCCAGGCGCCCTGCTCGACGTCGTACGCGACACCACCCCCGCGGTGGCTCGTGCCCCGGAAGGCCCGCACGTAGTCCTCGGCGATCGCCTCGTGCTCGACCCCGGCCACGGACAGCAGCATCGCGATGACCATCCCGGTCCGGTCCCGTCCGGCGGCACAGTGCACCAGCACGGGGCCGTCTGCGTCGGCGAGCGCCCGGAAGACCCCGCCGATCAGGTGCGGGTACATCGCGGCGTTGGGTGCGTAGGAGCGTGGGTGGTCGAGCCACGGCCCGCAGGTCTCCAGGAAGTGCGGGTCGCCGGGATCCTCGGTGGGCCTGTTGCGGGTGACGACGTCGCCGGGCCGTGCGCCGTCGGGCATGCGGTCCCGGGCCTGCTTGATCTCCGCGGGGTTGCGCAGGTCGACGACGGTGGTGAGCCCCGCTTCGAGGGCCTCCGCCCAGCCGGTGGGCGTCATGGTCTCGGGTGCGCCGGAGCGCCAGACGCGTCCGGGCACCGTGCTGCCTCCGTCGTCGAGCGGGAGGCCGCCCAGGTCGTGGAGGTTGATGGCTCCGTCCCAGGCCCGGAGGTTCACCGGATTGCTCATGGACGGCATCGTGGTTCGGCCTCCGTGCCTGGTCAACGGGGAGAACTGCCCCTGGACACGTGCGAAGGCGCTGGCAGCCGCTGCGCTACCGCCTCCGCGGCACCGGCACCCGGTCCAGGTCGGCCGCCACGGTGAGGTCGCCGTCGAACACCGTGCGTGCCTCCTGCTCGAACTCCGCCGGGTCGGTGTACCGCTGGGAGAAGTGGGTCAGCACCAGGCTGCGCACACCGCTGCGGGCGGCCACCGTGGCCGCCTGCAGGGCGGTGAGGTGGCCGTGGGCGTGTGCGAGGTCCCGGTCGCGGTCCAGGAACGTGGACTCGATGACGAGCAGGTCGACGCCGTCGGCGAGGCTCCATACCGCGTCGCACATCCGGGTGTCCATGACGAACGCGAACGACTGCCCGGGGCGGGGGTCACTGACCTCCTCCACCTGGACCGTGCCGTGCGGGGTCCGTAGCACGCCGTCCCGGACCAGCCGGCCGACGTCGGGGCCGCTGATGCCCGCCGCCGTCAGCCGGTCGGGGTCCATGCGCCTCCCGTCCGGCTCGTCGAGCCGGTACCCGTACGCCTCGAGGGAGTGGTCGAGCCGGGCTGCCCGCAGCGTCGTGGGTCCGTGCAGCTCGCCGGGGACGCGCGGTATGACGCCGTCGTGCGAGAGGCCCTGCAGCGCGAGGTGTTCCTGGTGGTAGTACGCGGTCGAGTCGCACAGCGCCTCGACCCACCGGCGGCCCGAGGCGGGGAACGTGATCGGGACCGTCTGCGGCACGCCGTCGAGGCTGATCCGCTGCACGACGCCCGCCAGGCCGAGGCTGTGGTCGCCGTGCAGGTGCGTGATCGCGATGCGGGTCAGGGCCGTCGCGGAGATGCCGGCGTGCAGCATCTGGCGCTGGGTTCCCTCGCCAGGGTCGAACAGGATGACCTCGTCGTCCCAGAACAACGCGTAGCCGTTGTGGTTGCGGGTGCGCGTGGGGACCTGGCTGGCGGTGCCGAGGGCGACGAGCTCACGGCTCGAGACACGGTGGTTGGCGGGGCGTCGGAACACGCTCGCATTGTGTCCCGAAGGCGCCGGAACCGGCAGGAGAAAATCCGCCGCGGAGGGCACACCGCCACATTCTCAAAAGATCACCCGCAGCCCGGCAGCACGTTCAGCGGATCGCAGCCGTACTTTGCCTGGGCCAGTGACAGGACCGCCCAGCCGAAGGCCAGGAGCATCGCCGCGGCGACAAGGATGTTCAGGACCGGGTAGGTTCCGTCCTGTAGCACCGGCGCTAGTGCAAGGCCTGCTCCTGCCAGCAGACAACCCAGTGTCACCAGGGTGATCGGGCTGGTCAGGGCACCGGAAGCGGATGGAGCGAGCCATCCGAACCGGTCCCCCCAGAGCACCAGCGCCACGTACGGCAGACCGAACCCGAGCGCCGCGACCGCGCGCCAGTCCATGACCGAGAGCTTCGACAGCACCATGACCTCCCCTTTTGACCTGCCTCAGACGGTGGCCAAACACCCACGACAAGTGTTAATAATCGGGGGGCGGTCCGCTATCCCCGGTAGTGATTTTCACAGAATCCGACATATTCGTACTATCTCCACTTTCAGGACTCCCGCGCTGATGGCACCCTGTGGCGCGTCGTAGCGCCACCGGCGGCACGGCTGTCGAGAAAGGACGCGCATGGCGAGGGACGAACGCGTAGGCAAGCCCGCGTACGCAGCGGTGTCGACGCGTATCACCGGCATCCAGGTGGCGAGGACGCGCCTGCGGGAGATCGCGGTGGTGCGGGTCGACGAGCGGGGCGGGATCGTCGACGAGTGGTCGGCGGTGCTGCACCCGGACGGCGCGTGGATAGCGCTCGCCGACGTCGCCGCGACCCTCCGCCAGCGGCTGTCGCAGATGGCGATCGTGACGCACAACGGCCGCCTCGGTATCGAGGTGCTGCGGGCGGAGCTGGCCCACCTCGGATGGCAGCTGCCCGCGTTCGCCCAGCTGACGACCATCGACGCGAGCTACCACTACCTGCCCAACCTGGTCCACCGCCGGTTGTCGGACTGCTGCACCGCCGCAGGGGTCCCGTTCGAGGGCGGAGGCATCCCCCCGAACTCCAGCCCGGTCAACGAGGCGCGCGCCGTCGCCGGCCTGCTGTCCCGGTTCGTGCAGAGCGGCGGCGGGGTGCCGGACCTGCCCGAGCTCCTGCAGGTCACCCTGCGGGCGTGGGTCTACCCCTGGCCCGAGGCGCCCAGCCGGGCGGCCGACCCACCCCGCCCCTGGCCAGGTCGCCGCGGCCCCGGCATCCTCACGACCCTCGCGGGACAGCCGCTCGCCGACGCCATCGCCGTCGTCGCGGACGTGCACACCCACGGATACCTCGCGCTCATCGCGGAGACGCTGCACGACGGGCGGCTGACGCCCGACACGGCAGGCGGGCTCGCCGACGCCGAGCCGCTCTACCGGCTCACGCCCGAGGGGGCGTCCGACGTCCGTCGACGGTTCTTCGACGCGCTCGTGCACCAGGCGATCGAGGCCGACCGCTATCACCTGGAGGCCCGCCAGGAGCTGTGGCGCGTCGCCGACACGCTCGGCTGCCCTCGGGACGCGGTGATCGAGCCGATCGTCGAGGCGACGCCCGTCGAGTTCCCCAAGCTCGACGACGAGACCGGGACCAAGAAGCCGACCGACGGCCGCAATGCCGCCACCCCCGCGCAGATGCGCGCCTGGGCCATCGCCAACGGCTTCGACGTCGAGGGCTACATCCGGCTGCCCTGGTCGATCGTGCGGGCCTTCGAGGAGGCGCACGCCGCACCCGTCGACCGCACCCCTCGGCCGGCCGAGCGGGACCAGCCGACACCCGGCGGGGCACTGCACGACCAGAGCGTGCCCGAGGCACCCCGGCCGGCCCAGCAGCCCGCCCCCCGCTCCGACCCCCGCCCGCGCGGCGCGGGTACCCAGCCCGTCCTGCGGCAGCACCGTCCCGCGCACCGCAGGGACCCCGAGCAGGACCCCGACGACGGGGTCCCCCAGCTCGAGTTCGACCGGCTGGAGACCCCGCCCATCGGCAACCCCGTCGTCTGACGGGCGGCGCGGACCGCACGGCCGGCGCCGCGGCGTCAGGCGTCCGGGAACCCCTCCGGGTTCTTGGACTGCCACCGCCACGTGTCGGCGCACATGTCGTCGATCGTCCGGGTCGCCCGCCAGCCCAGCTCCGTGTTCGCACGGGTCGGGTCGGCCCAGAACGCGGGCAGGTCCCCGGCCCGGCGCGGCCCGAACTCGTACGGCAGCTCACGGCCCACCGCCCGCTCGAACGCCTTCAGCAGCTCGAGCACCGACGTGCCCGTACCCGTGCCCAGGTTGAACGCCCGCGCGGGCTCGGCCATGTCGTCCAGGTGCTCCAGCGCCGCCACGTGCCCCGCAGCGAGGTCCGAGACGTGCAGGTAGTCCCGCTCGGCCGTGCCGTCCGCCGTCGGGTAGTCGTTCCCGAACACCGTCAGCTTGTCGCGGCGCCCCACCGCGACCTGCGCGATGAACGGCATCAGGTTGTTCGGGATGCCCTGCGGGTCCTCGCCGATGTCGCCGCTCTCGTGCGCGCCCACCGGGTTGAAGTACCGCAGCAGCGCGACCTTCCAGCCCTCGGAGATCTGCGCGATGTCCGACAGGACCCGCTCGATCATCACCTTGGTCTGTCCGTACGGCGACGACGAGGACAGGTGCTCGTAGTCCTCCCGGTACGGCACCGGAGCCTTCTCGCCGTACACGGTGGCCGACGACGAGAACACCAGCCTCGTCACCCCGTACTTCTGCATCGACGTGGCGAGCGCGAACGTGGAGTCCAGGTTGTTCCGGTAGTACTCCAGCGGCTTCGTCACCGACTCCCCCACCGCCTTGAACCCCGCGAAGTGGATCACCGCGTCGATCTGCTCGTGCGCGAACAGCGCCTCCGTCTTGTCGACATCGGTCAGGTCGAACGCGTGGATCGGGACCGCCCGGCCGGCGAGCGCCTCCAGGCGGCCCTGCACCGAGGGCTTCGAGTTGGAGAAGTCGTCGACCACCACGACATCGTGACCAGCGGCTACCAGGGCGAGGACGGTGTGTGAACCGATATAACCGGTACCACCGGAGACGAGTACGCGCATGGTTCCAAACTACCGGGTGCCGCCATCAGGCCCGATACCCTCACCACGTGGCGTACACAGAGCAGCGCACCGACTCCGACGGCCGCACCGGCTACATCGGGCGGTTCCGTGTCGACGGACGCCTGCGCAGCACCCGCCGCTTCACCGCCCGGCGGGAGGCGCTCGCGGAGGCCCGGCGTCAGGAGGAGGCGGGCAAGCACGCCGAGTGGGTCGATCCGGCCTCGGGCAGGGTCACCGTCGCCGAGTGGTTCGCGATCTGGCAGGAGGCACGCGTCGACCGCGCGCCGCGCACCATCGAGGCGGAGCACGAGCGGTTCCGTTCCCTGGTCGCACCGACGTTCGGCGACCGGCCGCTGCGGCAGGTCACCCACGAGGACGTGGCCCGCTGGGCGGCGACCATGGCGTCCCCCACGACCGGTGCGACCGCCTCCCCCGCGCGGCGCAGGGACGCGGCACGTCTCCTGGTCGCGCTGCTCGACGCCGCGGTCGACGCGCGGCGCCTGCGCACCAACCCGGCGCGGACGCCGTCGGGCAAGGTACCGGCGCTGCCGCGGGCGCCGAAGACGAAGCCGCACCGCTACCTGTCCCACGAGCAGCTGCGTCGTGTCGCGGACGCGACCGCGTCCGCGCAGGCGCGCACGCTCGTCCTGCTGACGGCGCTGACCGGGCTGCGCTGGGGGGAGGTCAGCGCGCTGACCGTCGCCGACGTCGACCCCCTGCGCCGCCGGGTGCGCGTCACCAAGGCGTACACGCGGCTCGACGACGGCACGCTGCTGCTCGGCGACACCAAGACCCATGCCCGGCGCGAGGTCCCCCTGCCGGGGACCCTCGTGGCGGCGGTGGCCGACCAGGCTGCCGGCCGGGCGGCCGCCGACCTGCTGTTCACCGGTACCCGCGGCGGCCCCCTGCGCCGGGAGAGCTTCGACCGGTCGGCGTTCCGGCCGGCGGTCCTCGCGGCCGGCCGCGCCGTCCGCACGCTGTGCGAGGCGCTGGGCCTGCGCCCCTCCGGGCTGTACGACGACGGTGTGGTCGCCGCGGTCCGCCGCGTCCAGGACGACGGCGGCCTCGACCCGACGGGTGTCTGCGACCCGGCGACCTGGTCGCTGGTGACCGAGGCGGACCGTGCGCGCAGGGAGTCGCTGACGCGGGGCGAGAAGGTCAGCCGCACACGCCTGCTCACCGCGCTGTCGGGGACCACCCTCGGCCCGGGCGCCGAGGACTTCGCCACGCTCACCCTGCACGACCTGCGGCACACGGCCGCGTCGCTCGCGATCTCGGGCGGGGCCACGGTCAAGGCGGTGCAGCGCATGCTGGGGCACGAGTCGCCGGTACTCACCCTGGCGACGTACGCGGGTCTGTTCGAGGACGATCTCGATGCCCTGGGCGACACGATGAGTGCCGCGTTCCAGGCGTCTGCCGTCGTGCCGGCGGGCGCGCAAGGGCAGGTCGTCCCGATCGGCGCCGCACGGACCGCGGCGGGCTGACCGGCCGTCGCGCCCCTCGTCCGATATTTCTTCGGCGGATCGTCGATCCTGATGTCGAGAAGGTGGGACCGGCTCCGTCCTAGGGTCGAGGGCGCGCACCGCGTCCATGACCCGGGGCCTTGTTCGGGCCCCTGACCCAGGGAGACAACCATGGCGAAGTACCTGCTGCTGAAGCACTACCGCCACAGCGGCCCCAAGCCGGTGCCCGGCACCGAGGCGATGATGGACCAGTGGACGCCCGACGAGATCACGGCGCACATCGACTACATGCGCCGGTTCGCCGAGAAGCTGACGGAGAGCGGTGAGTTCGTCAGCGAGGGTGCGCTCCTGCCGGAGGGCACGTTCGTGCGGTACGACGGCGAGGGCCGGCCACCGGTCACGGACGGGCCGTTCGCGGAGACGAAGGACCTCATCGCGGGTTTCATGATCATCGACGTCGACTCCCAGGAGCGAGCGTACGAGGCCGCCGCCGAGCTCTCCGCGGCACCGGGCCAGGGCGGGCGCCCGATCTACGAGTGGCTCGAGGTGCGCCCGTTCTTCGCCGAGCTCCAGGCCACGGCGGAGTAGTCGGGAGACGGCATGGACCGGGACCGGGTGGAGAACCTGATGCGGACGATCGCGCCGCAGGCCCTGGGCGTCCTCGTCCGTCGCGGAGCAGACTTCGCGACGGCCGAGGACGCCGTGCAGGAGGCCCTCGTCGAGGCCGTGCGGCACTGGCCCGACGACCCGCCGGACGACCCGAAGGGGTGGCTCCTGCGCGTCGCCGGCCGCAAGCTGATCGACGCGCAGCGCGCCGAGGCCGCCCGGCGACGGCGGGAGGAACGGGTGCACGACGAGCCCGCGCCCGGGCCCGTCGAGCAGTCGGACGACACGCTGCTCCTGCTGAGCCGCTGCTGCCACCCCGCGCTGAGCCCCGCGTCGGCCGTCGCCCTGACGCTGCGCGCCGTCGGCGGGCTCACCACCGCGCAGATCGCGCGCGCGTTCCTGGTTCCCGAGGCCACCATGGCCCAGCGGATCTCCCGGGCCAAGCGCACGATCGCGGGCCGGCGGTTCGACACGCCCGGCGACGTGCGCGCGGTCCTGCACGTGCTGTACCTGATCTTCAACGAGGGCTTCACCGGCGAGATCTCCCTCGCGGCGGAGGCCATCCGGCTGACCCGCCAGCTCGCGGCCGCCACCGCCGCGGACGCGGCGAACGGCCAGGCACCGGCCGACCCGGAGATCGCCGGCCTGCTTGCCCTGATGCTGCTGCACCACGCTCGCAGGGATGCCCGGTACACGGCCTCGGGCGAGCTCGTGCCCCTCGACCAGCAGGACCGGTCACGGTGGGACACCGCGATGATCACCGAGGGCGTCGACGTGCTGCAGGCCGCCCTGGCACAGGACCGGCTCGGCCAGTACCAGGCACAGGCGGCGATCGCCGCCCTGCACGACGACGCCCCCGTGGCCGGCGAGACGGACTGGCCCCAGATCCTCCAGTGGTACGACGAGCTGGCCCGGCTCACGGACAGCCCCGTCGTCGCGCTCAACCGCGCGGTCGCGGTGGGACAGGTCGACGGGCCCCGGGCAGGGCTCGCCGTGCTCGGCGAGATCGACCCCGGCCTGACCCGGTGGGACGCCGTGGCCGCTCACCTGTACGAGCGCGCCGACGACGTCGACCGGGCCGTCCGGCACTACACGGCCGCCGCCGACCGGGCCACGAGCTCGGCGGAACGCACCCACCTGATCAAGCAGGCGGCGCGGCTGCGGTCCGCGCAGCCTTGAGATAGGCGTCCAGGGCCGCGGCCCCGGCCAGCATCGCCAGCCCCCGGTCGGACAGCCGCTCGTCCCAGGCGCTCAGCAGGGACTCCAGCGGCTCCAGCCCGCCCGCCGCCCGCACCTGAGCGATCAACGGCGCTATCTGCTCCAGCAGAAAGCCGCCCCGCCGGAGCTGATGGACCAGCTTGGCGTCCCGCACGTCGGCCGCGTCGTAGCGGCGGTAGCCGGTCAGCGGGTCCCGGCGCGGACGCACCAGCCCCGCGTGCTCCCAGGCACGCAGGGTCGCCGGGCGAAGGCGGAGCTGCGCCGCCAACGGTCCGATGAACGTCTCGTTCGGTACTGGCCGTCCGTGCTGTCCCGCGGGTGCTGCGGGCCCAGCGGCGTCCGCCTCGGGCACCAGGCCGCCCAGGGCCGCCCGAACCGCCTCGAGCGTGCTGCGGTCCTCGAGCAGCTCCGCATGGCTCTCGTCGAGGAGCCGGAACACCTCGCCGTACGCCCGCGCACCGTCGGCGGCGCCGGCCTCGTTGGCGGCCCGCAGGATCGCCGCGGCCGTCCGGTGACCGTGACCGGGCACCAGGGCGACGAACGCGCGCAGCGCCAGCGCGTGCAGGGCACCGTAGACGCGGTACCCGTGCGCCGTGCGCTCGGCCGCGGGCAGGATGCCGGCATCCTCGTAGTTCCGGACCGCCTGGGTGGACAAGCCGTGCTCCCGCGCCAGATCCACCGGCCGCAGCCGCACCGTGCTTTGAGGGTTCAGCCGCATGCTCCCACCACGATCGCCACCAAGGTCTCAACCGTTTCTTCAACGATACCGTTGAAGGAATGACGACAGACCTCAAGGAGACCACCGCACCCTTCGACCCGGCCGCCGTCCTGCGCCTGCTCCCGGCCCGGCCACGGCTCCTCGCGCTCGGCGAGCCCACCCACGGGGAGAACACACTCCTGGCCCGGCGCAACGAGCTCTTCCGCCACCTCGTCGAACAGGAGGGCTACCGCACGATCGCCCTCGAGAGCGACTGCCTGAGGGGCCTGCTCGTCGACGACCACGTCACCACCGGCGAGGGCGACCTCGACGACGTCATGGACCGCGGGTTCAGCCACGAGTGGGGCGCCCTCGAGGGCAACAGGGAGCTCGTCCGCTGGATGCGCGCGCACAACGAGGGCCGGCCCGCGACCGACCAGGTCCGCTTCGCCGGAGTCGACGGCCCGCTGGAGATCTCCGGTGCGGCGAGCCCACGGCAGGTCCTGACCGCCCTGCACGGCTATCTCGCGGACCGGGTCGACGCCGGCCTGCTGCCCGTCACCGCCGACGTGCTCGACACCCTGATCGGACCTGACGCCCCCTGGACCGAGCCGGCCGCGATGATGGACCCCGCCGGCGCCACGGGACAGTCGGCCGAGGCACGCGAGCTTCGCCTCGTCGCCGACGACCTGGAGACGCTGCTCAGCACCCAGGCGCCCCACCTCGTCGCCACGTCCTCACCCGAGGACTGGGACCGCGCCCGCCTGTACGGGCGCACCGCGACCGGCCTGCTGCGCTACCACTTCTGGCTGGCCGACACCTCGCCCGCACGCATGACCTGGCTGCTCGGCGTGCGCGACGCGATGATCGCCGCCAACCTCCTCGCCGTCACCCGGCGCGGCCCCACGCTCGCGTACGCCCACAACGGCCATCTGCAGCGTGGCCGCAGCACCATGAGCATGTGGGGCCACCCCCGCCTCGAGTGGTGGGGCGCGGGAGCGCTCGTGAGCTCGCACCTGGGTCAGGACTACGCCGTCCTGGCCACCGCCCTCGGCACCATCGAGCAGCACGGCGTGGGCGCCCCGCCGTCGGACACGGTCGAGGGACTCCTGTACGCACTGGGCGACGACCGCGTCGTCGACCCGCGTCGCCTCGCCGCAGCGCTCGCGGACGCGCTACCCGCTGCTCGTGTGTCGCCGTGGTTCGGGTACGCCCCGCTCGACCCGGCGCACCTGGCCGACCACGACGGCCTGGTGTTCGTCAGGGACGTCCGGCAGGCATGAGGGCCCGGCGCACGGCCCAGGAGCTCGGGCTGACACCCCGGGTCCGCTTGAACGCGGCACTGAACGCGAACGGGTCCGAGTAGCCGACGGCGTGCGCGATCTCGGCGACGGTCGCGGCGTCGCGCTCGGTCATCGGGATCAAGGCCAAGGCCGCCGACATCGCGAAGATGGGCGAGCCGCACCGCACCGCCACGCTGGTGGCCGCGGCCCGGCACCTGGAGGCCGTCGCGGTCGACGACGCGCTGGACCTGTTCCACGCGCTGATGGCGACCCGGCTGATCGCCCGGGCCCGCCGGGAAGCGGAGGCACACCGGCTGGAGTCGATGCCGCACCTGGAGCGGGCCTCGGCGACGCTCGCCGGGGTGACCAAGGCATTCGTCGCGGTCCTGACGGCCGCGCAGGAGGCCGGGAGCGTGGACGTGGACCAGGCGTGGGCCGCGATCGAGCAGGTCGCGCCCCGTCAGGAGGTCATCGGCGCGGCCGACGCCGTTTCCGACATGGTCCCGGACGACAACGTCGGCGAGTCCCAGCTGCGCCGGCTCCTGACCGACAAGTACCGGGTGGTTCGCCCGTTCCTGGAGCTGCTGTCCGAGGTGCTGCCGCTGGACGCGACCCCGGCCGCCGAGGGGCTCCTGGCCGAGGTGCGCCGGCTGCCGGACCTGGCCCGCCGTCGCCCGGCGATCAGGCCGCTGTCGGCCGACGACGTCGCGGCGGGCCTGGTGAACCCGGCCTGGCAGCGCGCGGTGTTCGCGAACCCGGACCTGCCCGACGGCGCGGCCGACCGGGACGCGTACGTGCTGTGCGTGCTGGAGCACTTCCACCGGGCGCTGCGCCGGCGCGACGTGTTCGCGACCTGCTCGGTCCGGTGGGCCGACCCGCGCGCGCAGCTGCTCGACGGCGACCGGTGGGCGGCCCGTAAGAGCGAGATCACCGCTTCTCTCCAGCTCGACGGACCCGTGCAGGCGCACCTGGCCGAGCTCGTCGGCACGCTGGACGCGGCCTGGCGCCAGCTCGCCGACCGCATCGCGGCGGCCGGCCCGGACGCCGGGGGGGGGCGGCTCGAGGCCGACAACCGGGGGCGCATGCGCCTGGACGTGGACCGGCTCGAACGCGAGCCCGAGCCCGACTCCCTGAAGGACCTGCGCGCGACCGTGGCAGGGATGCTGCCGCACGTGGACCTGCCCGACGTGCTGCTGGAGGTCCACTCCTGGACCGGGTTCCTGGAGGAGTTCACCCACACTGCGGGCCGGGCCACCCGCCTGGCGGACCTGGCCGTGTCCCTCACCGCGGTCCTGGTCGCGGAGTCCTGCAACGTCGGTTTCCGGCCCGTGGCCAGCGGGTCGGTGCCCGCCCTGACGTACGACCGGCTCTCCCACGTCGCACAGAACTACCTGCGTGCCGAGACGTTCACGGCCGCCGCCGGGCGCCTCATTGACGCCCAGGCCGGCAGCCAGGTCGCCACGGCTTGGGGCGGGGGTCTGGTCGCCTCGGTCGACGGGATGCGGTTCACCGTGCCCGTGGTGACCCTGAACGCCGCGCCGAACCCGAAATACTTCGGCATGAAGAAGGGCCTGACCTGGCTGAACGCGATCAACGACCAGTTCGCCGGGATCGGCGCTGTCACTGTGCCCGGCACCGTGCGCGACAGCCTCTACATCCTGGACACCGTGCTCGGTGTCGACGGCGGACCCAAGATCGAGCACGTCATCACCGACACCGCTTCCTACTCCGACATCGTCTTCGGCCTCTTCCGCATCCTGGGCTACCGGTTCACCCCGAACATCGCCGGGATCGGAGACCAGCGGCTGTGGCGCGCAACCGGGCCCGGCGAGGCCACCGGCGACTACGGCGCGCTGAACCCGATCGCCCGCCACCGCGTGAACCTGGCCCGGATCACCGAGCACTGGCCAGACATGGTGCGCGTGGCTGCGACCCTCGTCGACGGCGGCGTGCGCGCCTACGACCTGCTGCGCGTGCTGGCCCTGGTCGACCCCGTCGAGACCGGCTACCGGCGGGGCATCCGCCGCCAGCAGAACATGAGCGAGTCCCGCCACGCCCTGGCCCGCCGGATCTACCACGGACAGCGCGGGGAGATGCGCAAGACCTACCGCGAGGGCCACGAGGACCAGCTCGGCGCACTCGGCCTGGTCCTGAACGCCGTCGTGCTGTGGAACACCCGCTACATCGACGCCGCCCTGGACCAGCTGCGCGCCGACGGCCACGCCGTCGAGGCCGCCGACGTCGCCCGCCTCACCCCGCTCGGGTACGCCCACCTGAACTTCCAGGGCCGCTACAGCTTCACCGACCCCACCCCGGCCGGCCTGCGCCCCCTGCGCCACGTCGGCGACGACGGCGAGGGCGAACGAGGTGCTCGCGAGACAGGGGCTGCACCGCATGGCGAAAAACCCCGTTCTGGACTTGGAGTGTCGTCCCGGCGCATCAGCGAGCCGAGACCATAGCCTGAGGCCACTAGTCCCCCGCACACCCTGGCCGGGGATAGTTCTGCTTGGAGGAAACCCAGTGCACCTTCGGCAACGAATCGGATCCGTCGTCCTGGCCGCCGCGCTCGTCGCGGCACCAGCCACGGCTCACGCAACCAGCGACCCCGTACCAGGAGTGTTCACCGCCCCGTCGTCCAACGCCGCCGACCCGCAGCGACTGGTCCTGGACGAGCTGTCCACGATCCAGCCCCGTGAGGACGCGCAGGCTCTGGCAGGCGCGGGCAACGCGCAGGTCCTGATGGACGCCGCGACCGGCCAGGTCTTGGCGGCCGAGCCCAACGACGGAACCCATGTGGTGGACGGCGTAGTCACCGATGCTCCGGTGACGTCGTCGGCCGAAATGGAGGCGTTCATCCTGTCCGACGCCCCCAAGGCGCTCGTCCAGGACGTCGACACGGGAAAGTTCACCGAGGTGCGCCAGGGGTACGAGGACGGCGCCGGCACCCAGGCGGTGCGCTCTCCCTGCCAGGCCAGCGACCTTTGCCTGCTGCCCATCTCGACGCCCTACGCCAACTACGGCTTCTACAACGCCGGGATCAACAACGGATCGTGGGCCAACAGGCTCGGCTTCGACACCAACAGCTGGGAGGGCCGTACCACGCCCAGCAATGGGGTGACCGGAGGCTGGGTGGGTCGCAACACCGTGGTGACCTACAGCTCCGTCCCGCAGACGGTCATCCGGGTCGAGCTGCGCACCCCGTAGCGACACCCGAGAGCACCGCCCACCGGCCCCTTCCTCCCACGCGGAGGAAGGGGCCGTGTCGCGTGCTGGAGGCCGTAGTCACCCCGATCCCGGGGGGCTCTGGCCAGGACTCAGCGTCGCTGCGCGGCAGGGTCGCGGGCTGTCTGCCAGCGCGCAAGGCTCTCGGGTGAGACACGGGTGTACCGGGCCAGGGACGCCACCGAGGTGTGTCCGGAGTAGGCCAGCAGGGTCGAGGTGTTCGCGCCGTCCTCGGCGGCGTGGGTCAGCGCCGAGTGCCGCAACTGGTGCAGCGTGGCCCCGCCGGCGTGCTCGCTGAACAGCTCCGCGGCGCGCCGGTAGGACAACCGCGCACGCCCGGTGTGGGCGTCGACATCGGCCGCCGCCAGCTCGACCCTCGCGCGCCGGCCGGTGGTGAACACCGGGCCCGTGGTACGTCCGGACAGCAGCCGGGGCAGCAGGCGGGCGGTGGCGGTGCGCCAGGTGATGACGTCGGCGGCGCCGCCCTTGCGTCGTACCCGTGCCCGCCGGTTGCGCAGGTCGAGCTCCTCGACGTCCAGCGCGAGCACCTCGTTCGCGCGGGCGGCCGACTCGTGCAGCAGCCGCCACAACGTCCGCTCGCGCAGGTTCAGGCCATCGGCGGAGAGCAGCCGCTCTACCTCTGCGCGGTCCAACGCCCGGGTGCGGTCGGGCGTGCGGGGCCGGTGCCGGATACGGCGCAGGGGGTCGCCGGTCAGCCACCCCTGATCGCGCCACCAGGCCATCGCCGCCGACAGCCCGCTGAGCCGCGCGTTGAACGTCGCCGGCAACGCCGTGCCCCACGAGCCGGTAAACCACTCACTGACTCGGTCCGCGGCTTCCTCGCCCTCGAGGACCGTCAGCGGCCTGCGGGGACCGAACCGGCGAGCCAGCGCGTCCAGCACGGTGCGGTAGGCGCGGGTCGTGTTCGGGTTGTCGACCTCGGCGAGGAACGCCTCTGCCGCACGTGTGATGTCCGGGGCGGGCACCCCGACGTCGAGCCGGTGAACAGTGCCCACAGACGCCTCCCACCGCTATCGCAGATAACCATGTCGAGTAACCCGCGTCGCGCAGGGACGTCCATGCAGGTCGCCGCCGACCTGACCGCAGATAATCCCTGCTCATCTGCGGTCAATGCCCGCACGGGCGTCACCGCCCGCCACCCGAACCCCCTGACCAGGCTTAGCGCCAACCATCGCGCGGGGGTTACTCAACCTCGGTGTACTGAGGTCTGCGCTGCTCACCATGTGCTCTCCGGAGCGATTCACAGGCGTCTCCGACGACCCCTGAACGCTGCAAGTACGCCATTTCTTGTCATAGTGCGCACCCGCTTCAGGAAAGCGGGTGCGTAGTGTGTGGAGACCAGAGTAGGAGTAGGATCGTGGCACTACTCGTACTACTACGCGTGGTGACGGAACTGGACGACGAACTGATCGGGGAACGACGTGCGGGACAAGGAACGGGTCTTCCAGGCGGCCGAGGACCTGACGGCCGAGGGCACGCCCGTGACGGTGACGAACGTGCGCGAGCGGGCAGGCTGCTCCAACGCAGCGGCCACCAGGTACCTGCGGGAGTGGCGTGACGCGAAGGCGGCGGAGGACGAGGCCCGGCAGTCGTTGCCCGACCTCCCGCCCGCGGTCACCGCGCTCGTGGACCGCGGCGTGGACGCCCTGTGGGGTGCGGCCGTCCAGGTCGCCCGGTCCGAGCACGAGGCCGCTGCCGCGGCACAGGACGAGGCGCTCACCGCCGTCGTCGGCGAGGCGGACGCCCTGGCGGCACGGGTGGACGAGGCGGACGCCGAGCTGGCCCAGTTCCGCGCGGTGCTGGAACAGGCTCGCGAGCACGCCCGGTCCGCGGAGGAGGAGCGGGCGGCGACGGAGAAGGAACGTGCGGAGGCGACGGCGGTCGCGAGCCGGCTGGAGAGCGAGCTCACCGCGGCACGGCAGGCCCTGGAGACCGTACGGGACGAGCTCGCCCAGGAGCGGGCCGCCACGGCGGCGGCCGAGCGCGCCCGGGCCGACGCGGAGGCGGCCCGCGCGCAGGCGGAGGGCGCCGCCCTCGGGCTGCGGGAGTCGCTGGCAGACGTGCGCGGGGCGCTCGAGGCCGCGCGGGACGACGCCGCTCAGGCTCACCGGGATCGCGCCGACGCCGAGGCGGCCCGGTCGGCCGCACAAGCGTCGGTCGCCCGGTTCGAGGGCGAGCTGCAGGCACTGCGTGACGGCCTGGAGTCGGCCCGGGCGCAGGCGACCGAGGCCGACCGGGCGCGCGTGGCTGCGCTGGCCGCGCAGGCGCAGGCCGAGGGCACGGCGGCCGGGCTGCGGGAGGCGCTTGCGGCCGCGGTGTCGGCGTCCGGCCGGTCGGAACCCGAGGCTCAGGGACGCACCGAGTGACCCGCCAGCAGCGCCGCCTGCGCCTGTCGCTCGAGGACCAGATCGAGAACCGGTACCTGGAGGTGCCGTTCGAGCTGCCGCCCGCCGGGGCACCGGCCCTGGAGGTGACTCTCGCGTACGACCGTGACGCCGCCGTCATCGACCTGGGCTGCCGTGACCCGGAACGCTGGCGCGGGTGGTCGGGCGGCGCGCGGTCCCGCTTCGCGATCACGCCGGCCGCCGCGACCCCGGGGTACGAGCCCGGCGAGCTGGTCCCGGGCCGGTGGGCGGTGGTCCTCGGCCTGCACGGGATGCCCGCCGAGCCCGTCGACGTCACGGTCACGATCGCCACGGGGGTCGACGCCGGCGCGGTCGAGGACGAGCCGCCCGCTCCCCCGCCGCCGTCGGGCACCCGGGGCCGGACCCGGCTCGGCCGGGACCTGCCCGCACCCGACGGGCTGACCTGGTACGCGGGTGACCTGCACGCGCACACCACGCACTCGGACGGGACGCTGAGCATCGCCCGGCTCACGGCGGCCGCGGCGGACCGCGGCCTGGACTTCCTCGCCGTCACGGACCACAACACCGTCTCGCACCACCGACACCTGCCGGGCGTCGGCGCGGCGTACGACCTGTGTCTCGTGCCGGGTCAGGAGGTGACCACGCACGCGGGTCACGCCAACGCGTTCGGCGACATCGGCTGGGTCGACTTCCGGCGTCCGGCCGCGCAGTGGCTGTCCGACGTCGAGGTGCGCGGCGGGCTGCTCTCCGTGAACCATCCGGTGCAGGACGACTGCGGCTGGCTGTACCCGGTACGGACCGGGTTTCTCGAGCTGTGGCACATCTCGTGGTTCCTCGACCTGACGGCCACGGGCCCGTGGGCCTACCTGCTGGCGTCGAGCGAAGGGGCGCACCCGGTGCTGCTGGGCGGCAGCGACTTCCACACACCGGATCAGGGCTACCCGCCGGGCACACCCACCACGTGGGTCGCTGCCGAGGAGCGCACACCGGAGGCGATCCTCGACGCCGTGCGCCTCGGACGCACCGCGATCAGCCGGTTCCCCGGCACGGGAGAGCCCGTGCTGGTCCGGTCGGGCGACGACCTGGTCGCGGTCGACGCCGACGGCACGGTCCTGGTGGACGTCGCGGGCCGGCGCCGTCGGGTGCGCGGCGCCCGGGCCACGTTCCCGGCCCCGGGCGAGCACGGCCCGTACCGCCTGGAGGCCGCCGACCGGACGCTGCTCGCGATCAGCGCGTGACCGGCGCAGGGCCTTGAGCAGGGCCCTGCGCCGGTCCGTGCGGCGGTCCGTGCGGCGAACCCGCCTCCTGAGCCTCCTGCGGCGCGGGCGGCAGGTGGATGAACCGCGAGACGGTGGTGCCGATCACGAGCAGCGCGAACGGGTACAGGGACAGGTACACCCGGAACGCCTGCCCGGGGTCCGGGCCGGGGTCGGCACCCGAGCGGTAGCCGAACCACATGGCCAGCGACGCGAGCGCCCCGGCGGTCACCAGGCCGTTGAGCCGGCCGAGCACCCCGAACGCCGCCAGGAACAGGCCGCTGCGGTGCGTGCCGTGGCGTGCGGCGTCCGCGTCGAGCACCCTGGCGATGACCACGTCGTTCGTCGCCAGCAGCCCCGAGTACCCGACCGCGACCGACAGCCCACCGAGGATCCCCGTGACGAGGTCGGTCGCGAAGTACAGGGGCACGAACCCGACGGCCGCGACCGGCAGCGCGAGCCGCCACGTCCAGGCCGCTCCCTTGCGGCGCACCACGGCGGCCCACACCCCGAGCATCCCGATGGACACGGCGATCACGACCAGCTGGAGGATGCTCGCGTCCAGCGCGGAGCCGCCGAGCGTGTGGTGCACGTACAGCTGCAAGCCGCCGAGGACGAGCGCCATCGCAGCGCCGTAGCAGGCGTTGACGAGCCCGACCGTCCAGAAGTGCGACGTCGACAGAATCTGCCCCACCGACCGGAAGAACAACGGCTTGGGCTCCGCGTCGAGAGCCGGGTCCTCCCGCACCCCGAACGCCGTCCAGAGGATCACCACCGCCGACACGACGCCGAAGATCACCGCGAGACGCCCGTAGCCGACCGTCGACCCCTCGGTACCCAGCACGTTCCGGGCCAGGACCGGTGTCAGCGCGAGGGCGATCACGAGCGCGATCAGCTGCGCGCCCTGCCGCACCGCGTTCGCCGTCGCCCGGCGCCGCTCGTGCGAGAACAGCTCCGGAAGCAGCGCGCCGTAGCTCGCGTTGATGAGCGAGTCGGCCATCTCCGTGGTGATCGCGAAGAGGGCGAACCACACGGCGAGCCCCACCGCGGAGTCCGCCACCGGTCCCGGCACGGAGAACAGGGCGATCGTCGTGACCGCCAGCACCAGCGCCCCCGTGACCAGGTACGGCCGGCGCCGCCCCCAGCGTGACCTCGTCCGGTCGGACAGGTACCCGAACACCGGGTTGTCCAGCGCGTCGAGTACCCCGTACACCGCGTACACCGTCGCGTAGACGACGGCGTCCAGGCCGAGCAGCTCCACGTACACGTAGAGCATCGAGCCCTTGACGAGGTTGATGGGCAGCGACGTGCCGAACATCCCCGCGCCGTAGCGCAGCGGCGACGTCCCCGCCGGGCGCGTGCCCGGTGCCCCACCTGATGTACTACCCGGTGCCGTACCCGATCTACTACCCGGTGCCGCTGACTCGGCGTCCACGTCGGTGAGCCTACTCACCACCTGGCGACGAGGTCGATGCCCTGCCGCTCGATCTCCCGGGCGAAGACCGGGTCGCCCAGCAGCCGCAGCTCCCACGTCCGCTTGCGCCACCACCGGGCCGAGCCCGCACGCAGGTGCGCCGTGTCCGGCGCCGGGTGCAGGAAGATCTCGCTCGCCCCCTCGGGCAGCCGGCCCAGCAGCCGCAGGTAGTGGTCGCGCAGGGCGCCGTAGTGAGCTGTCTCCGCGTCCCCGTCACGGTGCGTGGCGATGACCCGCGGCAGACGCACCCCGGTCGCGTCGGCGGACGCGACGGCGCTCGCGTGCCGGGCCCGCACGCCGGCCGTCGCCAGCACCGGGTCGTCGTCGCCGTACAGCTCCAGCCCTCGCGGCAGCCGGAACGCCAGGCCTCTGCGTGCGCACACGTCGATCGCCTCGGCCAGGTAGGAACGGTCCCGCAGCCCGTAGAGCGTGCCCTCGTGGGAGTCCAGGCGGTCGGGTGGGCGCGCGCCGACGGCGGTGGTGACCCGCGCCAGGGCGTCGACCTGTGCGCCGACCCGGTCCGCGACGTCGTCGAAGCCGCCCGGCGGTGCGGGCGTGGGCAGCACCACGTGGACACCGGGCGCGACGTCGGGGGCCGACCGGGCGACGAGCTTCACGGCGCGCGCCGCACCGGGGTTCTCCGACCCGTCGGGGCACGCCGTGATCACGCTGACCGCCGTCAGCGGGGAGCCGCCCAGCAGCGCGGCGATCTCACGGTCGGCGTCAGGGTCCGTGCCGGCGTCGTCAGCGGTGAGAACGAGACTGCGCGTCATGCGCCCAGTCTGGCGCAGCGGGCCCCGGCCCCTCGGCCGCACCCGCCGTCCGGGTCAGGTCCGGCCGATCACACTGGTGCCCAGGACGTCGCCCGCCTCGCCCAGCAGCACCTCGAGCTCCCACGGCGTCGTGACGTGCGGGATCGCCGCGGGCACACAGGTCAGCATCGCCGTGTGCAGCGTCAGGCTCGCCCCCAGCGTGTCCGACCGCCACACCCCGGGACCGACCACCTCGAACTCCCCCGCCTCCGTACGGTGCAGGACGACCACGTACTCCTGCCCCTCCAGCAGCACGGCCGACAGGCCGGCACCCGGCGGCGACGATGCCGACCCGACCTGGGTGACGGCGAGGCTGGCATTCTTCGCGACGGCACCGAGCAGCACCTTGCGCAGCTGGAGCTCGGTGCGGGTGTACGGCACCTCGTCGACGACGTCCACGGCCGCGTCCCCCGCCTGCACCACGGCGACGACGTCGGCGTCGGCCACGAGCTGCTCGACCGTGCCGTACTCCTCCGGCACGGTGACGTCCGCGGCGTCCGTGCCGGACGTGCAGCCGCACAGGAGCCCGACCAGGCCGAGCACACCAAGGGCCACCGTCACCCGACGTCGCATCGCCGTTCCGCCTCCCTCGTCCTCGTCGCAGGTGCCTCGTTCGGCACCTCCCCCTGTGCAGAGGGAGGGACAGGACGTAGCGCGTGGTGCAACCGAATGCTCCTCCGCCGCACACGACCAGGACAAGAGCCCACGCGGACGAACCACGCCCCGGCGGGCAGACGATTTACCACGATGTGAAAACCCGGCGGCCGACCACCGGAGCGCCCCGGGATCTCCCGGCTGACCTGGGGATTCGTCAGGCGGCGTGCGCCCTGCCGATCGCGCGCACCAGACCCGAGGTGGAGAGCGACCCCTTGCGGTACCGCTCCACCGCGGCGACCAGTGCCTCACCCACGTCGCGCGGCACCCGCGAGGACCGGGCCGACGGGTGCCAGATCTCCCGCTCGAACACACCGGTGCGCCGAGCCGGCCCCCGGAAGAGTCGGCCGGCCAGCGGCGGCGGCCCTGGAACCGGCCCTGGGACCGGCCCTGGGACCGGCCCTGGCGGCGGCACGGGCGCGGCGTCCGGCGGCGCAGGGACAGGAGCGTGCGCGGGAGGCGGCGGCGCCGGGACGTTCGCGAGGAGCGACGCACGGTAGCGGGACCCCGGGTCCCACCGCAGCGTCGGCACGGGCGGCTTGACCGGCTGGACACCGGTGGGCGCGCGGCGCGGCGCCGGAGGGTCGGGCAGCTCTGCGGTGTCCGTGGACGCGGCGCTCGCCGGCTGTCCGGTGTGTGCTGCTTGTTCCGCGTGCGCTGCCCGCAGCGCGGTCACGATGCGGGCGACGCGCCCGGGGTCGAGGTTCGGGTGCGTGTGCCCGGCGGGGTGGTCCGCTCCCGAACCGTCCGGGTCCGAGACCTGGCTCTTCGTACCGTCCCCCATGAGCGCGCTCCCTCACCGTCGATCCGGCCGCGACCGGCGGCGACCGCTGTCCCCTATGTTCCCTGCCCTGACCTGGGCAGGCAAGCCCCTGACCGGGGGCGGGGCGTCATTCGCCGCCGAGCATGTCCAGGAAGCTCGGGGTGCTCGAGAACGGGTCGGCCGGCTTGTCGCGCTCGCCTCGCGCGAACACGAGGTCGGCGAGGGACCGGCCCGCGCGCTCGATGCGCTGCGCGAGGGAGCTGCCGGTGCCGTCCTGCCCGCTCGAGGACTGCGCCCAGTCGTCGGTGGCGGCGAAGACGGACGTGGTGACGACGTCGGCCCGCAGGTAGGTGAACAGGGGACGCAGGGAGTACTCGAGCGCGAGGGAGTGGCGTGGCGTGCCACCGGTGGCGCCGAGCAGCACGGGCATCCCGGTCAGGGCCTCCTTGTCGAGGATGTCGACGAATGACTTGAACAGCCCCGAGTAGGTGGTGGTGAACAGGGGTGTGACGGCGACGAGGGCGTCGGCGTGCACGACGGTCTCGATGGCGGTGGCCAGGTCACCCGTGGGGAACCCGGTGAGCATGGCGTCGACGATCGCGTGACCGTGGTCGCGCAGCTCGATCATCTCGACGTCGACGTCGTGCCCGAGGGCCGTGAGCTCGGTCGCCGTGGCGCCGGCCAGGCGGTCGGCGAGCAGCCGCGTGGACGACGGCTGCCCCAGCCCCGCGTGCACGACGGCGATGGTGCGCCGGTCGCGGTCCTCGACGGTCTGGATGCCGGTCTGGATGCCGTCCTCGGTGCTGCTGCCGGTGGTGGTGCCCGTCATGACAGGACCTCCTCTGCTCGCTTGCCGGTGTACTCGTCCCCGCCGTCGCCGACGTGGGTGGCGCCCGTCTCGCCCTTCGCCCGGGCGGCGGCGACGCGCTCCGCGTGCGTGGGCGGGTTCGCCGGTACGTCGGCGGGGCGCTTGGCGTCGGCGATCTTGCGCAGCTCGGGCACGACGTCGGAGGCGAGCAGGTCGATCTGTTCGAGGACCGTCTTGAGCGGGAGGCCCGCGTGGTCCATGAGGAACAGCTGACGCTGGTAGTAGCCGACGTCGTCGATGAACGAGCCGTACCGGTCGACGACCTGCTGCGGCGACCCGACGGTCAGCGGCGTCTCCCGCGTGAAGTCCTCCATGGAGGGGCCGTGGCCGTAGACGGGGGCGTTGTCGAAGTAGGGGCGGAACTCGTCCCACGCGGCCTGGCTGTTCTTGCGCATGAACGCCTGGCCGCCCAGACCCACGATCGCCTGGTCGGCGCGGCCGTGGCCGTAGTGCTCGAAGCGCTGCCGGTAGAACTGCACCATCTGCTTGGTGTGCGTCATGGGCCAGAAGATGTTGTTGTGCAGGAATCCGTCACCGTAGTAGGCGGCCTGCTCGGCGATCTCCGGGCTGCGGATCGAGCCGTGCCACACGAAGGGCGGCACGCCGTCCAGCGGCCGCGGCGTGGAGGTGAAGCCCTGCAGCGGGGTGCGGAACTTGCCCTCCCAGTCCACGACGTCCTCGGTCCACAGGCGGCGCACGAGCGCGTAGTTCTCGATCGCGAGCGGGATGCCCTGGCGGATGTCCTGCCCGAACCACGGGTAGACCGGGCCGGTGTTCCCGCGGCCCATCATGAGGTCCATGCGGCCGTCCGAGATCACCTGGAGCATCGCGTACTCCTCGGCGATGCGGACCGGGTCGTTGGTCGTGATCAGCGTCGTCGCGGTGGACAGGGTGATGTTCTTGGTGACGCCGGCCAGGTAGCCGAGCATCGTCGTCGGGCTGGAGGCCACGAACGGCGGGTTGTGGTGCTCACCGGTGGCGAAGACGTCGAGGCCCGCCTCGTCCGCGTGCTTCGCGATGGTGAGCATCGCCCGGACCCGTTCGGTGTCGTCCGGGGTGTGCCCCGTGGTCGGGTCCGTCGTCACGTCGCTGACACTGAAGATCCCGAACTGCATGATGCCGCGCTCCCTGATCGTGGTGCTGATGATGCTCTGAACGAGCTATCCATGCAGATGCATGAACACTCCCGTCAACCGGCTGCTACTGTCGATTGTTCCCACCTGGACTACTCCTACCAGGCGCGACGCACGTGAGATCGGGCACATACGCGCCCATTTTGCCCGGAGTGCGCTTGCGTGCGCACATCCGACGCGTAGCCTGATCAGACGGCTGGAAGATGACGGCCGGAACGGCTGGAACATCACAGAGGGTCCCCGCGTTGGCACTACGGACCTTTTTCCGCCACCTATCCCGACAACCCTCTGGAGGACATCGTGCCCGACCGGTCCCTGCGCGGTATGAGCATCGGTAGTAAGAGCATGGAGTCCGACGAGGGCGTGGACTTCGCCCCTCGGTTCCAGGCCTACTACGACTGCCCCAACGGCCACACCATCATCCTGCCCTTCGCCACCGACGCGGACGTCCCCCCGATCTGGGAGTGCCGCTGCGGCGAGGAGGCACTGCTGCGCGACGCCGAGAAGCCGGAGCCCAAGGCGACCAAGCCCCAGCGCACCCACTGGGACATGCTGCTGGAGCGCCGCACCGTCAAGGAGCTCGAGGACCTGCTCGACGAGCGCCTCGAGCTGCTGCGCGCCGGCAAGCTCCGCCGCTCCGCCTGACCGCAGAACGGCTCGCAGCCCACTGCGACAACTGAACGACCGCAGAACGACCGTCGGGTCCAGGCCACCAGGCCTGGACCCGACGGTCGTTCTCTACCCTGCGAGACCCTGCGAGCTCTACCCCTGCGAACCCACAGCCGCCCGTGCCCCGGCCTGGCGACGCCGCGCACCCGCACCACCCACCACACCCGCCATCAGCAGCACCACCGCGAGACCACCTGCCACCCAGCCCGGCCAGTACCCCGCCGCCACCGCAGGCGTGATCGACGACCGCAACGGCAGGCTCGCCACGAACTCGTCAGCCGTGAACAACCCCGTACGCCGCACCACCGTGCCGTCCGGCGTGATCACCCCCGACACCCCCACCGTCGAGATCTGCACCGTCGCCCGACCCGTCGTGACCGCCTGCACCCGCGACATCGCCAGCTGCTGCGTCGACTCCGCCGTGAAACCGAACGACGCGTTGTTCGTCGGGACCACCAGCACCCCCGCCCCCTCCAGCACCGCGTCCCGCACGATCTCGTCGTACGCCACCTCGAAACAGATCGCGACACCCAACCGGTAGTCCCCCTGACCCAACCGGCTCGGCACGTCGACGTACGGCGGGTTCACCGCCGCGATCATGTCCGTCGTCACCCGGTCCACCTGGTCCGACAGCAACGACACGAACGGCCGCAACGGGATGTACTCACCGAACGGCGCCGGATGCTGCTTCGCATACCGCCCGATCACCCCGCTGCCCGCCTGCCACAACAACGACACGTTGTACCGCCCACCGGCCTCAGGGAACTCCTGCGCCCCCACCAGGATCGGCGCACCCACCGCCGCCGCAGCCTCGTCCAGCCCCCGCGCGACCTCCGGAGTCGTCTGCGGATCCAGGTCGCTGCCGTTCTCCGGCCACAGCACCACGTCCAGCTCACCCGCATAGTCCTCCGCCAGCGCGTACGTACCCTCCAGGTGGTTGTTCAACACCTCCGCCCGGTTCGCGAACGCTCCCAGCCCCGGCTCCCCCACGTCCCCCTGCACCGCACCCGCCCACAGGACACCCTCCTCGGCCAGATCACTCCCCGCGTCATACACCTCACCACCCTCCGGCGTCTCGACCGCACCGGCGCTCGCGGATGTGGGCAGCGGCAGCACCAGCGGCACGGCGACGACCGCCGCACCCAGCGTGAGGATGCCGACGGCGCGGCCCAGCTCGCGCACCGGTGCGCGACCGCGCGGCACGCGTCCAGGTGCCGCACCCGCGGGTGCCGGGCCCGCGGGTGCCGGGCCCGCGGGTGCCGGGCGGCGGCGGACGGCGCGGACCAGGCCGGCGACGGCCAGGGCGAGGAGCACGCCGGCGAAGGCGACCAGGAAGGTCACCGCGACGGTGCCGCCGAGCCAGGCGGCGCGCCCGGTCGGGGCGTCCGCCATGGCCCACGCGAGGCGGCCCCAGGGGAACCCGCCGAACGGGATCTCGGCCCGCCACTGCTCCACGGCGACGAACAGCACGGAGAAGGCCGCGGCGAGGCGCCAGCCGCGCCGCCGCAGGAACCTCGCGCGGCGCACCCAGGTCCACAGGCCGCCGAACGCGGCGAGGAACAGGGCTTCCACGGACGCGATGGCGATCCAGGGCGCCGTCTCCGTGGACTCGTGCGCCCACCAGAGGTGCGGCAGAAAGAAGGCGAGGCCGAACAGGAGGCCCATCAGGGTGTTCCACCACGCGTCGTCCCGGCCGAGCGCCCAGTACAGGACGGCCACGGCGACGAACGCCGCCGGCCAGACGCCGGCGTCGGGGAACGCGGACCACAGGACGAGGCCGCCGGTCACCGCGAGGAACAGGGACAGGAGCCGGGACGGCTCGGGCAGGCGCACGCCAGCAGCCTACCCGCGGCGACCGCGCCGGTCGTCGGCCTGTCGGTCGTCAGAAGGTGTCGTGGAGGACCACGCCGTCGCGGAGCGTGTGCAGGCACTCCGGCTCGGCGGCGTCCGGGGAGAGGTCCGGGAGCAGGGGCGTACCTGCCCTGGCCTCCTCGCTCCAGGAGCTGAGCCGGCCGGGAGCCGCCTGCACCCCGAGCCGTTCGGCCCGCCAGACGGCGAGGTGCGCGGGCGCTCCGACCCGCAGCTGCCCTGCACCGGTGTGGTCGAGCCCGGCGAGGCGCCAGCCGCCTCGGGTGTGGGCGCGGAACGCGGCGCCGGCGGAGATGCGCTGGTCGGGGTCCTCGTGGCTGGTCGCCGCACGCACGCCCTGCCAGGGGTCGACGGGTGTGACCGGGGTGTCGGATCCGAACGCGAGCGGCACGCCGGCCTGTGCGAGGTCGGCGAACGGCATGAGGGAGCCGGCGCGCATGGCCCCGAGGCGGGAGGCGTAGACGCCCTTGCTGCCGCCGAACGCCGTGTCGAACGCCGGCTGCACCGACAGGCCGACGCCCTGGACGAGCAGGGCGGCGAGGGTGGTCGCGTCCACGAACAGGGCGTGCTCGATGCGGTGGTGCCCGGCGCGGACGGCGCTCTCGCCGGTCAGCTGGGCGGCGATCTGGAGGCCGAGCATCATGGTGTCCATGGCCCGGTCCCCGATGACGTGGAACGCGGCCTGCAGGCCGGCGCCCTGGCCGCGGGCGCCCTGGACCGCGGCCAGGTGGTGGGCGATCTGCTCGGCGGACAGGTACAGGTTGCCGGTCCACGGGGTGCCGTCGGGGTTGGTCAGGGCGCCGGTGAAGGAGCCGGACGACGGGTCGACGGGCAGGTCGGCGTACGGGCTGCGCAGCGCGGCGGTGCGGGAGCCGATCGAGCCGTCCACGTTGAGGTCTCCGCCGATGCCGGTGAGGAACGGCAGCTCGGCGAACAGGGCCCTGGCGTCGTCGGTGGTGCGGCACAGCTCGCCGCGGTAGGCGGCCAGGTGCGGCAGGGCGGGTACGCCGTCGTCCAGCACGGCATCCGGGGTCGTGACGCCGGCGGTCATGGCGTGCAGCTCGGCCAGGCCCGCACGGGTGTCGAGGTGCTCGCCGCTCATCTCGTGCACGGACACGATGCCGCGTGCGGCCCACGCCGCGAGGGTGTCGCGGTAGAGGCGGGTTCGTCGTTCGGGTGAGAGCGTGTGGGCGACGTCGCGCACGGTGTGGTGCAGGTCCGCGGTGACCAGGCCCGTATCGGCGGGTGCGTCGGACCAGCCGGAGCCGGACAGGCCGGTGCCGGTCCAGGCGGGGTTGTGGTCGATGCCGGCGCGGGCGGCCATGGACGTGGAGACCACGGCGGAGTGCACGTCGACGCGGGCGGCGTACACGGGGCGGCCGCCGCAGGCGTCGTCGAGCTCCTGCCGTGTGAAGGTGCGCTGCTCGGGCCAGGCCTGCTCGTCCCAGCCGAAGGCGAGCAGCACCTGCTGGCCGGACGGGTCGGCGGACGCGAGCCGGCGGGCGCCGTCGTGCAGGGCGGCGAGGGCGTCGGCGAGGCTGTGCACGCCGCCGGAGGGCGTGAGGTCCACCGCATCGCTCGACAGGCCGGTCTCCAGCACGTGGGCGTGCGCGTCGACGAACCCGGGGGTCACCAGGGCGCCGTCCAGGTCGATGACCCGGTCGGCGCGCGCGGCGAGACCCGCCGCGGTGTCGTCGGCGCCGATCCACGCGACGACGCCGTCGTCGACCAGGATCGCCTGGGCGAAGGGGTCTGCCGGGGAGTGGATGACTCCGTTGCGGTACAGGATCGATCGAGCGGTGCTGGATCGGACGGTCTGGCTCACGATGGGAACTGTATGCGATCGGTCGCCGTGGTGCCGATATCAGGGGGTTTCAGAGGCTGGAGTACGCGACCACTCCCCGCAGCACGGCGTCCTGTGCCCGGCGTGCGGTGGTCCGCAGCTTGTCCGACGGTGCGGCGCCGCCGAGCTGGTCGAGCACGTCGACGACCTGCTTGCACCAGCGCACGAAGTCGCCGGCGGCGAGGTCGGAGCCGCGCAGCACGGTGTCGAGGCCCTTGCCGGACGCCCAGCGGTGCATCGCGCCGACGAGCCCGAGGTCGAGCGCCCCGGTCGCCTCGATGCCGTGCGCCTCCTCGAGGTCGTCGACCTCGGACCAGACACGCTGGGTGTCGTCGAGGACGGCGGCGAGGCGGCCGGTGGGGCCGCCGGGGATGTAGGGGTCGGGGGCGTCGTCGCGTCGGCTCTGGTAGACGACGGTGGAGACGACGGCGGCCAGGCCGGCGGGGTCGAGGCCGTCCCAGACGCCGCGGCGCAGGCACTCGGCGAGCAGCAGGTCGTTCTCGGCGTAGAGGCGGCGCAGCCAGCGGCCGTCGTCGGTGACCCGGATGCGGCCGGGGCCCGCGTCGCGCTGGCCGTCGCCCGCGCCGGTGCGCTGGAGGTAGCCGAGGGTGAGCAGCACGTCGAGCGTGCGGTCGAAGGTGCGCGCGATGGAGCCGGTGCGGCCCTCGACGCGGCGCACGAGCTGGTCGTGCTCCCGCTTGAGCTTGTTCCACCGTTCGGCCCAGCGGGCGTGGTCGTCACGCTCGGGGCAGGCGTGGCAGGGGTGCGCCTTGAGGGTCTTGCGCAGGCGCGCGAGCTCCGCGTCGGTCGATGCGTCGGAGCGGCGGCCGACCGACGCCTTGCCGCCGCGTGCGGCACGGCCGACAGGGGTGCTGGTGGAGTGTGCGGCGGGCACGTCGTCGGCGAGGGCGCCCAGGGCGTTGCGCATGGTGGAGACGAGGTCGCGTCGGGCGTCGGGCTTGCGGGGGTTGAACGCCTTGGGGATCTTGACGGTGGTGACGGTCTCCAGGCCGGCGGGCGCGTCGGCGAGGGTCAGCTTCTTGACCTGGCGTTCCTGGGTCAGGACGGTGGGGCGAGGGCCGTCGAACCCGCCGGGCTCGCCGGGGTCGAGCACGAGGACGTACCCGCGCCTGCGTCCGGTGGGGACCTCGACGACGTCGCCGCGGCGCAGCCGTTCCAGGGAGGCGACGATCTCGGCGCGCTGGGCGCCGGAGGCGGCGCGGGAGAGCTCCTTCTCGCGGTCCTTGATGGCGCGGCGCAGGTCCATGTACTCGCCGAAGTCGCCTTCGGTGCAGGACATGGCCTTGGCGTACCCGTCGAGGGCCTCGGCGTGCGACTGGGCCTGCTTCGCGAGGCCGACGACGCCGCGGTCGGCCTGGAACTGCGCGAACGACGTCTCCAGGACCTCGCGGGCGCGGTCGCGGCCGACCTGCGCGACGAGGTTGACGGCCATGTTGTACGTGGGCCGGAAGCTGGACTTGAGCGGGTACAGGCGCTTGGACGCGAGACCGGCCAGCGCGACGGGGTCCAGCGCGGGGTGGTCGACGACGACGGCGTGGCCCTCGACATCGATGCCGCGGCGGCCGGCACGGCCGGTGAGCTGGGTGAACTCGCCGGGGGTGACGGGCACGTGGCTGGTGCCGTCCCACTTGACGAGCTTGTCCAGGACGACGGACCGGGCGGGCATGTTGATGCCGAGCGCGAGGGTCTCGGTGGCGAACACGACCTTGACCAGGCCGCGGGAGAACAGGTCCTCGACGGTCTCCTTGAACACGGGCAGCATGCCGGCGTGGTGGGCGGCGATGCCGCGGGCGAGGGCCTGTGACCAGGACCAGTAGCCGAGCACCTCGAGGTCCTCCGGCGGGATGGCGGCGGTGCGCTCCTCGACGACGGACCGGATGGTCGCTTCCTCCTGGGGGCTGGTCAGCCGTAGCCCGGCCTTGAGGCACTGGTCGACGGCGGCCTCGCAGCCGGCGCGGGAGAACACGAAGTAGATGGCGGGCAGCAGGGCGTCGGCGTTCAGGGCGTCGATGACGATGAACCGTGGCGGGGTGCGCCGGCCGGTGCCGATGGTGCCGCCGTTCTCGCCGGTGCGGCGCCCGCCAGAGCCGCGGTACCCGCGGTCGCCGCGGCCCCTGCCGCGCCGTGCGCCGGGGCCGCCGCGGTAGTCGCCGGGCCGGTTGCCGCCGCGCCCGGACCGGAAGGCCGCGGACAGGTCGGGGTTGATGGGCGGGCTGGTGCCCGGGTCGGTCGGGTCGACGTGTCCGGCGTACAGGTCCAGGAGGCGCGGTGTGCCGCGTGGTTCCGGGGAGGACATGAGGACGTGCTGCCACAGGGGCACGGGCCGGCGCTCGGACACGACGACGGCGGTGTCGCCGCGGACCATCTCGAGCCAGTCGCCGAACTCCTCGGCGTTGGACACGGTGGCGCTGAGGGAGACGAGCTGTACGTCGTCGGAGAGGTGGATGATGACCTCTTCCCAGACGGGGCCGCGGAACCGGTCGGCGAGGTAGTGCACCTCGTCCATGACGACGTAGGCGAGGCCGTCCAGGGTCGAGGAGCCGGCGTAGAGCATGTTGCGCAGCACCTCGGTGGTCATGACCACGACGGGTGCCTCACCGTTGATGGTGGTGTCTCCGGTGAGCAGGCCGACGCTGTCGGGGCCGTAGCGGCGCACGAGGTCGGCGTACTTCTGGTTGGACAGGGCCTTGATGGGCGTGGTGTAGAACGCCTTGCGGCCGGAGGCCAGGGCCAGGTGGACGGCGAACTCGCCCACGACGGTCTTGCCTGCCCCGGTGGGGGCTGCCACGAGGACGGCGCGGCCCTGTTCCAGGGCTTCGCACGCCTGCACCTGGAAGTCGTCGAGGTCGAACCCGATGACCTCCCGGAACTGCGTCAGCTCGGGGTGCTCGGCCGCTGAACGGCTCTGTGACCGGAAGGCCGTGTACCGCTCGGCGGGGCTCAGGTCGCTCATGGGCACAGCCTACGGTCACTGTCCGACAGCCCGGGCGCGACAGGCCAGCGCCCGGGCTGTCGGTCAGACCTCGACCTGCTCGAGCCGCTTCGCGACCCGCTTGTCGTGCAGCACGGACACGCCGACGGCCCCGAAGTACAGGACGCAGATCGGCAGCGCCACGAGGATCATCGTGAGCGCGTCCGGTGTGGGCGTCATGATCGCGGCGAACGTGAACGCGACGAGGATGGCCCACCGCCAGCCGGCGAGCAGCGCCTTGGCGGACATCAGTCCCGCGAAGTTGAGGCCCACCAGCAGGACCGGGGACACGAACGCGATACCGAAGGCGAGCAGCAGCCGCATCACCAGGCTCAGGTACATCTGGGCGTCGGTGAAGTTGGTGGCGTCGTCGGGCAGGAACCCGGTCAGGATCTGCACGGCGTGCGGGATGACGACCCAGGCCATGTAGGCGCCACCGAGGAACAGCGGCACCGAGGCGCCGACGAACCCGTACGCGTAGTGCTTCTCGCGCTTGTTGAGCCCTGGCGTGATGAACGCCCACACCTGGTACAGCCACCACGGGCAGGACACGAACACGGCGAGGAACAGGGCCGCCTTGATCTTCAGGTCCAGCGCCGATGCCGGTCCGGTGAAGTTCAGGGTCACGTCGTTGCCCGTGAGCTCCGACGCCCGCTCCAGGGGTTGCTGGAGCGCGACGAGCAGCGGCTCGTACAGGACCCAGCCGGCGATACCGCCGAGCAGGAGTCCTGCCGCGATGAGGACGAAACGTTTACGGAGCTCGAGCAGGTGCTCGAGCAAGGGCATGCGGCCGTCGGACGGCCGCCTCGAACGTGCCACCGGGTCAGGCCTTGGGGATGTCGCGGTCCCTGTTCTCGATCAGGCCGGGTACCGGGTCCGCTCCCGTGCTCGCACCCGCGCCGGTCGTCGAGCCCGTGGTGGACGTGGTCGAACCGCCCGGGGCGTTGTCGGCGGCCCTGTTGTCGGCCCGGTTGTCGCGTCCGTCGGTGTTCCGGCCGTCGTTGTTCTCGGAACCGTCGTCGCGCAGGTCCTTGATCTCCTTCTTGAAGATCTTCATCGACTGCCCGACGCTCTTGGCCAGCCCTGGCAGTCGGGTGGACCCGAAGAGCAGCAGGACGACGACGAGCAGGACGATCCAGTGCCACGGCTGCATTGCGCCCATGGTGACTCCTTACGGTGCGGTGCTGATACGCGTGTGGTGCGGATATGACCGATCTTACGCGGACCAGCGGGGCACAAAGGTAGCCCTCCGGTGGACGGAAGGTGGCGGCGGGCCGTGTGGCGCCGTGAGAACCGCGCGGAACCGGGCCTGAGCGGGGTCGGTGGCGCTCCTCGCCAGTCGTTGAAGTCAGTCGTTGAAGTCAGTCGTTGAAGTGCTTCCACCTCTGCCACGTCACCACGTGTCTCGCGCGGCGCGCGTCCTTGCGCACCGCCCGGGCGGCCCGTTGCGCGTTGACGCGCTGGTAGTGAATGGTCACGTCGTCGAACAGGCTCGGTCCGGCGTGCTGCGAGACCGCGGCCTCGCGTGCTTGGTCGGCCAGCTCCTGCAGCCTGTCGCTCGCCTCACCGATGCGGCGTGACGCCCGGCCCAGCTCGTCCATCAGGCCCATGGCCGACCGCCACAGCGAGCGGGCCAGAAAGAACGCTCCGACGAGGCTGCCGACGATCAGCAGGGTCCATACCCAGAACCACATGGTCGCCTAGCCTAGTGCTGATTCGCCGATGTGGCTGCGTCCGCGGCCGCCGGGTTCGTGCCGTACAGGGCGAGGGCGTCGGTCGCGGCGCCCGCGACGTCCTCGGCGAGGCCCTTCGGGGAGACGGACCGCACGTAGGGTGCCAGCTTGATCAGGGTGCTGCGCAGCCAGCCGGGGTTCGTCACCCGGAGCGTGACCTCGAAGTCGCCGTCGGGCAGGTTGCGCACCGACTCGACGGGGACCTCCTCCGCGAACCAGCGTGCCCGTGGCGCGAACCGGATGGTCGCGAGCGGTGCCGACCCGCCGGCGAACAGGGCGGCGAAGTCGATCTCGGCCGCCGGCTCGCCCGGGTGGGACTGCACGGGGACGTCCGTCTCGGTGGCCTCGAGGATGCGGTCCACCCGGAACGTGCGTGGTGCGTCGGCGCGGTAGCACCACGCGGCGAGGTAGGCGAACTCGTCCTGCGTGTGCAGCCGCACGGGGTCCACGTCCCGTTCGCTGACGACGTCCGACGACGTGACGTACCGGATCCGCAGCCGGTGCCGGGCGGTGAGGGCGGACGTGATCGCCGCGACGACCTGCCGGTCACCGCCCGGCGCCAGCCGCACGTCGACCGCGTTCGCGGCCTCACCGGTCGCGTCGGTGAGCTTGCGCAGCGCGGACTCCACGACCGCGGACCGTGCCGGGTCGGCCTGGACGGCACCCGTGGCCCGCATGGCCCGCAGCGCGGCGACCAGCGCCACCGCCTCCCGCGTCCCGAGCCGCAACGGCCGGGTCATGCCCCGCGCCTCGGTCAGGTGCACCACGCCCCGGTCGATGGACGCCGCGTCGAAGTCGATCAGGTCGTCCGGCCAGTACCCGGGGGTGCCGGACACCCACAGGGCGTCGACGTCCTTCTGGATCTGCGCGGGCGTCGTCCCGAACCTCCTGGCGAGGTCCGCCACGGGCACCGGCCCGGCACCGTCCAGGTACGCGACGATGCCCAGCAGCCGCAGCAGCCGGTCGTCAGCACGCTCAGCCACGAGAGACCTCCCCCGCACCCAGCGCCGCCGCGGCCGCCAGCCGCCGGACCGTCTCCTGCCGCACGGACTCCGGCTCCAGCACGACCAGTGCCGCACCGTACCCGGCGGCCTCCGACGCCATACCGCTCATCGACCGGTACGGCACCCGCAGGATGTCCCAGCCTGCCCGGTCCCCCGCGAACGCCCCCGCCGGGTCCGGCAGGCGCTCGCCGTACGTCTCCCGCTCACCGTCGGGCACCGGTTTGGCCCGCGCGCGCAACGCCCCGGCCCGCTCGGGCCGCACGGCGACCACCGCCTGCCGGATCTCGCCGTGCGTCTTGCCGAGCATCACGTCGGTCTCGAACTCCGGGATGTCGTACGCCCCGGCCGGGCCCGTCACCCGCACCCGCGACTCGATCCGCGACATCCGGAACACCCGCGGCGCCTGCCGGTCCCGGTCGAAGCACATCAGGTACCAGCCGCCGTCACGTGCCGCGATCCGCCACGGCTCGACGTGCCGCGTCAGCACCGCACCGTTGTACGCCGCCCGGTAGCTGAACGTCACCACCCTGCGTGCCTCGATCGCCTCCATGAGCGGCCCGTAGGCGTCCCCGACGGCACGCACGGACGGCGCGAGGCCCGCCAGGGCGTCCGCGGACGGGTCGCCGGCACCCGCGGCGCGGAGCTTGACCATCGCGCGGTTGATGTCGGTCTGCAGGGTCTTGTCCTGCCAGAACTGGGCGGCCAGGGACAGCACACCGAGCTCGGCGGGTGTGAGGTCGATCGACGGCAGCGCGTAGGCGTCCTGATCGATCCGGTAGCCCAGCTCGTCGGTGTGCCCACCCGTCCCGACCGTCACCACCGGGATGCCCAGGGCGCGCAGCATGTCCTTGTCCCGCTCGAACATCCGCTCGAACGCCTCGTCGCTGGGCGCGTCCGCGTACCCCGCCACCGCGGAACGAACCTGCTGCTTCGTCATCGCCGCGTTCGTGTTCACGAGCGCGATGACAAGGTTCAGGAGCCGCTCGGCGGGATTCAGGCCGGGTGACGAGGCGGACTGCTGCGTGGAGGGCGGATCGATGGGCATCAGGACAACGGTAGCGTTCGGTAGCCTCCACCCTGTGATGACGTGGCGGATCGGGACCGTGATTTCCACAGGCAGGTCGTGGCGAGGGGCGCGCGAGCTCGAGGTGACCCTCGACCGACCCCTCCCAGGGCACGGTGCCGCGGCAGGACCCGTGACCGTGCGGGCCCTCGCCTACACCGACCTGGTGGGCGACCCCACCCCCGGCGACGCACTGCTGCTCAACGTGTCCGCCCTCGCCCGCGGGCTCGGCACCGGGGGATACGCGCTCGTCGTCGGGCCCGCCGCGGCCGCCACCCACCTGCCCCCCGACCCCGCCCCAGGACCCGGCCACCTCGTCAAGGCCCGGTACACACCACTGCAGACCATGGTGCTCGGCGTCGACGAGCAGGAGTCGCCGCACCACACGACCCTCGCCGACGCCGACAGCCTCGACGGCATGCCTGTCGTCGTCGCCGACCTGCACTCCGCGCTGCCCGCCGTCGTCGCCGGCCTGCGGCACGCCGCCGGCACCTCCGCCGACAGCCTCAAGATCGCCTACATCATGACCGACGGCGGCGCACTGCCCGCCGCGTTCTCCCGCACCATCGCCGCCCTGCGCGACGCCGAATGGCTCACCACCTGCATCACCGTCGGACAGGCATTCGGCGGAGACCTCGAAGCCGTCACCGTGCACACCGGCCTCCTCGCGGCCCGGCACGTCGCCGGGTGCGACATCGCCGTCATCGCCCAAGGACCCGGCAACCTCGGCACCGGGACCCGCTGGGGCTACTCCGGCGTAGCCGCCGGCGAAGCCGTCAACGCCGCAGCCACCCTGCACGGACGCCCCGTCGCCTCCCTGCGCGTCTCCGGAGCCGACCCCCGCGACCGCCACCTCGGCATCTCCCACCACTCCCTGACCGCCTACACCAGGGTCGCCCTCGCACCCGCCGACGTCCCCGTCCCGGCACCCACCACCGACGTCGAGAACCTGCCCGCCTGGGGCGCCCAGCTCACCCGCCGCATCCGCGAACAGGCCCGGACACTGACACAGGAACCGACACAGGAACCGACACAGGAGCCGCCCCGGGAACCGGCCCGGCCCACCAGCAACCACCGGCACACCCTCGTCGACATCCCCGCCGACACCACCCTCCTCGACACCCTCCGCACCTCCCCCGCCGCTCTACGCACCATGGGCCGCAACCTCGACAGCGACCCCGCCTCCTTCGTCACCGCAGCCGTCGCCGGCCTCCACGCCCACCGGCTCACCACCCCCGACGACACGACCCAGCCCGCATGACACCCACCACCCGCCTGACCAGCACCCTCCTGCTGGTCACCGTCGTCGTGCTCGGCGTCACCACCGCCACACCCTGGCGCTTCGACCCACCCCGGACAGCCACCCCCGAACCCAACACACCCGAACAGCTCCTGCCCGCACAGACCACCAGCCCCACCCCGCTCACCACACCCCCCGACACCCCACCCGCCGACCTGGCCTGGATAGGCATCACCGCAGCAATCCTCCTCGCCCTCCTCGTCGCCACCATCCTCACCCTCACCGCCCGCCGACTCCTCGCCATCTACCGAGCACGCACCCCCACCACACCCGACAAGCTCAACGGCGGAACCACCACCACCGGCACGCTCGCCGACGACATCGACCTGCCCGAGCTCCAGGACGCCGTCACCCGCGCCCTCTCCCACCTCGACGGACACGCCCGCCCCCGCGACGCCGTCGTCGCCGCCTGGGTAGCCCTCGAAGACGCCGCAGCCCGCGCCGGCGCCCACCGCCGACCCGCCCAGACCCCCACCGAGTTCGCCGGCGCAGTCCTCGCCACCACCCCCGCACCACCCACCGCCGTCGCCCACCTCCGCACCCTCTACCAACGCGCCCGCTTCACCGACCGCCCCATCGACCACACCACCGTCGACCAGGCCCGACAGGCGCTCGCGGACATCGCCAGCAGCCTCGACGTCGACGACGTCGAGCCCGAGCCCGACGACCGATCCGTCAACCCGGGCACGCCACCACAGGACAACCCATGAGGTCCTGGAACTGGCGCCGCATCATCACCGTCACCGTCCTGGCCACCCTCGCAGCCGCCGGACTCGTCCACTGGCACATCGTCGACCTCGGACACGCAGCAGCAGCCGCCACCCTGGCCACCGCGACCAGCATCCTGTGGTCCGCCACCGAGCCCACCACCGGATCGACCACCGACCCCGAATGGCCCCGCACCCCCGTCGAAGCCCGCGCCGGCGGACGCCACGACGTGTCCGACCTCGGCTGGTCCGTGTTCGGCCGCGACGGACACGTCACCGACCGCGTCGTCCGCCGCATCCGCGCCCTCGCCGCCGACCGCCTCCGCGCCCACGGCATCGACCCCGCAGACCCCGCCGCGCAACCCCACGCCGAACGCCTCCTCGGCGCTCGCGTCCTGCGCCAGCTCAAGTCCGGCCAGCCGCCCACCGCCCGCACCGTGAAGACCTGGCTCGACGCGATCGAACGTCTCGGAGCCGCCCCCACCACCGAGGAGCACCGTGCCTGACCAGAACACCCCAGCACCCCTGCCCGTCGCCGACGTCGCAGCCCTGGGCGAACGCGTCCTCGCCGAGGTCGGCACCGCCGTCGTCGGCATGCGCGACGCGCTCCAGGTAGCCCTCGCCACGATCCTCGCCGGCGGGCACGTGCTCTTCGAGGACGTCCCCGGGCTGGGCAAGACCCTCGCCGCACGCTCCCTGGCCACCGCGCTCGGCCTCGACTTCGCACGCCTGCAGTGCACGCCCGACCTGCTGCCCGCCGACATCACGGGCTCCTCCGTGTTCGACCCCGCCACGCGCACCTTCGAGTTCCGGCCCGGCCCCGTCTTCACCGGCCTGTTCCTCGCCGACGAGATCAACCGCACCGCCCCCAAGACCCAGTCCGCGCTCCTCGAGGCGATGGCCGAACGACAGGTCTCCATCGAAGGCACCAGCCGCCCCCTGCCCAACCCCTTCCACGTGCTGGCCACCTCCAACCCCGTCGAGTACGAAGGCACCTACCCGCTGCCGGAGGCCCAGCTCGACCGCTTCATGGTCCGCCTCGGCGTCGGCTACCCCGACCGCGCGCAGGAGACCGAGGTGCTCACCCGCCGCCTCGCCCGCAGGCAGGAGGCCGCCCCCGTCCGCCAGGTCGTCGACCCCGAGACCGTCCGCGCCATGCAAGCAGGGACCGAAGCCGTCCCCGTCGACCCCGACGTCGTGCGCTACTGCGTCGACCTCACCGCCGCCACCCGCGGCCACCAGGCCCTCGAGGTCGGCGCCTCCCCCCGCGGATCCCAGAACCTCGTCCTCCTCGCCCGCGCCGCCGCCGTGCTCGACGGACGCGACTACGTGCTGCCGGAGGACGTCAAGCGCGTCGCCGTCCCCGTCCTCGCCCACCGCATCACCCTCACCCCCACCGCCTGGGCCTCCGCCACCCGACCGGAGACGATCGTCGCCGACCTGCTGCACACCGTCCCCACCCCCGCCACGGTGCCCACCCGATGACCGTCGGTGAACCCGCCGACCAGCGATGGCGACCCACCTCCGCACACACCGCCGCCGTCGTCACCGGCATCATCCTGCTCACCACCAGCATCATCGCCGGCCGCGGCGACCTCGCCCTCATCGGCATACCCGGACTCCTCGCCGCCACCTGGGCCCACGCCCACCGACCCACCACCGCCGCGCCACCGACGCTCCACGAACCACCAGGCACCGCGACCCCCGGCGAGCTCACCGCCACCCTCCACCTGCCCGGCACCCCCACCACCGCCGACGTCATCCACCTCCGCATCACCGCCACCGGCCACCGCGACACCCACCTCGCCCTCACCGCACACCCCCACGAACGACGCATACCCCTACGCCTGGCCACCGTCCGCACCGGACCACAGGAGACCTTCACCGTCGACCACCGCGGATCCCGCCACCACACCTGGGAAGAACAACCCAGCCAGATCACCGGCGCACCCCGCCTCGTCCTGCCCCCCATCGCACCACTGGGCCGCCTCCCCCTGCCCCACCGCCTGCGCGGCCTCACCGGACCACACCCCGCACGCCGCCTCGGCGACGGCTCCGAGCTGCGCGACATCCACCCCTTCACCCCCGGCGACCGGCTCCGCAGGATCGACTGGCGCACCACCGCCCGCCGCTCCCCCGACCTCGACACCCTCTACGTACGCCGCACCTACGCCACCGCCGAAGCCTCAGCCGTGCTCGTCGTCGACTCCCGCGACGAAGTAGGACCCGACGTCCGCACCTGGCGCGGCTACGGCACCCTCCGCGTCGACGAACCCACCTCCCTCGACCTCGCCCGCCACGCAGCGGCCTCCGTCGCCAACGCCCTGGTCCAGGCAGGCGACCGCGTCGGCCTCGAAGACCTCGCCCGCCGACGCCGCCCGCTCCCACCCGCCTCCGGACGACGCCACCTGCGCCGCCTCGTCCACGGGCTCGCCCTCGCCCACCCCAGGAACCGCGCCTCCGTACACCGCGTCCGCCCGCCCCAGCTCCCCGCCGACGCCATCGTCTACCTCTTCACCACCCTCCTCGACGACGAGCCCCTCCACCTCGTCCGCACCTGGCGCACCGCAGGACACCCCGTCGTCGTCATCGACACCCTCCCCGACCTCCACCCCGTCATCGAGAACCACCTCGCCATCGCCTGGCACATCGCCCGCCTCGAACGCGAGGACCGCATCGCCGCCCTCGAACGCGAAGCCGTACCCGTCATCAGCTGGGCCGGATCACAGCGCGACCACGCCACCGTCCGCTTCGAAGCCCTCGCCCACGCAGCACAACGCCACCTACCCGGACGCGCCCCATGACCAACCCCCTCACCACCCACCTCCACCACCTCGCACAACGCCTCACCGACCCCGCCCGCCGCCCCCTGCCAGAAGTCACCACCGAGACCGGACCCACCCTCCGCGGCTGGGTCCTGCGCCTCGCCCTCCTCACCCTCACCCCCCTCCTGCTCTTCACCGCGGCCCACCGCACCCCCGACATCCCCGACGGCGTCACCTGGACCATCGCCGCCCTCAGCACCGGCCTCCTCGTCACCCGCCCCACCCCGGCCACCGCCGGCGGCATCACCGTCGTCGCCGCCGTCCTCCTCTGGGGCTTCACCCCCGGACCCCTCGACCCCTGGGCCCTCGCCGTCGCCCTCCTCGCCTACCTCCTGGCCCGCATCACCTGGTGGGCAGCACACGTCCCACCCCGCGGACACGCCGAGATCAGCGCCCTCCTCACGGGCTGGCGACGCGACCTCGTCGTCCTGACCGCCACCGGCCTCCTCGGGGCGCTCGCGATGCTCGCGTCAGGCACCACCGTGCCGGGCGCCGTCCTGCTCGCCGCACTGGCCGTGCTCGCGATCGTGTTCCTCGCGCTGGCGACCGGCGGCTCGCCGCGTGACGATGGTCGGAGCTGATCAGCCACCCGAACCAGCCGTCGCCCGAGAGGACCCCTCATGCCCCGGAAGCTGCCCCGCTACACGGTCCCGTCCCTCACGCCCGAGGAGGGGGCGAAGGTCGCGGAGATCCTCCAGCAGCGCCTGCACGCGCTCAACGACCTGCACCTCACGCTCAAGCACGTGCACTGGAACGTCGTAGGACCGCACTTCATCGGCGTCCACGAGATGCTCGACCCGCAGGTCGACGCCGTCCGCGCGATGGTCGACGAGATCGCCGAGCGCATCGCGACGCTCGGCGGCGTGCCCGTCGGCACGCCGGGCGCTCTCGTCGCGGCGCGCGACTGGGAGGACTACAAGCTGGGCCGCGCCCCGGCGATCGAGCACCTCGGTGCCGTCGACGACGTCTACGACTCCATCATCACGTTCCACCGCAAGGCGGCCGAGGACACGGCGGGACTCGACGACGTGACCAACGACCTGCTCATCGGCCACCTGCACAAGCTCGAGCAGTTCCACTGGTTCGTCCGCGCCCACCTGGAGTCGTCGTCGGGGGCGATCCCCGAGACGTGACGACGCCGGACGCCCAGGCCACTGTCGTGACCCGGGCGTCCGGCGTGTCGGGGCCTGCCCCCCGGCCGTGGTCGGTTCAGCCGACCGGGGTGAAGTCCCTCGTCCCGAGGAACGTCGGGCGGGCCGACGGCGCCGCGAACGGCTCCACCGCGGGGTTCTCCACGCTGTTGTAGACGAGGAAGATGTTCGACCGCGGGTACGGCGAGATGTTGCCGTTCGAGCCGTGCATGCAGTTGCAGTCGAACATGATCGCGCTGCCCGCCTTGCCCGCGAGCACGTCGATGCCGTGCTCGTCGGCCATGCGCGTCAGGATGTCCTCGTCCGGGGTGCCCGCGTTCTGCATGACGAGCGACGCCTTGTAGTTGTCGTTCGGCGTCCTGCCCGTGCACGACACGTAGGTCTTGTGGGTCCCGGGCATGATCATCAGCGGACCGTTGAACGAGTAGTTGTCGGTCAGCGAGATCGAGATACTGACCGTCCGCATCCGCGGCAGACCGTCCTCGGCGTGCCAGGTCTCGAAGTCGGAGTGCCACGCGAAGTCACCGCCACCGAAGCCGGGCTTCAGGTTGACGCGGCTCTGGTGGATGTAGACGTCCGAGCCGAGGATCTGGCGGGCCCTGCCCACCACGCGGGGGTCGCTCGCGATGCGGGCGAAGACGTCGCTCGATCTGTGGACCTCGAAGATGGTCCGGACCTGCTGCGACGTGCCCTCGATGATCGTGCGCTCGTCCGCCCGGATCACCGGGTCGCTCGACATCCGCTGGAGCTCGGCCCGGAACTCCTCGACCTCCGCCGGCGTGACCAGGTCCTCGAACGCGAGGTACCCGTCCCGGTCGAAGCCGTCGAGCTGCTCCTGCTCCAGGGGACCGTCGGCCGCCCCGCCCCAGACCACCTTGTCCTGGCGCGGGATCTCCGAGGCCGGCCCCTCGACCCGTGTCGGGTACGGGTCGGCGGGCCGGGCGGTCGCATGCTGGGTCGTGCTGTGCTGGGTCGTGCTGAGTGCGTCCGTCGTCATACGGCGGCCTCCTCTTCCTTGATCAGCGGGTACACCCCATCGGCGTCGTGCACCTCCCGCCCGGTGACCGGCGGGTTGAAGGTGCAGATCAGACGCAGGTCGGTGGTGGGACGCATCGTGTGCTTCTCATTCCCGTCGAGCAGGTACATCGTCCCGTCGGAGATCTCATGGATCTCGCCGGTCTCCCGGTTCTCCAGCAGGCCGGTGCCGCCCACGCAGTACACGGCCTCGAAGTGGTTCGCGTACCACATCTCGGTCTCGGTACCCGCGTACATGGTGGTCTCGTGGAACGAGAAGCCGACGCCTTCCTTGGCGAGCACGAGCCGGCGGCTGCGCCAGTTCTGTGACCTGACGTCGCGGTCGGTGCCTTCAAGGTCGGCCAGTCGAGTGACGATCATGCGGTGTTCCTCTCCTCGGGGGCTGCTCTCGCCCCTGCGGTCCGGGGTCCTCGTTCGGGACCCCGCGGCGGCAGGGCTCCGCGCCGCAGCCCGGCTGCGGCACGGAGCCCTGCGGCAGTCCTACTTCGCTACGGCCAGGTCCGCGACGGGTGCGCCGAGCACCTCGGTCGCCGCGGCCGCGATGATGTCCACGCCGGAGCGCAGCTCGTCCGACGTGATCGTCAGAGCCGGCATGGTCTTGAGGACCTCGTCCTCGGGTCCGGACGTCTCGACCAGCAGACCACGCTGGTACGACGCCGCCGCGATCTTGGACGCGGCCGACGTGTCGGGGAACTTGATCCCGGTCAGGAACCCGCGGCCCTTGACGATCGCGCCCTCGTAGCCGTTGGCGATCCGGCTCAGGCCGTCGTGCAGCTCGGCGCCGCGCTCCCGGGCCTCCTGGACGAACGCGTCGTCGGACCAGAAGTGGTTCAGCGCGGCGGTCGCGGTGACGAACGCCGGGTTGTTGCCACGGAACGTCCCGTTGTGCTCGCCCGGCTCCCACTGGTCCAGCTCCGGGCGGATCAGGGTCAGCGCCATCGGCAGCCCGAAGCCGGAGATCGACTTCGACAGGCACACGATGTCCGGCGTGATCCCGGCCTCCTCGAAGCTGAAGAAGTCCCCGGTGCGGCCGCAGCCGGCCTGCACGTCGTCGAGGATCAGCAGGATCTCGTGTGCGCGGCAGAGCTCGGACAGGGCGCGCAGCCACTCGGGCCGCGCCGCGCTCAGGCCACCCTCGCCCTGGACCGACTCCACGATGATCGCGGCGGGCTTGTCGACACCGGACCCGCTGTCGCTGAGCACGCGCTCGAGCCACAGGAAGTCCTCGGTGGCGCCCGAGAAGTAGTCGTCGTACGGGATCTTCGAGCTGTTCGTCAGCGGCAGGCCGGCGCCGTTGCGCTTCATCGAGTTGCCGGTCACGGACAGCGCGCCGAGCGTCATCCCGTGGAACGCGTTGGTGAACGACAGGATGTGCTGGCGGCCGGTCACCTTGCGGGCGAGCTTGAGCGCGCTCTCCACGGTGTTCGTCCCGGTCGGCCCGGGGAACATGACCTTGTAGTCGAGGTCGCGCGGCGCGAGGATCCGGTCCCTGAACGTCGTCAGGAACTCGCGCTTGGTAGCGGTGTGCATGTCGAGCGAGTGCACGATCCCGCCGCTCCGCAGGTACTCGATCAGCGCCTCGAGCAGCACGGGGTGGTTGTGCCCGTAGTTGAGCGCACCTGCCCCCGCGAAGAAGTCGAGATAACTTCGGCCGTCCTCCGCCTGCAGCGAGCTGCCCGCCGCGGTCGTGAACGTCGCGGGCCAGTTCCGGCAGTAGCTGCGGACCTGGGACTCGAGCTCGTCGAAGATGCTGGTCGAGGACATGCCGGTAGGCATAGCGGTATTCGGGCGCATGGCTCCTTCCACGGTCTGGTCTCGGTGACCGGACTCGGCTGTGGTAGATCGGTTTATGCAGTTATCTGGGGATTTTTGACCGGTGCGCGGTCAGGAGAGCGGGCCGATACGGAACACGAGCTCCGCGTCGTGGCCGTCCGGGAAAGCTTCCGTGGGGAAGACCGTTCGAACGTCGACGGGCGCACCCTGGGCCGACGCGAAGGACATGAACAGGGCGATGGACGCCGTGTTGTCCGAGGTGATGGTCGTCTCCACGTGAGTGCACTCGGGGTGCCGCTCAGCGAGGTGCGTGAGCATCCGGGAGGCGAGGCGCTGGCCACGGTACGCGTGGTCGACGGCCACCTGCCAGATCATCAGCGTGGTCGGCTCGTCGGGCCGGATGTAGCCCGTGACGAACCCACCGGGTTCGCCGTCGACGCTCACGATCACCGAGGTCCGGGCGAAGTCTCGCGCCCAGAGGAGATACGCGTAGGACGAGTTCAGGTCCAGCGTCTTGGAGTCGCGCGCGAGGCGCCACATCGCTGCTCCGTCTGCGACGGCGGGCTCCCTCAAAGCCACCGTGGTTTCGGTCGGATGGATGTGCTTGAGTTCCTCTTCGAGGTTCTGCATGACAAATCGACCGTAACGAACTTGGGCGGCGATTGCACATTGCGATCCTGTGACGATCCCGTTACTGGCGTGTTCGCGCGGCAAATGCGCGGTAACGCGAGTCCGCCCGATCCGCCGCTGACCAGCACCAGTACAGGGCTCCCGCGGGGTCAGCACATGACCGAGAGACCGCCATGTCACAGCACGGTCACATTCTGAGACGGCACGCTAGTGTGCCGGGGTGACCGAGCCATTCATCCGCCAGTACCGCGTCGCCGACCGTGGCGACGTCGCCGACATCTGCGTCCGCACCGCCGCGGCCGGCGGCGACGCGCGCGGCCTCTACTCCTCCGATCTGCTCATGCCCGACGTCTACGCGCTGCCGTACGTCGACCACTCCCCCGACCTCGCCTGGGTGGTCGAGCACGAGGGCCGGGCCACCGGCTACATCATCGGGGTCGCCGACACCTCGGCCTTCGTCGACTGGTGGGCCCGCGAGTGGACGCCCGGGTTCGCCGCCCGCCACCCCGCGCCCGGGCCGGCCACGGGTCGCAACCCCGGCTACACCGAGGCCCAGCTCGTGCACGACGGCACCGACCCGGAGCGCATGGTCCGCGGCCTGCGGCACGGCGAGCTGACGACGCACCCGGCCCACCTGCACATCGACCTGCTGCCGGTGCTCCAGCGCCGCGGCCTGGGCTCACGCCTCATCGACACGCTCCGCGGCGCCCTCGCGGAGCGCGGCGTACCCGGCGTGCACCTGGGCTACGCGGCCGAGAACACCGCGGCCGCGCTGTTCTACGACCGGTACGGGTTCACCCACCTGCCGTCGTCGACGCCGCAGGCGCCGCTGGTAGGTATCCGCACCCGCTGAGTGCTGGATGTTCGCCCCTCTGGCGCACGAGAACGGGCGGATGTCCAGCACTCAACGGCCCTCCTGGGTCGCCTCCACCCAGGCCCGGCGGACCTGCTCGAACCGGGTCGGCAAGGGCGGGCGCAGCGCGCCGTAGCGCGCGTTCGTCCGGTGCACGAAACGGCGCCAGGACAGCACCAGCCCCTGCCGCGTGATCGGCAGGCCGGACGAGACCGTGGTGCCGTTGTCATGCGTGTGGTGCACCGTGAGGAGCAGGGCCCGCGGCACCGAGCCCTCCAGGTCCGCCGCCAGCTCCTCCCGGACGACCATCCAGTGCCTCAGCAGCACGACGAGGTCCGCCGTCAGCAGGTGGCGCCGCGGCGTGCGGTGCTTGCCGTGCCGCACCAGGACACTGCCCTCCGTCGCCTTCGCGCGCGCCGGCCCGAGGTCGATGTCCTCCACCCGCACCCGGAGCAGGTCCCCGTACCGGGCGCCCGTCGCGCGCACCAGCCCCGTGATCACGGCCAGCCGGACGGCCTCGGGCTTGGCCCCCGGCCGCATCGCCTCGCCTGTCAGCTCCCGCCAGACCCACTCGGCCTCCTCGAGACTCACTGGAGGTCGCGGATAGCGGTCGAGCTCCCCGCTCCTGGCTCGTGGTGACGTGGGTTCGGTACCGGGCATGGGTGGAATCTACGCTTGGCACACTATTAATGGAAGGGACACGCCGACACGTACTCTCGTCCGGTGGACCTCCCCAGCACCGTCGCCCGCCCCGTCGACCACGAGGTGGTCATCAAGAAGTCCCGGTTCCTGGCCCACCTCGCTCCCGCCGGGAGCATCGCCGAGGCGGACGCGGTGATCGCGCGCGTCCGCAAGGAGAGGTGGGACGCGCGCCACCACTGCGTGGCGATGGTGCTCGGCACGCGGGCCGAGCAGGCCCGCTCCTCCGACGACGGCGAGCCCAGCGGCACGGCCGGCGTGCCCATGCTGGAGGTGCTGCGGCACCGGGGCGTCACCGACCTGGTCGCGGTGGTCACCCGCTACTTCGGTGGCGTGAAGCTCGGTGCCGGCGGGCTCGTGCGGGCCTACTCCGGCACGGTCGCCGAGGCCCTCGACGTCGCGGCAGCCTCCGGGGCGCTGCTGCGCCGCGAGCTGCTGTACGAGGTCGAGGTGGCGGTGCCGCACGGAGATGCCGGACGCATCGACAACATGCTGCGCGACTGGGCGTCGTCCCACGGGTCCGTCATGGAGGCCCCCGCCTACGACACGGTCGCGCACCTGCGCCTGCTCGTCCCACCGGACCAGCTCGACGCCCTGGCCGCCGACGTCGCCGCCGTCTCGGCGGGGGCCCGCTCCCCCGCCGTCGGCGACGCCCGCGTGGTGGACGTCCCGGCGCGTCGGCCTTGACTGGCCCTCCGCGCGGGTGAAGTCTCTGGTGCACCCGCATCGAGGAGAGCCCATGCATCGTCGCACCCGCTCGTCCGCCGTCGTCGTCGCACTGACCGCCACCGCCACCCTCCTCGCCGCGTGCGGCGGCACGTCCGAGCAGGAGGACCAGGCGGAGTCCATCACCTTCTGGACACCGCAGTCCACGCCGGAGCGGGTCGCCGCGCAGGAGGCCGTGGCCGCACGGTTCACCGAGGAGTCGGGCATCGAGGTCGACGTGGTGCCGCTCGCGGCCGCCGACCAGGACCAGGCGCTGGTCACGGGCGCCGCGTCCGGCGAGGTGCCCGACGTCGTCCTGGCCGGAGCGTCGCAGATCACGTCCTGGCAGGCGCAGGGGCTGCTCGACACCGACGTCGTCCAGCTGGCCATGGACGAGCTCGATCCCTCGACGTTCAACGAGAACGCGCTCGGCGCCGTGACCGTGCAGGGCGACGACGAGGGCGGCACCGTCGCCGCGGTGCCCAGCGACGGCTGGGTGCACCTCATCGCCTACCGCGCCGACCTGCTCGACAAGGCAGGGGTCGAGGTACCCACCACGGTCCCCGAGCTCGCCAGGGCGGCGACCACCGTCAAGGAGGAGCTCGGTGTCACGGGCATCGCGCTCGGTACCCAGTCCGGCACCGCGTCCGGCACGGAGGGCATCGAGTCGGTCTTCCAGTCGGCGGGCTGCCGGCTGGTGACCGAGGGTGCGGTGACGGTCGACGCCCCCGAGTGCACCGAGGCCGCCCGGCACTTCAAGGAGCTGCGCGACTCGTCGGTCTCCGGTGACTACGACGTCGAGTCCGCGCGCGCCGCCTATCTCGCCGGCGACGCGGCGATGCTCCTCTTCTCGACGCACATCCTCGACGAGCTGGCGAACCTCGACGAGGCGGTCCCGCCGTCGTGCAAGGAGTGCGCCGACGACCCCGCGTTCCTCGCGCAGAGCTCGGACTTCATCACCGTCCTCGAACCGTCCGCACCCGGGGCGGAGCCGGCACAGTTCGGGGCCACCCTCGCCTACGCCGTCCCCGCGCACGCGGACAGCGAGGAGGCACGCCAGTACATCGAGTACGTCATGAGCGAGGGCTACACCGACACGCTCGCCGTCGCGACCGAGGGCAGGCTGCCCCTGCGCACCGGCACCCCGGAGAGCCCCACCGAGTACCTCGACGCGTGGGGCGACCTGGGCTTCGGGCCGAAGGTCGAGTCCTCCGTCGCCGAGGTGTACGGGGACGACCTGGTCACCGCCATGGGTGACGGCATGGCCGCCGTCTCCCGCTGGGGCCAGGGCACCCCGGACGCCACGCTCGCCGGCCTGGTGGCCACCCAGGGCACGCTCGCCCAGCAGCTCGACCCCCTGTACCAGGGCACCGACCCGGCAGAGGTGACCCGCCAGATGGCCGCAGAGGTGACGGCGCTGCAGCAGGACCAGTGACGGCCCGCCCGTCGACGGCGGCCCGGCGCGCGAACCGTTCGGGGTGGCTGCTCGTCTCGCCGTCGCTCGCGCTGGTGGGCCTGGTGGTGCTGGTGCCGTTCGCGCTGGTGGTCGTGTTCGGGTTCTCCGAGATCCGCCTGGTCGACATCCCGTTCCTCGGCACCGAGCCGGTCGAGTGGACGCTGGACAACTTCCGGCGGGCCGCGGCGTCGCAGGCCTTCTGGGGCGCCCTGTGGACGACGGTGCTGTACGCGGGACTGACGGCGGTCGGGTCGCTCGCCGTCGGCCTCGTGCTGGCGCTGGCGCTGCGGCGCCCCTTCCGCGGCCGCGGCCTCGTCCGTGCCCTCCTCCTGGTGCCGTACGTGTTGCCGGTCGTGGCGGCGGCCACGATCTGGAAGACGGCGCTCAACCCCCAGTACGGCGTGGTCAACGCGTTCGGCAGGGCGTACCTGGGCTGGGACACCCCGGTCGGCTTCCTCAGCACGACGTCGGCCGACGTCCTGGGCGTCCCCGTACCGGTCGCGCTGCTCGTCGTGGTGCTGTTCGACGTCTGGAAGTCGGCGCCGCTCGCGTTCCTGTTCCTCACCGCCCGGCTCCAGTCGGTACCCGGCGAGATCGAGGAGGCCGCCGCGCTCGACGGCGCGAACCGCCGTCAGGCGCTGCGGTTCATCCTGCTCCCGCAGCTGCGGGCGGTGGCCCTGCTGCTGCTCCTGCTGCGGTTCATCTGGTCGTTCCAGACCTTCGACGACGTCTACCTGCTCACCGAGGGAGCCGGCAGCACGCAGGTCATGGCCATCCAGGTGTACACGGAGCTGGTCACCAAGGCGGACATCGGCAGCGCCGCGGCGTTCGGCCTGCTCATGAGCCTGATCCTGGCCGTGCTGCTCGCGGGGTACGTGCTGCTGTCCCGACGGACGGAGGAGTCATGAGCGGGGTACGCCCCAGCCGTGCCGCGCGCGCCGGCCGCGCAGTCGTGGTCGCCGTCGCGCTGCTGTGGTCGCTGGGGCCCGTCGTCTACGGCGTGCTGCTGTCCGTGCGTCCGTACACGGACGTGACCAGGGACCCCCTGGGGCTGCCGTCGCGACTCGACCTGTCGGCGTTCGCCACGGCGATGCGGGACGAGTCGGACGGCGGGTTCGGCCTCGGCCGGTTCGTGCTCAACTCCCTGGGCGTCGCGGCGGCGACGGTCGTGCTGAGCATCCTGGTCTGTGTGCTCGGCGCCTACGCCGCCGCCCGTCTGCGGTACCGCGGGCGGGCCGTCACGAACGGCATCATCCTCGCGGTCTACCTGTTCCCCGGGATCGTGCTGGCCGTGCCGAAGTTCGTCATCCTGTCCCGCCTGGGCCTGACGAGCACCCTGGTGGGCCTGCTGATCGTCTACGTGGCGGCCACGGTGCCCGTCGCCCTGTACATGATGCGCAACTTCTTCCTCGCACTGCCGCAGAGCGTCGAGGAGGCGGCGATCATGGACGGCTGCACGCTCGGCCAGCTCCTCGTCCGGGTCGTGCTGCCGATAGCGGTCCCCGGTGTGGTCGCCACCGCCATCTACGTGTTCATGATCGCCTGGAACGAGTACTTCTACGCTCTGCTGTTCCTCGTGCAGCACCGCGACCTCTGGACGGCGCCGCTCGGCATCGCGCAGCTCGGCGACTTCCAGGTGCCGGTCACGGTGCTCCTGGCCGGCTCGATAGCGGTGACCGTGCCCGTGGTGATCGTCTTCTTCCTCGTGCAGCGGTACATCGTGTCGGGCCTCGTGCAGGGCGCGGAGAGGTGAGGGACATGACGACGACACCGGTCCGGCTGGCCGTGCTCGGCGCGGGCGGCCGGGGCGCCGAAGCCTACGGCCGCTGGGTCAGGGCACACCCGGACCGCGCCCGGATCGTGGCGGTCGCCGAACCCGACCGGCACCGCCTGGACGCCCTCGCCGGCACGACGGCCGCCCGCTACCCCGACTGGTCCGGCCTGGTCGCCGACCTCGGCCGGCTGCGGCCCGACGCCGTGGTCGTCGCGCTACCGGACGCCCTCCACGTCGCGGCGGCGGCCGCCGTGGCCGACGCGGGCGTGCCGATGCTGCTGGAGAAGCCCGCCGCCCCCACGCTGCCCGACCTCACCGAGCTGGCCCGCGTGGTGCGCCGGACCGGTGCCCGGATCGCCGTCGGGCACGTGCTGCGGTTCGCGCCGTTCTGGCGCGCGGTGCGCACGCTCGTCGCCTCGGGCACGCTCGGCGACCTCGCGACGATCGAGGTGCGCGAGAACATCGGGTACTGGCACTTCGCGCACTCGTTCGTGCGGGGTAGCTGGCGCAGCGCCGCGACGTCCAGCCCGATGGTGCTCGCCAAGACGTGCCACGACCTCGACCTGATCCGCTGGCTCGCCGGGGCGGCACCCCGGACCGTGGCGAGCGAGGGCTCGCTGCTGCACTTCCGCCCCGAGAACGCGCCCGACGGCGCCCCCGACCGCTGCACCGACGGCTGCCCCGCCGCCGCGGACTGCCCGTTCTACGCGCCTCGCTACTACGTCGACGCCCTCCGGGACGTCACCGACCACCCGGTCACGATGCTCGGCAGCGACCTGTCCCCCGCCGGTCGCCTCGCCGCCCTGCGGCGCGGACCGTACGGCCGCTGCGTCTACCACGCCGACAACGACGTGGCCGACCACCAGCAGACGCTGATGCGGTTCGGCTCCGGCCTGACCGCCTCGCTCACGGCCAGCGCGTTCACCGCCGAGAACACGCGGCACCTGGCGATCACCGGCACGCGCGGCCAGCTGCACGGGCACATGGAGTCGGGCGAGATCCGCGTCGACCTCTTCTCGCCGACGGGCCGGCTGCCCGACGCTCTGCTCGACACTCTGCCCGACGCTCTGCCCGACGCTCCCCGCGACGCTGTGTCTGACATCGAGCTGGTCGGCTCCGGCACGGACGGCCCGCTCGGGCACGCGACCCACACGCTCGTGGCCCGCCCCGCCGACGGTCCCACCGGTCGCGGGAGGCACGCCGGGGGCGACGACGGGCTCATGGACGCGTTCTGCCGCGCGGTGGCCGACGGCACCGTCGGAGCGGGCGAGCTGTCCTTCGCCACCGCGCTCGACAGCCACCTCATGGCGTTCGCGGCCGAGGAGTCCCGCGCGGGCGCCGGTGTCGTGGACTTCGGGCCGTGGGCCGACGGGGTCCTCGGTCCCGTCGGCGGAGGCTCGTCGTGAGCGCCCCGTGAGCGCCCCGTGGGCCGACGCCGTCCGTGGCGTCGCGGAGCGGGCAGGCCTGGACGGGCGCCTGGTCACGGTCGAGCGGCTGTCCTCCGCAGCGCACAGCGCCGGTGACTACCGGGCCGAGCACGGACGGCTCACGGTGCGGGGCACCGACGCGGTCTCCGCGTCCGTCGCGCTGGCCCGGTACGTCCGGACGCACCTGGGGACGCGCCTGAGCTGGCAGCGGCCGCACGTGGACCGGCGCCCGCTGCCGGACGCGGGCCGTACCGCCGTCTCGTCGCCGCACGAGCTGCGGTACTACCTCAACGTCGTGACCTTCGGCTACTCCACGCCGTTCTGGGGCTGGGACCGCTGGGAGCGCGAGATCGACTGGATGGCGCTGCACGGCGTCACGCACCCGCTCATGCTGGTGGGCCACGAGGCGGTGCTGGGCGAGACCTTCCGCCGGGCGGGCCTGCCTCCCGCCGACGCCGCCGAGTGGCTGGGCGGCGCCGCGCACCTCCCGTGGACATTCATGGGCGGCATGCACTCGTTCGGCGGGCCGCTGCCCGCACGCTGGGCGGAGCGCCGTGTGGAACTCGCCGGGCGCATCCTGGACCGGATGCGCGATCTCGGCATGACGCCGGTGCTCCCCGCGTTCGGTGGGCACGTCCCGCCCGCGCTCGCCGGCCCGGATGCCGACGAGATCGAGTGGCAGGACTGGCACGTCCCGCTCCTGCACCCGGCGTCGGCCCGCTTCCAGGACCTGTTCGCGACGTTCGCGCGCGTGCAGCGAGAGCTGCTCGGCCCGGGCAGCGGGTACTACGCCGTCGACCCGTACATCGAGTCGGTGCCGCCGTCGGGCGACGTCGACCACCTGCGCGCCGCCGGCCGGGGGACGTACCAGGCCCTCGCTGCGGCCGACCCCGACGCCGTCTGGGTGCTCCAGGGCTGGCCGTTCCACTACCAGGGCTCGTACTGGACACCGGACCGCGTGGCGGCATACCTGCGTGACGTGCCCACCGACCGGACACTCGTCCTGGACCTCTGGGGCGAGCACGTACCGCTGCACACCGCCCTCCTCGCCGACGGCGCGCCCCTGGGCGGACGGCCGTGGGTCTGGTGCGCGCTGCACAACTTCGGGGGCCGGCCGGCGCTGTTCGGCGACCTGCCCGGCCTCGTCCGGGACGTGCAGGCCCTCCCGGACGGCGTCCCGAACCTGCGGGGCGTCGGCCTGGCCCCGGAGGCCATCGAGAACAACGAGATCTTCTACGCGCTCGCGACCGACCTCGCCTGGGACGACGCCCCGCGCTCCCCCGCGGACCTCGACGCCTGGGTCGAGCGGTTCGTCCTGGACCGGTACGGGCTGTCACCCGCGGACCCCGCCGCACACGTGGCGCTACGCGCTTGGCACACTATTAATTCCACCCTCTATGCGGACGGCCGCACCCGCACCATCCCGACCCCCGTCATCGCGCGCCCCTGGACCGCGGGGCTCCCGTTCCCCGCCCAGCGCAGCGCGGGCGAGGCGCTCGCCGGTCCGACGACGGCGGGCGGGGCCGGGCCGGCGGCGGAGGCCCGGCCGCCCACGCCGTCGTCGAACGTGGACGCCGAGAACGACCCCGCGATCGCCGCCGCACTCCCCCGCCTGGCCGCGGCGGCGCGGGACCTCGCCCAGGTTCGCGACACCCTCCCGCCGTCCACGCCCGCGCGGGACGTCCTCGACGCCGACATCGCCGACCTCACCGGCCATGTCCTCGCGCAGGGCACCCGGGTGCACGTGCGCGGCATCCTGGCGGCGGCCCGTGCGGGCGACCCGGACGGCGTCCGCGCCCACATGAGCCGCCTGCGCACCGACCTGCTGACGCTCGACGACCTGGCCGGCGCCCGCCCGGAGACCCGGGTCACCACCTGGGTCGACGCCGCCCGCGCGTGGGGTGACACCGACGTGGAACGGGATGCCATGGAGCGCGAGGCTCGGAGCCTGGTCAGTGTCTGGGGCGGGCAGCACAACGGCCTGCACGACTACTCGGGCAGGCACTGGCAGGGCCTGGTCCGCGACCTCTATCTGCCGCGCTGGCAGGCCTGGGCGGACTGGCTCGCCGACGCCGCGGCGGGCGGCCCGGTACCGCCGACCGCGGACCCGACGGCGCTCCGCGAACGGATCGTCGCGCTGGAGGAGGCGTGGCGCGCCCGTACAGCAGGGGCACCGGATGATCGGTAGAAGGTCAGGAGGTCGGCATTCCGGGGTGCCGATCACCTGACGTTCTGCCGACCACTCCGGGCCGGGGCCGGGCCGGTCCCGGGCCGGTCCCGGGCCGGTCCCGGGCCGGGACCGGGTCAGAAGCCGTTCGGGCCCACCGTCGCACCGTCCGGCACCGTGCCACCGTCGCCGGCGAGCTGCGCCTTGCCCTCGGCTCGCACGCCCGCCCCGAAGGTCCAGTCGCCGCGCACGGTCAGCGAGTCGGCGTCGCGCAGCGACGGCGCGCCCGCCGCGAACCGCTCCGTGAAGGAGTCGATGAGCTTGTAGTGCGCCTTGTCCAGGTCCACGAGCGGTGCCGGGGCCTGGGCCTCGAGCCGGTAGTCGTCGGTGAGGTCGTACACGTCCGACCGCAGCACGAGCAGGTCGTTGGTCGTCTTGACCGGCAGGAACCGTGACCGCTCCACCTCGATCGCCGTCGCACCCTCGAAGACGGCGACCGCCGCGCCCATCGCGGACTCGATCTGCACCACCTTCGGCGACGACGGGTCGGCCGGGTCGACCGTCTTGTCGTTGCGGATCAGCGGCAGCTCGAGCACCCCCGAGGTGCGCTCCAGCTCGGCGGCCAGCGCCTCCAGGTCGAACCAGAGGTTGTTCGTGTGGAAGAACGGGTGCCGGGTGGCGTCCAGCGACACGGCGCTGTCGTCGGGGTGGGTCTGCGCGGTCTCGCGCTGGACGATGCGGCCGTCGGCCTTGCGGACCACGAGCTGCCCGCCCTTGACGTCGGCCGGCGTCTTGCGGCAGAGCTCGGCGGCGTACGGGGCGCCCGACGCGGCGAACCAGCCCGCGATCGTGGCGTCCGGCGTGGCCCCGAGGTTGTCCGAGTTCGAGACGCACATGTACCGGAAGCCGGCCTCCAGCAGCGCGACGACCACACCGGAAGCGTGCAGCGCCGGGTACAGGTCGCCGTGCCCGGGCGGGCACCACTCGAGGTCGGGGTCCTTCTCCCAGGTGACGGGCGTCAGGTCGTCGCTGAGCAGCTTGGGCTCCCGGTTCTGCAGGAAGTCGACGGGCAGGCCGTCCACCGCGATGTCCGGGTAGCGCTCCAGGGCTGCCAGCGAGTCGTCACGGGTGCGGAACGAGTTCATGAACAGCAGCGGGAGCCGGGCCCCCGTGGCCTGCCGCGCGGCGCGGACCTGACCGACGATGATGTCGAGGAAGGTGAGCATCTCGGGCTCGGTGGCCGGGCCGTCGCCGGCACCCTCGGCCGAGCCCGGCGCGACCCGGACCGGCAGCAGCGACTTCGCCTGGTCCATGCCCATGGACGTGCCCAGCCCACCGTTGAGCTTGAGCATCGCGGTCCGGGCGAGGGCAGCGGCCGCCTCGTCGGCACCGATCTCCAGCTCCGCGCGGTTCGGGATGTCGACGAGCGGATCGATGTCGTCCTCACGAATCAGGCCGCTCTCACCCGCCTGGAGCAGATGGTAGAACCGCGTGAACGTCTCGATGGCGGCGGGTGCCACGCCGGCTTCGGTCATCTTGGTACGGGCCTGCTCGAGCCCGGTGGGGTCCGTCATGCGCTCAGGCTATGCGAACCCGGTGACACCGCGGACGGGCGCCCGTGGCGTCACTCGAATGGCGTCACTCGAAGCGGGCCGGATCCCCCGCGCCCACGCGCACCACGTCGGGGAAACCGTCGGACCAGTCGACGACCGTGGTGGGCTCGGTCCCCGCGTCCCCGCCGTCGACGACGGCGTCGAGCACGTGGTCCAGCTCCTCCTTGATGGTCCAGCCGTCGGTCAGCGGCTCGGTCTGGTCCGGCAGGATGAGGGTGGAGGACAGCAGCGGTTCACCGAGCTCGCGCAGCAGCGCCTGCGTCACGGCGGAGTCCGGGATGCGCACGCCCACCGTCTTCTTCTTGGGGTGCGCGAGCCGGCGGGGCACCTCGGCGGTGGCCGGGAGGATGAACGTGTACGGCCCCGGGGTGGCCGCCTTGATGGCCCGGAACGCCGAGTTGTCGAGCTTCACGAGCTGCCCGAGCTGCGCGAAGTCCGAGCACACCAGCGTGAAGTGGTGCTTGTCGTCGAGCTTGCGGATGCTCCGGATGCGGTCGGCGCCGTCGTGGTAGTCCATGCGGCAGCCCAGCGCGTACGAGGAGTCCGTCGGGTAGGCGACCAGGGCGCCGTCGCGCAGCATGGAGACGACCTGCCCGATGCTGCGCGGCTGGGGGTCGACGGGGTGGACGTCGAAGTAGCGGGCCATGCCGAGGAGCCTAGTCGGGTCGCCGGACCAGGGCGCGCCGCAGCTCCTCCGCGCTGGCGTTCCCGCCCGTGCAGACCACGCCGACCCGCCGCCCCGCGAACCGCTCGGGGTCGGCGAGGACGGCCGCGAGCGCCGCCGCGCCGGCTCCCTCGGCGACGGTGTGCGCGCCGGTGAGGTAGAGCTGCTGGGCGGTGGTGATCTGGTCGTCGCCGACGAGCACGAAGTCGGTGAGGTGCTCGTGCATCAGTGCTTGGGTGAGCTCGAAGCCGCAGCCGACCGCGAGGCCCTCGGCGCGGGTGGTGTTGGCGCGTTCGACGAGCGTCCCGGTGTGCCAGGAGTCGTGGGCGGCGGGCGAGGCGGCGGACTGGACGCCGATGACCTCGGTGCGGGGTGCGACGGCGGCGGCGACGAGGCTGGCGGCGGCGGCGCCGGACCCTCCGCCGACAGGGACGACGAGCACGTCGAGGCCGGGGGCCTGCTGGAACAGCTCGAGGTAGAGGGTGCCGACCCCGGCGATGATGTCGGGCTCGTTGGCGGCGCCGACGAGGCGGGCGCCGGAGTCCTGGGCGAGTGCGGTGGCCTGCTCGCGGGCGTCGTCGAAGGTGGCGCCGTGGAGCAGGACGTCGGCGCCCTGGTCGAGCACGGCGCGCAGCTTGACGGGGTTGGGGTCGTCGGGCATGACGATGGTGCAGGCGGTGCCGGTCAGGCGTGCGGCGTACGCGACGCCCTGGGCGTGGTTGCCGGTGGAGTAGGCGACGACGCCGCGGGCGCGCTCGGCGTCGGACATGGACAGCAGGAGGTTGCTGGCGCCGCGGGCCTTGAACGCGCCGGTGCGCTGCTGGTTCTCGTGCTTGACGACGATCGCGGCGTCGGTGGCGCGGTCGAGCTCCGCGTACTCGCCGACGGGGGTGCGGACCACGGTGCCGTCGAGGCGGGCCTGGGCGGCGAGCACGTCGGCGATGGTCGGTGGTGTCGCTGACGGGAGGAGGGCGGGGAGCGTCGCGAGCGTCATGGGTCCAGCGTGACCCGCACATGACCCATAGGTCCAATACCTGTTACGAAGACTTTCGATCGATAGCACCTATCTTTCTGGGTTAGCCTGGGGGCATGACCGCAGAGCTCGACCTCACCCGGCTGCGCGTCCTCGCGGCGGTGGCCCGTACCGGCTCCGTCACGGCAGCGGCGAAGGAGCTGCACTACGCGCAGCCGTCGGTGAGCCACCACCTGTCCCGCCTGGAGGCCGACGCGGGCATCCCGCTGTTGCAGCGCCACGGCCGCGGCGTGCGCCTCACGGAGGCCGGCCGCCTGCTGGCGAACCGTGCCGAGGAGATCCTCGGCCGTGTCGAGGGCGCCCGCCGCGAGCTCGACGCGCTCGCCGGCCTGCGCGCGGGCCGCGCCCGTCTCGCCGCGTTCCCGTCGGCCCTCGCCACCGTGGTGCCCGACGCCGTCGCCCGGCTCCAGCAGGAGCATCCGGGGCTCTCGGTCGGCCTGGTGGAGCACGAGCCGCCGGACGCCGTGGCCGCCCTGCAGTCGGGGGCCGTCGACGTCGCGCTGGTGTTCGAGCACATCGACGTGCGCCACGCGCGTTCGATGGAGGACCTGTCGCGCTACGAGTCGACGACGATCCTGGACGACCCGGTCAACCTCGTGACGGCGGCCGACCTCGACGCGGCCCCCGTGCCCGGGTACGTGCCCGACCTGAAGGTGCTGGACGACGAGGAGTGGATCGCCGGCTGCGAGCGGTGTCGTGCCGACCTGGTCGCGCGCTGCGCCGCCGTGGGGTTCGCCCCACGCATCGCCTTCGAGACCGACGACTACGTGGCGGTGCAGGCCCTGGTCGCCGCGGGTGCGGGCGTGAGCCTGCTGCCGGGCCTCACCCTGCGTGCCCACCGGCATCCCGGGATCGCGACCGCGCCCCTGCCGGGCGCGGTGCGCCGGGTCAAGGCGCTGACCGTCGGCCCGCCGGCGCCGCCGGCGGAGGCGCTGATTCGGCAGCTCGTCGCCGCGGGCGCTAACGTCCCACTGTGAGCCAGACCACCCGCACGGGCCTCGCCGGCTGAGAACTCTCCGGCCCGATGCTCCTGCTGTCCACGTTCTTCTACTCCGCGGGCGCCGCCGTCGCGGCCTTCCTGGCGCTCGAGGCGTATCTCGCGGTCGCCGCCGTCGACGACTCCTACCCGAGCGTGGTCCTGGCCGCCGTCGCGGCCGCCGGACAGGTCGCCGGCAAGCTGCTCTGGTACTGGGCGGGTGCGGGGACCACCCGTCTGCCGTGGCTGCGCCGCAAGCTGGAGGCGCCCAAGGTCTCCGCCGCGATGACGCGGTGGCGGGACCGCACCGACGGGCGCCCCGTGTACACCGGGCTGGTGCTGCTCGCCTCGGCGTTCGCAGGGCTGCCGCCGTTCATGCTGATGTCGGTGGTCGCCGGCGTGCTGCGGGTACGGATGTGGTTGTTCGTCGGCACCGGCCTGGTGGGCCGGTTCCTGCGGTTCTGGATCGTGCTCGAGGCCGCCGACTACGCGTGGTTCCTGCTCTGACGCGTCGGCCGGCGCCCTCGCGTCAGAGGTCCGTGGCGCCGTCCAGCGCCTCACGCAGCAGGTCGGCGTGTCCGGCGTGCCTGCTGTACTCCTCCACCATGTGCACGAGGATCCAGCGCAGGGAGAACTGCCCCATGCGTCCGGCACGTGCTGCGGTCCGGTCCAGGGCGCCCTTGCCGGGCGCAGGCGTCTCGGCGAGCACGTGGTCGAGGATCCGCTCCGAGGCCGCGACGGCGTCGTCGAACAAGCGGGTGAGCTGCTCGGGCGTGTCGTCGAGGGCACTGTGCCAGTCCCAGTCGTCGTCGGCCGCCCAGTCCACCGTGTCCCACGGCGGGGCCGGCTCGTTGCCGGCGAGCCGTACGTTGAACCACACGTCCTCGACGTACGCGAGGTGCTTGAGCATCCCGGCCAGCGTCATGGTCGACGGCGCGTGCGGGGTGCGCAGCTGCTCGACGGTCAGCCCGTCGCACTGGCGCCGGATGGTGGCGCGGTAGTAGTTGACGAACGTCCGCAGCGTCGTGATCTCGTCGCCGGTCAGCGGCGGGTCGGTCCTGGGGATCGGGCTGGTGGTGGCGGTCATGACGCGACCGTACCGATCGCCAGGATGTGCTGGCTCATGTCGGTCACCCCGCCGGTGGTCGACAGCGACCGCGCGAGCGTGAGGGCCGCGTCGATCAGCGCCTGCGCCTCCGGGGCGTCCAGGGCCACCCGCTCCAGCGCCCCGCCGGCGGGCCCCTCGATGCCGTGCACGACGACGTCGGACAGCCCCGCGTCCGTCGCCTCGGCCGCCAGCTCCGCGGCGTCGTGGAAGTGGGCCGCCGGGAACGGGATGTCGTCAGGTGCCGCACCGTGCTCGAGCACCGCCTGCCAGTCCGTGGGCCGGAACACCTCGTAGCCGCCGCCGACCAGCGCCGCGAGCCGCGTGATGGCGGCGGCCGCCACGAATCCGCCCGGCCGGGCCACCCGGACCGCCTCCCCGAGCGCGCGGAGCCGGTCCGCACGGTTCGCGAGATGGTAGAGCGGGCCCAGCAGCAGCACGGCGTCGAACGATCCGTCCGCGAGCCCCAGGCCCGGCGCCGCGAGGTCCCGCGCGTCGCCGATCCGCGCCTCGAACGTGCCGTGCTGCGCCGCACGGGCGACCTGCCCGGGGACCGGGTCCACCAGCAGCACGTCGTACCCGTCCGCGGCCAGCGGCACCGCGTGCACCCCGGTGGCCCCGCCGACGTCGAGAACCCGCGCGCCCGGCACGAGCCGCTGCCGGATCAGCTCCTGCGTCCTGATGTGCTCCACCGGACCCTGCGCCGTGGCGGTGAGCCGCGCGTGCTCGTCCCACCCCGTCCGCCCCGCGTAGTACTCCTGGACCCGCAGGTCGACCGCGCGCTGCTCCCTCTGCTCCATGGCCGAGACCGTAATCGTGTCCCCGGACCTGCCGCCACGTGTTTCCGGGAAGAAAACACTTGGTCATTTCACCCGAGCCGAATCGTTACGTGTCCAGTACGCCTCTTTTGCTCGGAGTGTGATCATGGCAACATGCGCAGGGTGCACCTGATCCGAGAATTCGCACCTGACGCCTACGAGTTCGCGCTGTCGTCCTGGTCGTGGATCGGGACCGGTGACAAGACCCCGCGGTTCGCCTCCTGCTTCGGCGACATGTTCCTCGAGTCCCTCGACGGCTGGTGGTTCCTCGACACGGTCGAGGGCACGCTCGAACGCCGGTGGAGCACCATGGACGACATGTTCGCCGAGCTCGAGGGCGAGGAAGGCCGAGCCGAGTACCTGCTCGAGGAGACCCTGAACGCCGCACTCGGTCAGGGCCTGCGGCTCGACGACGACGAGGTGTTCGCCTTTCTGCCGCCCCCCGCCGTGACGGGCACGATGTCCGTGGACTCCCTCGCCCCGCTGCGCTTCGCCATCGCCGCGAACCTCGCCGGGCGGATCCACGGTGAGCTGAACGGCGTGCAGCCCGACGCCGGTGCGTCCGCCCTGTTCGCGGCGCAGCAGGCTGCGGCCCAGCAGGCTGCGGCTCAGAGCTACGCAGCGCCGGGCTACGCCGCGCAGAACACCGCCGCGCAGGGTGCCGCCCCCACCTTCGACGCCCCGAACCCCCAGACCGACCGGTGGGAACCGTCCGCGCAGCAGGTCAACACCGGCGCCTACCCCGCCTACCGGCCCACACCGATACCGGACCAGGACGCCTACGAGCCCCGGTACGCCGCGGGGTCCGAGCTGGACTACGGGTCCGGCCAGCAGGCCTATGGCTCCGGCGGGTACCCGGCAGCGCCGTCCGCCGGGTATGCCGCGCCCGCCCCGAGCGGGACGTACTCCGCCGGACCGAGCGGATACAGCGCGTACGACTACGTGGACAACTCGCACACCGCGGACTCCGGCCAGTTCAGCCAGTACATCGCCGACCAGTACAACACCGGCCAGGTGGCCGCCGTCGAGCGCGGCGCGTCCGTCCCGGCCCGGCCGCGGCCGCACCAGGACGGACGCTGGTCGTACGCCTGACGGGCTACCGCTCCTCCGACCGGCGGTTGCCCATGCTTACGTGCCCGATCCCCCGACACCGTGCATGCTGCATCTATGAGCGCGCTGTCACCCTTCGGCATCACCGCCGGTGCAGGTAGCCTCCGCCCCGCCGACGGGGTCACCCTCCCCCACGCCTGGACGGCCAACGGGATCGTCGCCCGTCCGGCGAGCAACGGTGCACAGATGCTCCATCTCGCCGTCGCGGTCTGCGTCCTCAACGACACCTTCCGCGAAGCACGCGAGCTCGGCATTCCCGTGACCGGTGCCGTCGTGATCGCCGACGGCGCTTTCGACGATCAGTGGCGTTCCACCGGCATCGTCTACACGCTCACCGTCGATTCGCCCGCACCGGCCGACGACGTCGAACGCCTCGTCGCGCGCGTCGACGACGTCGCCGAGATCCCGCGCACTCTACGAGCCGGTGCGGAGGTCCGACGCTCTACCGGGGACTGAGCCATCGCAGCCGCGCGCTGCCTCCGCCTGCTCCGCACCCAGCGTCGGGTCGGTGCTCGTGTCGACCGGTTCGGGGAGCCAGGGCCCGGTATCCGGTGTCGTCCGGCCCTTTGTCGTCCAGGTACGGGGCAGTCGATGTCGTCATGGGGTGAGTCGCCCACACGGTGAGCGCACGGCCCGGCTGAGTCCGAGGTTCTCCGACCTCGTACGTGTTCGGGTCGCAGCCGGCACTGGTGGCCGCGTCGAGCAATGAGTGGCGAACGATGTCGTGGGTCTGCGCGATCGCGGCCCGTGTCGTCGTCACCCGTGACGTGCCCGCCGGCATGCTGGTCGCGTGTGCCCGGCCAGGTGGTCAAGAGCATCGGCTGACCGGGCGTCACGACCCCCGTCCGGAGCACCACCGTCCCTGCGGGATCTCGGTGCCGGGATGTCGGTGAGCGTGAGTAGGGTCGGGATCCACGGCCCGTGCTCGCACTCCCGGGCCCTTCGGGTATCTGGACCCCGGCGTTTGTCCACAACTTCGAATCTGGGGATGCAGCCGATCGCTATCGAACATATATTCGACATGTAGGCGATCATTCATCGCATCAAGACTCACATCACTGACGACGGAAGGTGTACGCGATGGGCATGAGCACCGGCCCGGCTCGCGGGCTCACCGCCGAGCTCGAACGGACGCTGGGCCGTGCCCTGAGCTCGTCGTCCACGATCGGTTCATCCACCATGCCCTCCGGCTCGATGCTCGGCAGTGGTCCGGTAATGTCGTCGCCGCCCACCTGGAGCTGGGGCGCGGGCTGCCTGGACGGAGAGGGCGTGCTGCCTGCGGCGATCGTGTCGTGGCGTGGGCACGGCCCGGCGGCGGCCGTCCGGACCACGACTCGGCAGGGCACGCCCACCGACGACGCGACCGCCGGCATGCCACCGGCCGATGACGCCAGCGATGTGGTCGACACCGGAATCGACTCGCCGCCCATCGACTCGCCGCCCATCGACTCCCTGCCCATCGGCGCGGGGCTGGTCGGTGCGCTCGCCGAGCTGGAGGTTGCTGATCTCGGGGACGACATGCTGCTGGACGTGGCTGCGCGGTGGCAGGACGTGGTGTCGTGGGCCACGGCGATGCAGTCCCGGGCGCTGGCCGAGATCACCCGGCGTCGTGGCTGGACGAAGGAGCACAACGCGGCGGCCGCGGAGATCAGTGCCCGGCTCCGCGTGCCGCAGGGCGAGGCGAACAAGCATCTGGCCCGCGGTGCGGNGAAGGCCGACATCCTGCTACGCAGCGGCAACCCGCTGAGCACCGAGGAACGCGAGGAGGCCATCACGCGGTACCTACCGCAGGCACCGGACCACACCCGCCGGTGGTTACGCGACAAGATGAACGCCTACGCGAACGCCCTGCACGGCCGGACCACGGTGGCCAAGCACGCCATGACCCGCCGCGCCGTCTTCCTGGACCCCGCCGACAACCAGATGGCCTGGATCAGCGCGAACCTGCCCGCCACCGACGCCACCGCCGTCTGGGACGCCATCGAGCAGGCCGCGCACACCCTGCGCCGTGCACCCGGGTCCACCAGGACCCTGGCCCAGGCACGGGCCGACGCCCTGGTCGCGATCACGACCGGCCGCCTCGTCGTCCCACCCCAGGCACCCTGCGACCCCACACCGAAAGACCCCACACCGGCGGGTACTACACCGGCGGGTCCCGCACCACAGGGTTCCGTGCCGGCGGGTTCCGTGCCGGCGGGTTCCGTGCTGGCGGGTTCCGTGCTGCCGCGCACGACCGTGCCGCCGTCGGGCTGCACCTGCGGTGGGTGCACCTGCGACGCAGCCAGTGTGCGCGTCATCCCGGTCAAGCCACACATCCGCATCACCATCCCGGCCAGCACGCTCCTCGGCCTCGACGACACCCCCGGCCAGCTGGACGGCTACGGGCCGATCCCCGCCGACGTCGCCGCACGGATCGCGACCGACGCGACCTGGCAACGACTGGTCACCGACCCGATCACCGGGATCCTGACCGACTACTCCACCACCACCTACCAACCAGGCAAGATCCTGCGCCAAGCAGTCATCGCACGCGACCAGACCTGCGCATTCCTGCAGTGCGACCGGCACGGACGCTGGGGCCTTCGCCCCGAGAAGTGGACACGTCTTCGTGTGGTCAGGCGGCCAGCCGTAGCGTAGCCGGGTCGGTTTCGTGTTCGTA
>NZ_BAAGRP010000013.1:0-18158 GCF_054782895.1 Promicromonospora xylanilytica
TGCTCCCAGGTGTGTTCCGCATGCGCGGACGCGTGCCTCAGCGAGGACACGGTGGCCGACCTGCGCAAGTGCATCCGCACCAACCTGGATTGCGCCGACGTCTGTGACGCGACTGCTCGTGTGCTGTCGCGGCACACGGGGTACGACGCGAACATCAGCCGCGCGCTGCTCGAAGCCTGCGTCGCCGCGTGCAAGGCGTGCGGAGACGAGTGCGAGCAGCACGCGAGCATGCACGAGCACTGCCGGGTATGCGCCGAAGCATGCCGCGCCTGCGAGACCGCCTGCCAGGAGCTGCTGAGCACCATCGACTGAACAGTCTCCCGGCAGCGGACACCGAGCCACACAAGGTCGGCCGAGTCTGACCGGCGCTCTCGCGTCAGCCGTCCACCCTGCCCACCACGAAACCCGCCGAACGCCGTTTGTCGGCGAAGCTGGTCACGCCGCCGGTCTCCCAGTTGATGGCGAGTGCCTGGACGGAGCCGTAGTTGGCCTGGGAGGCCTCGTCGGCTACGACGACGTCGTAGCCCAACGCGCGCGTTCCGTCGGCGAGCTGAGGAGTTTCCAGGCGCAGCTCGCCGTCGGTCAGGATGAACCGGCCGGCGGGGATCGCGGTCTTCAGCGGCTGACCGTGCAGCGCCCAGCGGGTGATGACGCTCGCGGTGGTGCTGGGTATCTGGCGTCCTCCAGGGGTGCCGATCACGAGCACGGGCCGTTGTTGCGCGTCGAGCAGCATGGAGGGAGAGCTCCAGGTCACCGAGCGGCGCCCAGGCTCGGGCCGGTTGGTGTCCGTTCGTCCGACGTCGCTGAACCGTTCGAGCTGGTCGTTGAGGAAGAAGCCCGCGACGTACTGTCCGCTGCCCCAGTAGTTGGTGACGGTGTTGGTCATCGAGACTGCCACGCCGTTCGCGTCGATGACGGAGATATGGGTGGTGTTAGGGGCGCTCTCGTATCCGCCGAGTGCGGCTGATCTGTCCGTCGTCTCGGTGGCGTTCGGCAGGGTGGCGGCGATCTGCGCGTTCTGCTCGGGGTCGGTGAGCCGCTTCACTGGGACGTCCACGAAGCGGGGGTCGCCGAAGTGCTGCTGCACTGAGGCGTCGGCGATCTGCCACGCGCGGGACAGAAGGTCGACGAAGGCGGGTGAGTCGGGGGCGACGTCGGCGATGCCTGCGGCCTCCGCGATCTGCACCATCTGGATGATGGCGGCGCCGGGTAGGGCCGGCGCCCCGGAGAGCATCGTGTACTCGCCGACGGGGCCAGCGGCGGGTTCGAAGACGTCGACCTGGTAAGCGGCCAGGGATTCCTTGTCGATCCCGGGGGTCTGGCCCAGTATCTGGGCGAGGGTGCCGGTGTAGATCGAGTCGGGGCCTTCCTCGGCGAGATTGCTCATGGTCTCGGCCAGGTCCGTCTGGACCAGCAGGTCGCCCTCCTGCAGGGGCGTGCCGTCCTCGCGCTGGAACTGGGGAAGGGATCCGGTGATGTCCTGGCCGTAGGGGCTGTTGATCGAGGAGGCGAGGTAGCGCGAGACCGGCCCGCCCGAGTCCGCGATCTGGATCGCGGGGGCGAGCAGGTCGGCCCACGGCAAGTTCCCGTGGTCGCGGTGCAGGCGTTCCATCCCGGCGACGAAGCCCGGGATTCCCGCGCCACTTTCCGGGATGCGGCCGGCTTGGTTGACCACCTCGCGGTACTCGTAGTTCGTCGCTTCCCCGTCGGCCACGACGATGGAGACTCCGCCGCCGCCGATGCCGGAGCTGGCCGGTTGCATCACGGCGTCGGCGAACGCGGCGGCGATCGCCGCGTCCACTGCGCTGCCGCCGCGCTGGAGCATCCGCTCGCCGGCCTCGGCGGCCAGGGGATGACCGGCGCTGACCCCGTATCCACCTAGCGCCGGCTCCGGCTCCGGCTCCGGCGCGGGGGCCGAGGGCGAGGCCGCCGTGGTCGGGGTCTGGCGAGGCTGGGGCGGGGGCGATGTCGCCGCGCAGGCGCTGAGCCCCATCACGACGGTGAGGGCCGCGATGACCGGCACGATGCCGGGCCTCCTGCTCTGATCACTCTTCGTCACTGTTACTTGGTCCTTTCCGACACAAGGGTTGTCTGTTTCTGGGTGCGCGTGGGCGCTGCGGGCTGGCGGAGCCAGGTAGTGCGTAGTAGCCGTTCGAGCGGTCCGTGCCACCCGGTCCGCTTCCACAGGACGGCGAGCGTGAGCACGGCGGCGGCGAGGGCGACGCTGACCAGGAGGCCCTGTCCGAACGTGAAGCCTTGTTCTGGCTTGATCAGTGCGAGCACCACGAAGTGGAGCACGTAGAGGGTCAGCGGGAGCCGGCCGCACGCGATCAGCCAGCCGAGGACTCTCGATCGGTTCGAGCGGCGCAAGATCAGGGAGCACGCCGCGACCACTGCGAGTGCTCCTGCGATGCTGCTGGCCAGCCACAACGGCATCTGGCCATGCGCTGCACCGGTCAGCAGCCGCCACGGGCCGCGGTTCGCGCCGGGGCCGATGAGCGCGTACGTCAGCTGGGAGACGGCGGCGGCCCCTACTGCTACCGCCGCGCCGCCGACGGCAAGCCGCCGCAGGATCTGCGTGTCAGTGAGGTCCAGTCGGGCGACACACAGACCGGCGACGAACGGCACGGTCCAGCTCGCCAAGGGATAAGGGCCGGTCAGAGCGAGCGAGTGCACCGCCTCCCACGGTCCAGTGCCGAGGGTGACCGGGTCGAGCAGGTGGGGTGCGGGCCGGATCATCTCGTGGCCGACGATGATGGCCGGCCCCACAAGCGCGAGCGCGATTCCGGCCCCCGGGAGCAGAACTCGGGTGGGCAGCCGCCATAGCAGCGGGGCCAGCAGGAACAGGACGGCATAGGTGGGCAGGATGACGTTGACGCGGTCGGTCAGCCCCTGAAGTGCGACACCTCCCGCGAACAGGAGCAGGGCCCGCCAGGTGACAGTCGACCACCGTTCCCGCTCCGCCCTCCGGTTCAGGAGGTACCCCATCCCGATGCCTGCAACGACGACAAAGAGCACAGATGCCCGCCCGTAGGGCAGCAGGTAGAGACGTTCAGCAAGGGACTGCGGGTTCACGGGTCCGACGTTGACGATGATCATCCCGAGCAGGGCAAGGCCCCGCGCGGCGTCAATGCCGACAATTCGGTGCTGTCTGGCTTCGTCGGCAGGGTTCACAGCCGTTTGCCGAGCAGGGTGGGGCGACTCGCGCACATGGGCGAGCGCAATGGTTCTGGAATCACTTTTCTCTTCACTTCCCCGGAACGGCCGCGACGGCCCGGTGCGTTGCACCCGGGCGGCGCGCGTCCGCGCACGACACGCAACCCGCGACGGTGGGTACGCCCGTGCGAGGTCGCTACGACAGGATGAGGATCAGGCGAGGGAAGTGATCGAAGGTGGTGCGCGGGATCCGCCCGGCAGGCCGGTCCATAGCGTGAAGAGCGGGTGGGAAGTCTGGTCCGGCGCCCCGCTGGTCCGGTCGGCCGGTGCAAGGCGGGGCTGGTTCGCGAGTCGGTGCAGGACCACCCGGATCTGGCGACAGGCCAAGTAAGCGGCAGCGGCACCACACGCCTGGACGACAGCGGCGCCGGCAAGTGCAAGCGCGAGCGGCGCGGCGTGTAGGACGGCACCGTCCAGCACGTAGAGAGAGTCAAGGGCGAGCGACGCCACGAGCGCGACGAATGCGATGTCCAACGCGGCAGCCCGGGCATTGCTTGAGCCGCCAGGGCTGGTGCCTGGGTGTGAGCCGCGCGAGGCGATCCTGCCTGCCCCGGTCAGACCCACCACGGCCAGCATGACCAGCACTACTGGCGCAAGCGCCAGCATCGTGGAAGACACCGCAGAGGACACAAGACCGGCACGTTCAAGCATCCCGCCGTGCAACCAGTGCGTCGTCAGGACAACCGAGAACGCGAGGCCGACGGCTGCGGCACCGGAGGTCGGTCGCGACGACACGACGGGATCGCTCATCGCTTCCACCTCCCGGACGTCGCAGCACAGATCACCGAGAAAGTCTCGCATGCCCGTGCCGCGGCTCAACCACCACCGCTCACTTTCCCGGTCGCAGGTCGAGCCGCCGCAGCAGCTGGGCGTTGAGCGCGACCACGATGGTGGAGAGCGACATGAGGACCGCGCCGACGGACATCGGCAGGACGAAACCGATCGGGGCGAGCACACCCGCTGCAAGGGGTACGGAGATGAGGTTGTACCCGGCAGCCCACCACAGGTTTTGCTTCATCTTGCGGTAGCTCGCGCGGGACAGCTCGATCACCGAGAGCACCGAGCGTGGGTCGTCGCTGGCCAGGATCACTCCGGCGGACGCGATGGCGACGTCGGTGCCTGCGCCGATCGCGATCCCGACGTCGGCCTGGGCGAGGGCCGGGGCGTCGTTGACTCCGTCGCCAACCATGGCGACCTTGCGTCCTTCGTCCTGCAGTTGACGCACCTTCGCAGACTTGTCCTCCGGCCGAACTCCGGCGAAGTACCTGTCGATGCCGAGCTCGTCGGCGACGGTCTTGGCCACGGCCTCGGCGTCGCCGGTGATCATGACGACCTGCACACCCTGGGCGTGCAGCACGTCGACGGCCTGACGGGACTCTGGGCGGATCTCGTCGGCCAGCTTGAGCGCACCGGCGACCTGACCGTCGACGAGCACGTGCAGGATGATCGCACCGTCCGCTCGCCACTGGTCGCCGACCTCAAGCTCGCTGGCGCCGTGGTGGTCGAGCAGGTAGGGGCCGCCCACGGCGACCTGTCGGCCGTCGACGGTGGCGCTGACGCCCACGGCCGGTGACGAGGTGAAGCCGGAGGCGCCGGGGACCTGGAGGCCGCGGGAGCGCGCGGCGTGCACGATCGCGCGGGCCAGGGGGTGCTCAGAGTCGGACTCGGCAGCAGCAGCCAGCGCCAGGACGGTGCTCTCGCCGTTGTCACCGGTGGGGTGTACCTCGGTGACGGTCGGCTGACCCTTGGTGAGCGTCCCGGTCTTGTCGAACAGCACGGACGTGACCGTGCGCATGCTCTCCAGAGCGAGCCGATCCTTGATCAGCACGCCACCACGTGCCGCCCGCTCGGTCGCGATGGACACCACCAGCGGGATCGCCAGGCCGAGCGCGTGGGGGCAAGCGATGACCAGCACCGTGATCGTGCGCACGACGGCGGCATCCGGCAGGCCGATGACCGACCAGACCAGCGCGGTGACCACGCCGGCACCTAGAGCGAACCAGAACAGCCACCCGGCGGCGGTGTCAGCCAGCCGCTGTGCCCGGGAGCTGGAGTTCTGGGCGTCGGTGACCAGGCGCTGGATCCCGGCCAGGGCAGTGTCCTGGCCCACGGCGGTGACCTGGACCCGCACCCCGGAGTCGGTCGCGACGGTGCCGGCGACCACCTGGTCCCCGTCGCTGCGACGTACCGGGCGCGACTCTCCGGTGATCATGGACTCGTCCATGCTGGCCGAGCCCTGCACGACCTGGCCGTCGGCGGGTACCCGACCGCCGGGGCGCACGACCACGACGTCACCCACCCGCAGGTCGGACGGCGCCACCGTGACCACGTCGTCGCCCTCGACGCGTTCCGCCTCGTCGGGCAGCAGCGCCGCCAGCGAGTCCAGCGCCGAGGTCGTCTGGGCCAGCGACCGCATCTCGATCCAGTGGCCGAGTAGCATGATCACGATCAGCAGCGCCAGCTCCCACCAGAAGTCGAGCTGATGGTCCAGCAGCCCCAGGCTCGCACCCCAGGACGCGAGGAACGCGACCGTGATCGCCAGCCCGATGAGCAGCATCATCCCGGGCTTGCGGGCCCGGATCTCCGATACCGCGCCGGTCAGGAACGGCCGTCCGCCCCACACGTACATCACCGTGCCCAGCACCGGGGACACCCAGACCAGGCCCGGGACGCCCGGCAGTGAGTAGCCGAGGATCATCGCGAACATGCCCGACAGCGCCACCACCGGCACGGCCAGCACGAGCATGATCCAGAACAGGCGCCGGAACTGGCCGACATGGTCGCCGTGTCCGCCGTGTCCGCCGTGTCCGCCGTGTCCGCCGTGTCCGCCGTGTCCGCCGTGTCCGCCGTGGTCGGCGTGCATCGCGTGCTCATCGGCTCCGCCATGCCGGTCGTGCTCCGGATCGACGACGTCCTGGCTGACGTGTTCGTGGTGGTGCTGGTGGTGCTGGCTCATGGTGTCAAGCCTTCGCTGGGTCGGGTGAATGGGCAAGAGGGGCGGTCGTGGGCGGCCAGGTGGTCGCCCACGACCGTCGGCGGTCAGGCCGTAGTGACGTACCGCTCGGGGTCGGCGTCGAACAACGGCCCGCACGCGTCGCAGCAGAACCAGTACCGGGCGCCGTCATGGTCGCGGAACAGACCTGCTGCCTCGGCGTCGGCCTTGATGACGGAGCTGCCCGGCATGACGGGGCAGTCCGCGACGTCCTCGGTCTTCAGTCCGCTGGTGTCCGCGGCGTGCCCGCAAGCGGCGGCCGGTGCGGCGCCGTCGTGGGCGTCCGAGCTGTGCTCAGGGGTGTCGTGGTCGTGGGTGTGCTCGTGCGACATGGGAAGTCCTCCGGGGCGAGGGTCGGTAGGGTCGGGATGCATCGCGGCCGGTGACCGCGCTCAGGCCTTCTGAGCGCTGTAGCCGGCCTCGGCAACCGCAGCCAGCACGTCCGAGTCGTTCACCGGAACCGAACTCGTCACTTCCAAGCTCCCTGTCGAGGCGCTGACCTTCACGCCGTCTACCCCCGGTATCTGTGTGACCTCCTTGGTCACGGACATCTCGCAGTGACCGCACGTCATACCGGTCACTGCATAGGTCGTCGTGGTCTGGCTCATGGATCCATCCCCTTTCGTCGATTACCCATAGGGGGTATGTTCCGGGTGAACATACCCAGCCCGGGTAGCCTATGCAAGGGATGAAGGTGGACGAGTTCGACGCGGTGGCGCTGGGTTATGGTGCGGCCCGCCTCCCGAGAACTCGGGCATTCGACCTCACGCGCCTGAGTGCACCTACAACTCTGCTACTCGCGATTAGGCTGAACCAGTCATGAACGTCATCGCCACCCTTCGGTCGCTGCTCGCCACATCTCAGCGAGGCGCCACTGGTGTGCTCCTGATCGCTGTGGTGATCGCGGGCGTGGTGTCGATGCACTCGATGAGCGGCTCACCCAGCGCGCACATGCCGCCACCCGGACTGGTCGCGCCGCACACCGTTCAGCAGCATGGCTGGTCCGGTGCAACGTCAGCCGAGGCTGTTCACCCGACATCGACTCAACCGGACGCCCCGGCAGTGCACGCTGCCGGCGAGGCCGGGGGCTGTCCGACGGGCTGTGGCCCACACGACGCGCACGACAGGACGACGGCGATGTGCCTCATGGTGCTTGTCGTCCTGTTGACCCTCGCAGCACCGTCGGCGAACTTCCTCAACTCGATGCTGCTGCCGCTCGCCCGGCGGATCCTCGTGGAGATGCCGCACTCGCGCCTGGCCCCAGCTCCGTCGTTGCATGCACTGGGTATTTCTCGGACGTAGAAGCACGCGTTCGCCGACCACTTGCAGGTCGGCCGTCCCGCGATCCCTCGAGGTCGTGCCGTGTGTCAGCTACTTCGAACCGAAAGGCCCTTGAACCATGAAGCGCATCCTTGCGCCCAGCTTCGTGCTGGCGACCGCCCTGGCCCTCTCTGCCTGCGCGGGCTCCGACGACCCGACGATGGACATGCCTGGCATGTCCGCGTCCGAGAGCCCGTCATTCTCGGACGGTGTCCACGATGGCGAGGCGTTCAACGACGCGGACGTGATGTTCGCGCAGATGATGATCCCGCACCACGAGCAGGCCATCGAGATGTCCGACGTCATCCTCGGCAAGGACGGGATCGACCCGGAGATCACCGACCTGGCCACGCAGATCAAGGCGGCCCAGGACCCGGAGATTGCGCAGCTCAACATCTGGCTCGACGAGTGGGGTGCCGAGCAGCCCGACGACGCCATGGGAGACATGGACCACGGCGACATGGGTGACGAGTCCATGGACGGGATGATGAGCGAGGAGGACATGCAGGCGCTCGACGGTGCCGAAGGCACTGAAGCCGGTCGGCTGTTCCTGGAGCAGATGATCGTCCACCATCAGGGGGCCGTCGAGATGGCCCAGACGGAGGTCGAGGACGGCTCGAACGCGGCCGCCATCGAGATGGCCAGCACCATCGTCAGTACCCAGTCCAGCGAGATCCAGACGATGGAGGACCTGCTCGCCGGCCTGTGAGACCCAGGGTGGTGCGCCGCAGTTCCGCGGCGCACCACCCGCCCCGCTCATCGCCTGGCACAGCTAGTGGGGTCGGCCATGATTCTTGACCGCTTGGGTCTGGTCGCTGTCCCCGGCCTGCGGTGAGTAACCGAGCCCGTCCAGAACCACGCGCGTCAGGCGGGCAGCTGTGTCTAGGTCTCTCGCCTGGCCGGACGCTTCCAGTGCGTGGCGGCAGTACGCGGCGAGCTCGTCCTGGCCGGCGTCGGTGCGCACCAGACCTTCCGCTGCTGCCTCCGCGATCAGGTCAACGAAGAGGGTGTGCAGGCGAAGCTCCGCGTCGGCGACCTCGGGTCCTCGATGAACCAGCGCGCTGATGTCGGCGGACGCATGCCGACCGCGATGGAAACAGATGGACGCATAGGCGTGAGCGACCGCCGCGAGCCGAGCACCCGGAGACTGGGATTCTCCGCGAAGCTCCTCAAGGGCCCGGAGGTGTTCGTCCACGTGTCGCGCGTGGTGAGCCACCAAGATCGACTCGATGTCCGCGAAGTGCTTGTAGAGCGTTGCGCGCCCGATCCCAGCCGCCCCTGCTACCTGGGACATGGTCAGCGACAGAGGGCCGTGTTCCTCGGCCAGCCGCCAGGCAGCGTCCGTGATGGCGTCGCGCACTGATCGGCGATGCTCGTCGATCGATTCCTCCCACAGCTTCGGCACCCCATGATGATACGCGCCGTCGCTGGGGTGACACACTGCCGGCAAGTCATACACTCTGTATCGAACGATCAATGCAGCGAGCAAGCGACCCTAGGAGACGAAGATGGCCGAGAACGCACCGGATCCAACGGCGGGCAAGGCGCCACAGGGCCATCCTGGACTGCCTCGATGGGTCAAGTTGCTGGTCCTGGGCGTCGGTATCGCAGTTGTCGTGTTCGTGGTTGTCATGCTGCTTGTCGGCGGCGAGCACGGCCCCGGGATGCACGGCTGATGCAGATGTCTCCAGGGCTCCGGAAACTGATGCTGACCGTCCATGTCACCAGCTCGGTGGGCTGGATCGGCGCGATAGTCGCGTACATCGCCCTCAACATGCCCGTCTACATCAGCAGCGACGAGCAGACCGTGCGGGCGGCGTACCTGATGATGGAACCCGTCCTGCGGTATGCCCTGATCCCGCTCGCTGCGGTGGCGCTGGTCACCGGCATCGTCCAGGCCCTCGGTACGCCCTGGGGCCTGCTGCGGCACTACTGGGTGACGATCAGCCTGATCCTGACCGCCTTCGCTTTCGTGATACTCGTGCTCCACCTGCCGGCGGTCGAGGCAATGGCCGCCGTCGCGGCGGACCCGACAGGCGACGTGGACCTGCTCGGCGGGGACCTCTTCCACGCCGTGGGCGGCCTGGTGGTGCTGCTGGTCCCACTGGTCCTGAACATCTACAAGCCGCGCGGGATGACCCGCTACGGCTGGCGCCGTGCGCAAGACCGTCGCACCGCTAGTCCACGCGTGTGACCTGCACCGCCTTTCCCTCTGGTGGTGTGAGCGAGGTTCTTGGACGGCCCGCATTGCAGCGCGGTGTTGCCCAGTACCGTGTCCATACCGTTACTCTGGGGCTCGTTATGAACCTGACACGTGCCGCTCGCTCGCAGCTCGCCGATCCTCGGCGTGGTTTCGCGAGCATCCTGACGGTCGTGTTCCTCGTGCTCGCCATCCTGGGCGTACAGTCCGTGTGCAGCGTCCATCTCGACACGACCGGCCACAGCGACGAGGCCACGCATGGCACTGTCGGGCAGCACGCTGCGCCCGCCGCAGCGACGGCTTCGGATCAGACCGTGCACACGGACCAGGGGCATCACGGAGAGGCCCCGTCCGGCTGCGCTGAAGACCGCACGGTGACTGCGCGGTACGACCGGACGGTGTCGCCCTCCACGGACCTGGCTGGTCCTCCATCTCTGGCCGTGCAGTGGCTCGTGCCCGGCATCGCGCCCGACGCCCCCCGGGCACCGTCGGGCCTGGCTGCAGCGGTCGCGCCGTCGCTGCACGCCCTGGGGATCTCCCGGACGTAGACGACCACCTCCCGTCGACACCACCCCATACGGGTGTCGACCGGTTCAGCGCGCTCCGAAACCGGGCCGCGCATGTGGTTCTACTCCGATCCGAAAGGTCCCAGCTTTCATGGAGCCCAGCTTCAACTCGAACCCGACCGTGCGTGGTCGTGGTCGTCATCGGGCGGCACACCGCCCCGTCCTGGCCGACGTCGCCCGAGCCGCCACCGAGCACGTCACCACCTTCGCCGGACGAACCGCAGTGGCCGCCGCGGCCGGTTCCGGTGTCCTGCTGTCCCTGGTGGCCGCCCCCGCCCAAGCAGCACCGGCCACGGAGTCGGTCAACACCGCTCTGGCCGGCAAGGCCGTCAACGGCGCGCTCAACACGGTCGACCTGAACGCCTTGACCTCTCAGGCCCGCGAAGCGGTCGCCGCGGCCCCCGTCGTGACCGTCGCCCCGGATGCGGAGCTGAAGGTCGAGACGGCTGCCGTCTCGGTCGTCTCCGCCGAGGAGAACGACGAGTACCAGGCACAGCTCGCCGCTGAGGCGGAGGCCGAAGCGGCCGCGGAAGCCGCCGCAGCTGCGGAGGCAGAGGCTGAAGCGGCTGCCGAGGTGGCCGTGGACATTCCCGCCTCCGCCAAGGGATCCGCGATCGTGTCGATCGGGATGCGCTATCTCGGAGTGCCGTACCTGTGGGGTGGGGAGACCCCGGCCGGGATGGACTGCTCTGGGTTCACCTCGTACGTCTTTGCACAGGTCGGGATCACCCTGCCCCGGACGTCGTCCGAGCAGCGCTACGCCGGAACCGAGGTGCCCTGGTCCCAGGCGCAGCCCGGTGACCTGCTCTGGTCGCCCGGCCACATCGCGATCTATGCGGGTGATGGGATGCAGATCGAGGCACCGGTCCCGGGCCAGACGGTCCGGTACAGCCAGGTCTGGCAGTCCAACCCGGTCGTCCTACGGGTCGCATGACTCGCCCGGTGTGAGGGGCGGGCGGTCTGCCTGCCCCTCACACCGCCCTCCGGGCGGCACGCTCGGGCATTCTGATTTCTCGGTACCACTTGAGCCGAAAGTTCCCATGCGCACTCACGTCGGTCTTGCTCAGACGGCGCGCGCGACGCCGACCCGCCGCTCCCGACTGCTCGTGACAGGTGTCGTACTGGCGATGCTGTTGCCGCTCGTGCTCGGCCAGCTACTCGCGGCCGGGCACGACGAACCGCTGTCCTCCACTACGTCCACCAAACCAACGGCCGGGGTCACACCGTCCCCATCGGAAGCCCCGGTGCTCGACCGGGCCGGGCTGAAATCGGTCTCCGTAGTGCCCGTAGTGCCCGCAGTGCCCGCAGCGCGCTCCTCGGAAGCGACAACGAGCGAACACCACCCCACTGTGGCGGGGGTCCCTACCCCGATCGCCGTGCCTGTAGGCGCGATCGTCCTGGTGCTCGTGGCCCTTCTGGCGGTCACGGCACTCACGCGGCGTCTTCATTACGGTGCCGACCCAGGCAAATCGACCTGAGGAACGACAGCGTCGCGCAAGGTATCGCGACAATCGTGTGCCTTGGGTCGCCCATGCCCGTGAGGCCAAGCCAGTGCCTGCTGACCTTGTGCACGAAGCTGGCTGGAGAGCGTAGACCCATAGCTACTATGTTGATTAGTAGTAGACTGGGTGCAGTCCGTCAGTCACGAGGAGGAACGCGTCGATGAGTGTCACTGGTATCCCCGGGCGGGCTGGTGCGCCCGCAGCGACGTGGCGCGTTCGTGGTCGTCGTCGAGCTACCGCGACACTCGCCGTGGGCCTGGCCACGGTCGTTGCCGGATGCGCCGCTCCTTCTGGTGCAAGCCAGGTCGCAGACCAGGGCTTCGTCTCCGGTGACGGTTCGGTACGGACCTGGGATCCGGGTGACCGTGACGGTCCCGTACGGGTCACCGGGAACGACTTCGAGGGAGTGGAGATCGACACGGACGAGTGGGCAGCTGGCGCACTTGTGTTGAACACCTGGTACGCCGCGTGCCCGCCGTGTCGCGCCGAAGCGGCGGACCTGGTGGCCCTGTCCGAGGAGTTCGAGGCGGAGGGCGTGCGGTTCCTCGGGATCAACACCGAGGACGAGGCGCCGACCGCGCAGGCTTTCGAGCGCACCTTCGACGTTCCTTACCCGAGCATCGAAGACCACAGCGGGCGGGTCGTGGCCGACCTTAACGGTGTGGTCCCGCTGCAGGCGGTCCCGACCACCGTGGTGGTGGACGGCGACGGGATGGTGGCCGCACGTGTCATCGGACAGGTCGACCGGTCCACGCTCGAGACGCTGGTCGAGGACGTGCTCGCCGAGGGTGCGGCATCGGGGAGCGCCTGATGGCGACTGGTTTGGCCGATCTGGCGTTCAGCGGCTCGATGCTGCTCGCTGTACCGGTAGCGGTCCTCGCGGGCGCAGTGTCGTTCGCGTCCCCGTGCGTGCTGCCGCTCGTGCCCGGGTACGTGGGCTACGTGAGCGGGATGGCGGCGGCCGGCGCGGCGACCTCGGGTTCGGGTGGGACGTTGGCGCGCGGACCGGGCTTGTCCGGCCGCGGCCGTGTGGTGCTCGGCGTCGCGCTCTTCGTGCTCGGCTTCACCGTCGTGTTCGTGTCGCTCATGGCGGCGGCCGGCGCGATCGGCGTGTACCTGGTCCGCTGGGAAGGCGTACTCACGCGTGTCCTGGGCGCCGTCGTGATCCTGATGGGCCTCGCGTTCCTCGGCGCTGTCCCGTTCCTGCAGCGTGAGGCACGGCTGCATGTCGGCCCCCGCGCCGGCCTGTGGGGCGCGCCCCTGCTAGGCATCGTGTTCGGGCTCGGCTGGACGCCCTGCATGGGACCGACCCTCGCGGCCGTGCAGGCGCTCGCCCTGGACGAGGCGTCGGCCGGGCGAGGGGTAGGCCTGGGCCTGGCTTACAGCTTGGGACTCGGCGTCCCGTTCTTGTTGGTGGCGCTCGGCCTGGGGTCGGACCGGATGCTCGGGTTCCTACGACGGCACCGGCTCACGATCATGCGGGCCGGCGGCGGGATGCTAGTTCTGATCGGCCTGGCCCTCGTCACGGGGCTCTGGAGTTACCTGACCGGCCAGATGCAGGGATGGATCGGCGGATTCGAGACGCTCCTCTAACGTGCCGAGACGGGTCGGGGTCAGAGCCAGGTGTGGGTTCCCTCCATGAGCAGATCGGCCCGCAGTTGCTGGCGGACCTCGAGCGAGACCAGCAGTACGAGGGCGACGACGATCACCCAGCGCCGTCGGGCGGAAGTCCACCTGGCCGTGAGCGTGAGCCAGCGTCGGGTGACCAGGCCGACCCCTGCCCGGGCGACCGCAGCCAGCGCGCCGTACACGATCACGATGCTCAATGGGTTGTAGCGCCACGCCTCGACAAGGTTCCCCTGTGCGGCGTACCGGGCCGCGCGGGTGCCGCCGCAGAACGGGTCCATGATCCCGACCAAGTGAAGTGGTCCGTGCAGGTCGACCGGAGGCAGGCCGAAGGTGGCCAGCAGGGCCGCGGCAGTGAGGGAGAGCGCCGCTCCGGCTGTCACCCACCGGTGGCGGTCAACTTGCTCGACCCGGAGACGGAGGAAGGGGGTCGTGGCTGTCGGCATGCAAGACCTTGGTTCGTGGGGGAGGGACGTCGATCTACTATCCTGCATAGGATATTCCTGCAAGGCGGGTAGGCACGGTCGATGACGGATGGGGGCAACGATGCGGAAGCTGGGTGATCTGGAGGCGCTCGTGATGGAGCAGCTCTGGGCTTCGGGGGAGCCGCTGTCGGTGCGCCAGGTGCTCGAGGCGCTACCGGGAGGGCGGACTCGTGCCTACACCACCGTTATGACGGTGCTGGACAACCTGTTCCAGAAGGGTTTCGTCGAGCGGGCACGTTCCGGCCGAGCCTACGAATACTGGGCGACGCAGGATCGTGCCGCGCACACCGCTAAGGCGATGGAGGATGCACTGGCCAGCGGTGGTGACCGCGGCGCGGCGCTGATGCACTTCGTCGAGCAGCTCACCCCCGAGGAGTCCGCGCAACTCAGGGCGCTCCTCGGTGAGGCGAGTCCGTTGTGACGGCCGCACTTCTGCTCCTTCTCGCCGTCGTCGCTATCGGCATGGTTGCCGCGCAGCTGCTGGTGCAGGCCCCGTGGGCGACGTCCGTACCTCGGCTGGCCGTGGCCTCCTGGCACGTGCTCGGTCTCGCCTCGCTCGCGTCGGTGCTCCTGGTCGGCTTGGCATCGACTCTGCTCCTGGTACCACTGAGCATGGTCGACGCGCTGGGCGACTTCCTCGCGCACTGCGCGCTGGCCCTGCGCTCCGAGGCCACCGGTCCGCACGGGGCCGCTCTCGGCGTCGCCGGGATGCTGCTGGCCCTCGCGGTCGGGACTCGGCTGCTAGGTAGCTTCATCCGGGAGTCCCGGCGGGCGCGGTGCGAGCGGCTCGACCAGCTCGACCGGCTCGCACTCGTCGGGCGGCGGCTTCCGGGTGTACACCGGGAGGACCGCGTTCTCCTGGACGATGCCCGTCCCGCCGCGTACTGCCTCCCTGGCGGCCTAGCAGGTAGGGGCACGATAGTCGTGAGCTCAGGCGCGCTGGACCTGCTCGACGACGACCAGGTGCGGCTCGTGCTCGCCCACGAGAGTGCGCACCTGCGCCAGCGGCACCACCTGGCGACGCAGCTGTCCGTGGCCCTGGCGCATGCCTTCGGCAGGATGTGGCTGTTCCGGCGGGCGGCGCAGCAGGTTCCCCTGCTCCTGGAGATGGCGGCCGACGACGGAGCCATGCGCGTCGAACGTACAACGACAAGGACCAGCGACCGGGCCGTCGTGCGCAGTCGGCTGGCACACGCGCTGGTGACCCTGGCGGGCGCCCAAGCAGCACCAGTGGGCGCACTCGCCGCGGGCGGCTCGGCGGTGGCACGTGTCCGCCGGCTCAGCGGGCCTCAGGTGCGGCTTCGGCCGGCCGAAGTCGTGCTGCTGGTCGCCGGTGTCGGCGTGGCACTGGCCGAGCTGCTGTTCGTTGCCATCTCGCCCGCCGTGTGTGCGACGGCCATGCCGGTCTGCGTGGCCGGGCTGGGCTGACCTGGCATCGGCAGCATCTACTATTGGCTATAGTAGATGCCGTTCAGGAATTCCTACCGAGAGGCCCAGCCGTGGCTCGACGAAGCTCCGTTGTGATGGCAACGGCCATCACGCTCGCCATCGGCCTCGTGGTGGCCGCAGTCTTGGTTCTGAGGATGAGCGACGAGCCTCCTGCCGACGCGGACGGTGGAGCGTCCGCGGAGATGGAACACATCCACGGGATCGGGATCGACCCCGGCGATGGCGCCGTCTACGCGGGGACCCACTACGGACTGTTCCGGATCGCCGATGGCAGCGCGACCCGGGTTGCCGAGGTGCAGGACTACATGGGGTTCACCGTCGCCGGGCCGGGGCACTTCCTGGCCAGCGGCCATCCCGGGGAAGGGCAGGCTGGCCCAAGCTCGGTCGGGCTCATCGAGAGCACCGACGCCGGCGAGACCTGGGAGACGCTCTCCCTGAGCGGGGAGGCGGACTTCCACGCGCTCGAGTACCGCCACGACCGCGTGTACGGGCTCAATTCCATGACGGGCCAGCTGCTAACCAGCACCGACAAGCAGTCCTGGGCCGAGATCAGCAGCGCGGAGATCGCGGACTTCGCAGTCAGCCCGGACGACCCCGACGTGCTGGTGGCGACCACCCAGCAGGGCCTGACCCGGAGTGCCGACGGCGGGTCCACGTTCGAAGCAGTCGAGTCAGCACCGGTGATGCTCTTCGTCAGCTGGGCCGACGACGGCACGCTGGCCGGCGTGACCCCGGACGGCGTCGTTTACACGGCACAGGAACCGGCCGGGGAATGGACCGAGCAGGCAGCCCTGGACGGACGGCCCGAGGCCCTGACGATCGATTCGGCCACGCAGATCTACGCTGCCGCCAACGGCACCGTACTCGCCTCCACCGACGGCGGCGCCACATTCCGGCCGATGCTCGATCGGTGAACTGTGCCACAGTCCCGACGACGTGCAGGGGCACGGGTGCAGAAGTCTGCACCTCTTCATCGCTCATGCGCCGTTCAGCTGGTGTCACCAGCGGGAATCGCCCTCGCCGTGGTGCCCGCTCGTCGAGGCCTTCGTCGGCAGGTTGTTCGGGAGCATCGAGGCGCCTCTAGCTTGATCCGCACGATACGTGTCCCGGTCCGACGTCGAGCAGCTTCGAGCGCCGTGCAACTCGTGCTGGTGATCGTGCTGCTTGCCATGACCGGACTAGCCGGCTTTACCGCCGCAGAGCCACCGGCTGTGGCGATGAGCGTGGGGTCTGCTGTCGAGGCGGGTCCCGGGTCCGGCAGCGAGGTTCCAGTCTTGGCCGACGACGACGGATCGCATGCCCACGACACGATCACCCTGCTGTGCCTGTGCGCGCTGGCAGCGGTCAGGATCCTTCTTACCGCGGGACTACGAGCGTCGCGCCACTGGCCGCGGCGACGTCCTCAGCGGACTGCACTGCTGCCGCGCTTGGCATGTGTTTCCTCTCCGTTGACGTCGGCGGACCCGTTGTCGTGGGGCGTGTGCCGGATCTAGATCGCGCGAGCGTTCGATGGTGAACGCCCTCACGCCTTGCTGCCTCGTAACCGATTCGGCGCTCAGTCACTGCGCGACCGGTTACTTCGCTGACCACTCGAACATGGCCCAAACGGTCCCTTCAACGGTGATCGGTGACACCGCCGCTGTTCAGCGTCACTCTTCCGCGCGTGTTCCGCGCCGTCTAGAACTGCCATCGGCACCCGCCGCGCCGCGGGTTCGACCGATTCTCTGAAAGGACCCTCCGATGGAGATCTCTGCCCTGAGCGTGCTGCTTGTCTGGTCGACGGCCACAGCCCTGGTGGTGGCGCTCATCGCTTTCGCGATCGACCTGTCACGACAAGCGGAACACCGTGCAGCACCCGTCTTTGCCGGGCTGCCCGCAACCATGGCTCCCCGCCGCGCCGCGGGCATCGGCGTGTCCACGACGTGGCTAGCCACGATTCTTCTGATCGTGGCAATCGTCTTGCGCGGTGTCGCGGCCGGTCGTACGCCGTGGTCGAACATGTACGAGTTCACGCTCGTGGGGGCCTGCGCGTCGCTGCTCGCGTTCGTCCTGCTCAATCTGCGTCGGGACGTGCGCTTCCTGGGAACGTTTGTCACAGGCGTCGCGGCACTGTTCCTGGTGCTGGCCGTCAACGCGTTCTACCTACCGGCGACCGGTCTCTTCCCGGCCCTGCAGTCCTACTGGCTGGTCATCCATGTCGGCGTCGCGGTGGGCGCGGCAGGGATCTTCACCGTCAGCTTCCTCCTCTCCTCACTTCAACTCCTGCGCGACTCCCGCGACGACGGCGGCGCACTGACAGGCCGGGACGGGTGGCGCTGGCTGGAGAACCTGCCCCCCGCCAACACTCTGGAGGCGCTGTCCTTCCGGCTCAACGCTGTCGGGTTCGTGGCCTGGACATTCACCCTCATCGGCGGAGCGATCTGGGCCGAGAGCGCCTGGGGGCGGTACTGGGGATGGGATCCCAAGGAGGTGTGGAGCTTCATCATCTGGGTCGTCTATGCGGCCTATCTCCACGCCCGCACTACCCGCGGCTGGGCGGGCCGAAAGAGCGCTTACTTCGTGCTGGTGGGCTACGCGTGCGTGCTGTTCAACTTCACCGTGGTCAACTTGATCATCAACGGCAAGCACTCCTACTCCGGACTGACTGCCGGATGAGAACACATTCCCGTGATTTCATCTTTTCCAAAGGTGCTGCAGCCAGCACTCAAGGACCTGCCCTGGGACTGATGCGCGGGTAGGTGTCACATGATCTGCGGCGCTGAGGAGCGTTGCAGGGAAGGATGTGCATCATGCCTGCTCCCT
>NZ_BAAGRP010000014.1:0-118449 GCF_054782895.1 Promicromonospora xylanilytica
CCGGCCCACCCCCCCCGCCGACCGCAGCACCTCGACCGGATAGATTGTGGACATGAGCGAGCACGAACCTCCCCAGGAGGGCGGAGACGACCAGCACGGCACGCGGCTCGAGCCGCACCAGGTCTTCGACCTGGCCCGGGAGGGCGCCGACGTGCTGCTGGATCTCGTGGACGCGGGCCTTCCGGTCGACCTGGCCGACGAGTCCGACAACACCCTGCTGATGCTCGCCGCGTACCACGGCCACGCGGAGCTCACGGAGGGTCTCGCGGAGCGGGGGGCCGACGTGAACCGGCTGAACGGCAAGGGGCAGGCGCCGCTCGCCGGCGCCGTGTTCAAGAACGAGACGGACGTGATCAGGGTGCTCGTCGAGCACGGCGCCGACGTCGACGCCGGGAGCCCGAGCGCTCGTGCGACGGCGCAGATGTTCGGCCGCGTACTGCCGGAGCCGGAGGCCGGCTGAGCCGTCGTCGCGGTTCGCGGCGTCGGGCACCGCGATGCGCGGGTAACCTTGAACATCGTGGCATCCAACGACTTTCCCGCAGAGATCAAGGCGCTCCGCGCCACCCTCGAGTCCATCGAGGCCGTGAGCGACCCCACCGCGCTGCAGGCGAAGATCGCCGAGCTGTCGGAGCAGGCGTCGGCGCCGAACCTGTGGGACAACCCCGAGGAGGGGCAGCGGGTCTCCTCGGCGCTGTCGGCCGCCCAGGCCGAGCTCAGCCGGGTGGAGAAGCTGGCCGCGCGCATCGATGACGTCGAGACCCTCGTCGAGCTGGGCGTCGAGATGGACGACGCCGACTCGATCACCGAGGCGGAGGAGGAGGTCGTGAAGATCCGTAAGGATCTCGCGGCGCTCGAGGTGCGCACGCTGCTGAACGGCGAGTACGACTCCCGTGAGGCGGTCGTGACCATTCGCGCGGGCGCCGGCGGCGTCGACGCCGCTGACTTCGCGGAGATGCTGATGCGCATGTATCTGCGCTGGGCGGAGCGCCACGGCTACCCCACCAAGGTGGGCGACACCTCCTACGCGGAGGAGGCGGGCCTGAAGTCGGCCACCTTCGAGGTCAACGTGCCGTACGCGTTCGGGCACCTGTCCGTCGAGGCGGGCACCCACCGTCTGGTGCGCATCTCGCCGTTCGACAACCAGGGGCGCAGGCAGACGTCGTTCGCGGCGGTCGAGGTGATTCCGCTGATCGAGCAGACCGACCACATCGACATCCCGGACTCCGAGCTCAAGATCGACGTGTACCGCTCGTCCGGCCCGGGCGGGCAGTCCGTGAACACCACGGACTCCGCGGTGCGCATGACGCACATCCCCACCGGCGTCGTCGTCGCCATGCAGAACGAGAAGTCGCAGATCCAGAACCGGGCCGCCGCCTACCGCGTGCTCCAGTCGCGGCTGCTCCTCCTGCGCAAGGCCGAGGAGGCCGCCAAGAAGAAGGAGATGGCGGGCGACATCAAGGCGAGCTGGGGCGACCAGATGCGCTCCTACGTGCTGCAGCCGTACCAGATGGTCAAGGACCTGCGCACGGAGCACGAGTCGGGCAACCCGCAGGCCGTGTTCGACGGGGCGATCGACGACTTCATCGAGGCGGGCATCCGCTGGCGCCGGGGTACGACGCCGAACTGACGGTCGCACGCGGTTGGGCGAATTGCCATTTAGTGTCTGATTTGCCCGGCTGATTGCCGAGTTGATGGGCAACCGGGTGGCTGCCGTCGGCGTGTCCCCCCGACACGCCACCACTTCACCCCCCTAGTCTCGGGCTCGTGATCAGGTTCGAGAACGTGTCGAAGGTCTACGCGCGCGGCGCACGGCCTGCCCTCGACCAGGTCTCCGTGGACGTCGAGCGTGGCGAGTTCGTCTTCCTGGTGGGGGCCTCGGGCTCGGGCAAGTCGACGTTTCTGTCGCTGGTGCTGCGCGAGCAGCGGCCCACGCGCGGCCGCGTCTACGTCGCGGGCCGGGACGTCGCGAACCTGTCCGGGTGGCGGGTGCCCACGCTGCGGCGTCAGCTCGGCGTGGTGTTCCAGGACTTCCGCCTGCTGCAGAACAAGACCGTCCACGAGAACGTGGCGTTCGCCCTGCAGGTGATCGGCAAGCCGCGCCACGTCATCCGGGACACCGTGCCCGAGGTGCTGGACATGGTGGGCCTCGCGGGCAAGGGCAAGCGCATGCCGACGGAGCTGTCGGGCGGTGAGCAGCAGCGTGCGGCGATCGCCCGCGCCATCGTGAACCGGCCGCAGATCCTCCTGGCGGACGAGCCCACGGGAAACCTGGACCCCACGACCTCGCTGGGCATCATGCGTCTGCTGGACCGCATCAACCGGACGGGCACCACCGTGGTCATGGCCACGCACGACGACGAGATAGTCAACGAGATGCGGCGCCGCGTGGTCGAGCTGTCCGACGGCGTCGTGATCCGCGACGAGGCCCGCGGCAGCTACGGCGAGCGCGAGGCAATCCTGCCCGACGTCGGCGCGTCCGCGGTGCTCGACGCCCCGGGCAGCGGTACCCGCGCGCCGGTCCAGACGGTGCGGGGAGGCTGACCGTGCGCTTCCAGTTCGTGCTGGGCGAGGTCCTCTCGGGCCTGCGCCGGAACACCACCATGGTCGTGGCCGTGGTGCTCGTGACCTTCGTGTCGCTGACGTTCGTCGGCGCCGCCGCGCTGCTCCAGGCCCAGATCGGCAAGCTCAAGGACGACTGGTACGACCTGGTCGAGGTGTCCGTCTTCCTGTGCCCGCAGGGCTCGGTGTCGCCGACGTGCGCCACCGGCGAGGCGACCGACGACCAGGTCGACGCCGTGCGCCAGGTCATCGACACCGAGCTGTCCGACGAGGTCAGCAAGGTCTACTTCGAGTCGAAGGAGCAGGCGTTCGAGGCGTTCAGCGAGCGCTACCCGGACGGCTACCAGGGCACGCAGCTGACGGCGGAGGACATGCAGGCCTCGCTGCGGCTCAAGCTGTCCGACGCCGAGCAGTTCGCCGTCGTCAGCGACGTGCTCTCCGGGCGCGACGGGGTGGAGATCGTGGAGGACCAGCGGGCGGTCTTCGAACCGCTGTTCCGCACGCTCAACGTCGCCACCCTGCTCGCGGCGGGGCTGGCCGGCGTCATGCTGCTGGCCGCGGTGCTGCTGATCACCACCACCATCCGGCTGAGTGCCGTCTCGCGGCGCAAGGAGACCGAGATCATGCGCCTGGTGGGCGCGTCCAACCTGTTCATCCAGCTCCCGTTCCTCCTGGAAGGGGCGCTGGCGGCCGTGCTGGGTTCGCTGCTCGCGGGTGGCGGGCTGTGGTTGGCGGTGCGGTTCATGGTCAGCGACTGGCTCGAACGGTCGGTCGACTGGGTGGCCTACGTCTCCGAGGTCGACGTGCTCCGGGTGGCGCCGCTGCTCGTGATCATGGCCGTCGCGCTCGCGGCGCTCTCGTCCTTCTTCACCCTGAACCGGTACACGAGGATCTGATGTCCACTCCCCGAAACCTTCCCGCCAGGGTCCGCGGTCGTGGGCCGCTGGCCGCCGTGCTCGCTGCCGTGCTGCTGCTCGGGGGTGCGCCCGCCGTCCACGCGGACGACCTCGACGACCGCCGTGCCGCGGCCGAGCGGGAGCAGCAGGCCAAGGAGGAGCAGCGCGAGAGCCTCGAGGCAGAGCTGGAGCACACGGACACCCAGCTGGCTGACGCGGTGCTCGAGCTGAACCAGGTCGAGGGACGGCTGCCGGTCGCCGAGGCCGAGCTGGCCGTCGCCGAGGCCGAGCTGGAGCGCGCGGAGCGGGAGGCGGCGATCCTCGCGCAGCGTCTCGCGGACGCCCAGCTCGAAGAGGCGAAGGTCAGCCAGCAGCTGCAGGACGGCTCCGGCAAGGTCGACGGGGCACGCGACGACATCGCGCAGATGGCGCGCGAGGAGTTCCGCGGGTCGGGCGACAACTCGACGATCGGGCTCGTCACCGGTGCGCAGAGCACCGAGGAGTTCATCGACGGGTACTCGGTGTCGTCGTCGGCCGCGCGGATCAGGGCGCGCACCCTCGCCGAGCTCCAGGACGCCGAGGCGACCGCCCGCAACCTGCAGGCGCGGCTGACCGCGATCCGTGAGGTCGTCACCGAGCTCAAGCGCCTGGCGGACGAGAACGTCCGCTCCAAGGAGCAGGCCAAGCAGGCCGCGGTGGAGCGCAAGGCCGAGATCGAGCGCCTGATCGAGGAGCAGGAGCGGCTCAAGGCTCGCATCGAGAAGCGCAAGCACGTGGCCGTGCAGAACATGCAGGACAACGCGCAGGAGCTGAGCTCCATCGAGTCCGACCTGAAGGAGATCATCCGCAAGCAGGAGGAGCGCGACGAGCGGCTGGCCCAGGAGCAGGCCGAACGGGAGGCGCGGGAGGCGCGCGAGAACGCCTCCGGCGGTTCCTCCGGTGGCGGCTCGTCCGACGGTGGTTCCTCCGGTGGGGCCTCGTCGGGCGGTGGCTCGTCCGGCGGGGGCAGCGGGGCAGGGACGGTGTCCTTCCTCGGCTACCCGACGGCGAGCCCCGTGGTCACCTCCTCGTACGGCATGCGGTTCCACCCCGTGCTGCAGTACTCGCGCCTGCACGCGGGCACCGACTTCCGGGCGTACTGCGGCACGCCGATCCTGGCCGCCGCCGACGGCACCGTGCAGTACGCGCGCTACCTCGACGGGCTGGGCAACCAGGTGCTGATCAACCACGGCTACTCGTCCGGCGGCAGCAGTGTGATGACGAGTGCGAACCACCTCACCTCGTTCGCGGTCTCCGCCGGCCAGCAGGTCTCCCGCGGGCAGGTGATCGGGTACTCCGGGACCACCGGTACGTCCACGGCCTGCCACCTGCACTTCGAGGTGTACATCAACGGTTCGACCGTCGACCCGATGACCTGGCTGTAAAAGCCTGGTCCACCCAGGCCGGGCGCGTAAACTGGGACGTCGCGCTGCCCGCAGGGGGCAGGTCGCACCAGTAGATCCCGGAGGGAGACCATGGCCAAGAAGGACGATCCGCGCAAGATCGTGGCGAACAACAAGAAGGCCCGTCATGACTACGTGATCGAGGACGTCTTCGAGGCCGGGCTCGTGCTCTCGGGTACCGAGGTCAAGGCGCTGCGGATGGGGCGGGCGTCCCTCACCGACGGCTACGCCAACATCGACCGTGGTGAGGCGTGGCTCGAGAACGTGCACATCCCCGCGTACTTCCAGGGCACGTGGAACAACCATGCGCCCCGCCGCCGGCGCAAGCTGCTGCTGCACCGGGAGGAGATCCTCCGGCTGGAGTCCAAGTCGCGGGAGAAGGGGCACACCCTGATCCCGCTGTCGCTGTACTTCCTGGACGGCCGGGCCAAGGTCGAGATCGCCCTGGCACGCGGTAAGAAGGAGTACGACAAGCGACAGACCCTGCGCGAGCAGCAGGACATGCGCGAGGCGCAGCGGGCGATGCGGCAGAAGGAGATGCTCCGCTGACCCGTCCGGGCCCGGCCGACGGTGCCGGCCAGCTGTTACGGAAATAACGTTCCTGTCTGCGGTGTTGTGACCTAGACTGGAGACGTTCCGCACGGGCCTGACCCGGGTGGGGCAGTTGACAACAACATAGGGGCTGATCGGTTTCGACGGTGGTCGTGCTTCGAGGAGAAGCGGGCCGAGGATGCAGACTTATCTCGTAAACGATGTCTGCAAACACATAGTTGCCGATAACTCGCGCAACGAGTTCGCCCTCGCCGCCTGAGCGAGCCCGAACTCCGTCGGCCTGGGAAATGCTTCCGTCCCAGTAGCCGGCGTCATCTAGGAAGCCACTGCTCGTAGTCCTCGTCATCGGGGCTGCGGGAACACTCAGGTGACTGGGCCTGTCCGCGAACGTGTCTGCGCGAGTGCGGGGGCCGAGAAAATCCATAGCAGACTGCGCCCGGAGAAGTACTCGAAAAGCGTCACCGGACCCGGGTTCGATTCCCGGCAGCTCCACTCCCCTCGAAGCGAGGTGTGCCGTGACGTGCCACCTCGCTTCGTCATGTTTGTGGGGGCTTCGCCCCCAGCCCTATGTTGAAGGCCTCGCCGTAACCGGCGGGGCCTTCGTCGTGCCCGTGAAGGTCCCGGCGAGCAGCTTGATCGCGTCCGCCGAGCTCGAGCCCGCCTTCGTGGTGACCACGGTGACCGACTGCTCCGGCGTGCGCGCGAGCTGGAGAATCTGCTGTGTGACGGTGAGCGCGCCGACCACCGGGTGCCGGAGCTCGTGCTCGTCGGCCTCGCACGGCTTGACCCGGTGGTCGCGCCACAGCGCGACGAACTCCGGGCTCTTCATGGACAGCTCGCCGACGAGGGCGGCGAGCAGGGCGTCGTCGGGGTGGCGCCCCGCGACGAGGCGCAGGTTGCCGACGACGGCCCGCGCCTTGCGGTTCCAGTCCACGTAGAGCTCGCGGCTGTGCGGGTCGAGGAACAGCATCCGGGCCAGGTTCGGCCGGTCCGCCGGACGCTCGGGTGCGGTGCGGTCGACGTGCCCGGCCAGCAGCGCGTGCCCCGGGGCGTTCCAGGCCAGCACGTCGGTCCTCCTGCCGAGCACCATGGCGGGCGCGTCGCCGAACGCGCGCAGCAGGTCGAGGGTCATGTGATCGATCCGCTCGGACGGTGGTCTGCGCAGCGGTCGGGGCCGCTGGGTCGCGAGCTCGCGCAGGTGGCCACGTTCGGCGTCGTCGAGCCGTAGGGCTCCGGCGAGAGCGTCGAGGACGGCGTCGGACGCGTTGACCGACTGCCCCTGCTCCAGGCGGGTGTAGTAGGACACGCTGACCCCCGCGAGCTGAGCGAGCTCCTCGCGCCGCAGCCCGGTGACGCGACGTCGGTCGGTGTATCGGGGCAGGCCCACGTCCTCGGGGCGCAGGCCGCCGCGGCGGGCGCGGAGAAAACCGCCCAGCGTTCCGGAAGCGCTCATGACCCCAGTATGTGCCGCCGTACCGCCGCCGTGCCTGACCCTGTCAGGGGTATGCAGGACCGGGGCTGGTGGGCACGGCCCCGGGCACCGCAGGGTGGCCGGAGCCAATCGAGCACCGGGAGCAGACATGCACGAGATCGTGCTGGGTGACGTCACGGTCACCCGGGTCATGGAGTACTTCGGTCCGGTGGGGATGACCCCGGACACCTTCTTTCCTGAGAGTCCCGACGGGGCGTGGCAGCGGAACGAGTCGTGGCTGGCGCCGGACTTCGTCGACCCGCACACCCACGTCTGCCAGTCGGCGATCCAGACCTGGCTGCTGCGCAGCGAGGGGCGGACGATCCTGGTCGACACCGGCGTGGGCAACCACAAGGAACGGCCGTACTCACCGGTGTGGAGCCGGCTGAACACGGACTTTCTCGGCAACCTCGCCCGGGCCGGCGTGCGGCCCGAGGGCGTCGACCTGGTGATCAACACCCACCTGCACGTGGACCACGTGGGCTGGAACACGTACCTCGACGACAGGTCCTGGGTGCCGACGTTCCCCAACGCCACCTACCTGATGCCCCGGCCCGACTTCGACTTCTGGGACCCGGCGGGCGGCCATGAGCCGAACCTCGGCCGGGGTAACCAGAACGTCTTCGAGGACAGCGTCGCTCCGGTGCACGCGGCGGGTCAGGCGCTGCTGTGGGACGACAGCCACCAGATCGACTCGAACCTGCGGCTCGACCTCGCGCCCGGGCACACACCCGGCTCGTCGGTGGTCACCCTCGAGTCCGGCACGGACCGGGCGCTCCTCGTCGGCGACCTGCTGCACACGCCGCTGCAGATCGTCGAACCCGACACCAACAGCTGCTTCTGCGAGGACCCCGCGCAAGCGAGGGCGACCCGACGGCGCCTGCTCGGCTGGGCGGCCGACAACAACGCGCTCGTGCTGCCCGCGCACCTCGGCGGCCACGGCGGCGTCCAGGTGGAGCGGGACGGCGGCCGGTTCGCCATCACGTCCTGGGCCCCGTTCGACCGCGTCTGAGCTGGAACGACAGGAGAAGGAACATGTCAGATCTGATCGTCACCACGACCGAGGGCCGCGTTCGAGGCCGCGCCGACGCCGGTGCGCACGTCTACCGCGGCATCCCGTACGCGGCGGGACCGGTGGGTGCGGCCCGGTTCGCCGAGCCGACCGACCACGCCCCCTGGCCGGACGTGCTGGACGCGACCCGGCCCGGCCCGACGGCGCCCCAGCTGCGCCGCGACGGCTTCGGCGCCCTGGACATGGCGCCGTTCTTCGGGCCGGGTTGGGTCAAGGGCGAGGACTACCTGACGGCGGACGTGTGGGCCCCGGCCGGCGCCCGCAACAGCCCCGTCATGGTCTTCGTGCACGGCGGCGGGTTCACCGCCGGCTCCAGCAGGACTCCGCTGTACGACGGCGGTGCCTTCGCCCGCGACGGGGTCGTGCTCGTCACGCTCAACTACCGGCTGGGGATCGCCGGCTTCCTCGATGTCCCGGGCGCGCCGGCCAACCGCGGGCTGCTCGACGTCGTGGCCGCGCTGCGCTGGGTCCGGCGGAACATCGGGGCCTTCGGCGGTGACCCGGACGACGTCACGCTGTTCGGCCAGTCCGCCGGCGCGACGATCGTGAGCGGGATCCTCGCGACGCCGAGCGCCGAGGGCCTCTTCCGGCGTGCCATCGTGCAGAGCGGCAACGCGATGGGCGCGTTCAGCACGGAGCAGGCGGCACGGGTCACGGCGGCCGCGGCCGCAGAGCTCGGCGTCGAACCGGACGTCGCGGGGTTCGGTCAGGTGCCGGACGACCGGCTCGTCGAGGTGGCGGGGCGACTCGGCGGCGTCGACCTGCGCACGGCCACGCGGTTCGACCCGCTGGTCGGGCTCAGCCCGTTCAGCCTGGTGCTCGACACCCAGCCGGCCGAGGCCGTCGCGACGGGCGCGGGCGCCGACGTGACCCTCCTCGTCGGCACCACCGCCGAGGAGGGCAACCTCTACCTGGTACCGCAGGGGAACCTGACCACCTCGACCGAGGAGGACCTGCACGACCTCGCGGCGCGGGTCCACCCGGATCCGGCAGCGCTGGTGGCGCTCTTCCGCGAACGACGACCGCTGGCCGGGATCGGTGAGCTCCGCGCGGCGATCCTGGGGGAGGCGCTGTTCGGCGCGGGGAGCCGCGCCCTCGTGGACGCCCACGCGGCACAGCGCCGGGCGGCGACCTTCACCTACGAGTTCGCCTGGCGGTCCGACGCCGTGGACGGTCTGCTCGGCGCGGCGCACACGACGGAGCTGCCGTACGTGTTCGACAACGTGAGCCTGCAGTCCCTGCACGGTCCCGGCAGCCTGCTCGGGACCGCGGAGGCGCCCGCGGCGCTCGCGGCGGAGGTGCACGGAGCCTGGGTCAGCTTCGCGACGAGCGGGGATCCCGGTTGGGCGCGTACCGAGAGGCACCGGTTCACCGGAGCCAGATGACGACCCCCGTTCTGCTCCTGGCAGAGAGGGGAGTCCTCGGCGAGCAGTTGGAACGGGTGTGCTATATGTTGATGACATGACGTTCACCCCTGATGCGGCAGACCGGGCAGCCGACGAGTCCCTCTCGTCGGTGCTGACCGGTGCCGGTCGCGCGGGTGGTGCGGCCCTTCGAGGCGCCGAGGTCCACGCGGTGCGTGAGCTCATCGCGACCATGATTCTGCCGGGCGCCGGTGACACGCCCGGGTCTGCCTCGCGGCAGGCACGGGCGGAGTGGGTGGATCTGCTTGGTGAGCTGGAGGCGGTCAAGAGTGCGGTGGCTGCGACGCAGGCGCGGTTGGTTGTCGCGTTGGACGCGGCGGCGAAGGCTGAGGAGGCCGCCCAGGGCATCCGCTCCGAGCGGCGGGGTCGTGGTGTCGCGAGTCAGGTTGGTGCGGCGATGCGGGTCAGCCCGTATGCGGGTGCGTCGTTCCTGAGTACGGCTCGGGTGTGGATGACGGGTATGCCGTTCACGTTCGATGCGTTGCGTTCGGGGGTGTTGTCGCAGTGGCGGGCGACGCTTCTGGTGCGCGAGACGTCTCATCTGTCGCCCGAGCACCGCGCGTGGATCGATGAGGAGCTGTGTGGTCCGGCGGGCCTGGCCGTGTTGGCGGGTCTGGGTACGAGGCGGTTGGTCGCGCGGGTCAAGGAGCTCGCGGCGCGCCTGGATGTGGGGGCGTGTGTGCGGCGTAATGCGCGGGCGGTGTCGGAGCGGCGGGTGTCGGTGCGTCCGGCGCCCGATCTGATGGTCTACGTGAGCGCGTTGGTGCCGGTGCAGCAGGGGGTGCAGGCCTATGCGCAGCTCAAGGCGCATGCCGATGCGGTCAGGGCAGCGGGTGACGAGCGTGGTGCCGGTCAGATCATGGCGGACACCCTGATCGAGCGGGTCACCGGGCGTGCGCCGGGTAAGGCGGACGAGGTGCCGGTCACGATCAATCTGCTGGTCTCTGACCGGACGCTGCTCGCGGAGGGCGTCGAGCCTGGCGTGGTTGTCGAGGGTATGGCGGCAGGGGTCGGGAGTGTCCCGGCTCCCGTGGCGCGGAACCTTGCGGCGCACGGGATCGACGCGGACGCCGCCTGGCTCCGCTCGATCTACGTCGACCCTCGGGGCCGTTTGCTGGCGACGACGTCGGTGTCACGGTTCCATCCGCAGGGCTTGGCGGTGTTGTTGCGGGCCCGGGAGCAGGGCATCTGTGCGTCGTCCTGGTGTGACGCCCCGGTGCGGCACCTCGACCACGTCCTTCCGTATGCGGAGGGTGGTGAGACGAGCTTCGACAACGGGCAAGGGTTGTGTGCCCGGTGCAATCACGCGAAGCAGGCACCAGGCTGGCGGCAGAAGGTGACCGAGATCGACGGCCGGCACGCCGTGGAGACGACGACCCCGACCGGGCACACCCATGTCTCTGTCGCGCCCGCACCGCCCGAGCCCGCCACGGAGGGGGCGTCGGATGACCTGGTGGACGGAACGGCCTGGACCCCGGCCGTCGGCATGACCGGCCCGCGTGGTGGTCGCGTGCCACGAAGCCGGTACAGCAGCGGCTGTCAGGTCGGGTACCCGAGGGGTGCGATCCCTGACCGGCGTCCGAGAGCCCGCCGCGTCAGGTCCGGGGCCGACCTGTCCTGGGTCTGATACTTAGCCCTTGCGCTAAGTGATGTTCCGGGGCAGCGCAGCCTCTGGTGCCGATGACGGCGGAGATCCGGCTGCGGGACCACGCCGAGGGCACCGACTACCGGATCACGGTGCGGCACGGCGACCCCGACGCCAGGGCACGGCACGCGGAGCTGGGCTTCGCCGGCGGCGGGGCGCGGGCGGCTCGACGTCGGCCCGGCGGCGGGGCAGACTGGCGGCGTCGCCCACATCGGGGTGCGCGACGACGAGCTGGAGGGCCCATGGCCGACTACGCGGACGTCTACCGGCACAGCCTCACCGACCCCGAGGGGTTCTGGCGCGAGCAGGCAGCCCTGGTCTCCTGGTTCCGCAAGCCCACCCGTGTGCTCGACGACGACAGCCCGCCGTTCTACCGCTGGTTCCCCGACGGCAGGCTCAACACCTGTTACAACGCGCTGGACCGGCACGTGATCGCCGGGCGCGGGGACCAGGCGGCGCTGATCTACGACAGCCCGGTGACCGGAGCCTCGGCGACCATCACCTACGCGTCGCTGCTGGCCGACGTCGCCGCGTTCGCCGGCGGCCTGCGCGACCTCGGCGTGGGGCAGGGCGACCGCGTGGTGCTGTACATGCCGATGGTGCCGGAGGCGGTCGTCGCAATGCTGGCCTGCGCCCGGCTGGGCGCCGTGCACTCGGTGGTGTTCGGCGGGTTCGCCGCGAACGAGGTGGCCCTGCGGATCGACGACGCCCAGCCGAAGGTCGTCGTGTCGGCGTCCTGCGGTGTCGAGCCCACCCGGATCGTCGAGTACAAGCCACTGCTCGACAAGGCCCTCGAGCTGGCCGACCACGAGCCGGCGTCGTGCGTGGTGCTGCAGCGGCCGCAGGCCACGGCGACGCTGGTCGAGGGGCGGGACGTCGACTGGGGCACGGTGCTGCGCGCCGGACGCACCAACCCCGCGCCGTGCGCGGAGGTCGCGGCGACCGACCCGCTCTACATCCTGTACACGTCGGGCACCACGGGAAAGCCCAAGGGGATCCTGCGCGACAACGGCGGCCATGCCGTCGCCCTGGCCTGGTCCATGCGCAACGTCTACGACATCAGGGCCGGCCAGGTCTGGTGGACGGCGTCCGACGTCGGCTGGGTGGTGGGCCACTCGTACATCGTCTACGGCCCGCTGATCGCGGGCGCGACCTCCGTGCTGTACGAGGGCAAGCCGGTGGGCACCCCGGACGCCGGGGCGTTCTGGCGGGTCATCGCAGAGCACGGGGTCGAGGCCCTGTTCACGGCGCCGACCGCGATCCGGGCGATCAAGAAGGAGGACCCTGAGGGGCTCCTCCTCGCCGGGCACGACACCTCGTCGCTGCGGCACCTGTTCCTCGCGGGGGAGCGGCTCGACCCCGGCACGTACGAATGGGCGGGGCGGGTCCTCGGCGTGCCGGTGACCGACCACTGGTGGCAGACCGAGACCGGGTGGGCCGTCGTCGCCAACCTCCGTGGTCTGGACCCGATGCCGACCAGGCCGGGTTCGCCGTCCGTTCCCGTACCGGGGTTCGACGTGCAGGTGCTGCTCCCGGACGGCACGGTCGCGGCGCCAGGACAGGAGGGGAGCCTCGCGATCCGGCTGCCGCTGCCACCCGGCACCCTGCAGACGCTGTGGCGCGACGACGAACGGTACGTCTCGTCGTACCTCTCCGCCTACGACGGGTACTACCTGTCCGGGGACGGCGGGTACGTCGACGACGACGGGTACGTCTACGTCATGGGCCGTACGGACGACGTCATCAACGTCGCCGGGCACCGCCTGTCCACCGGTGCGATCGAGGGTGTGCTCGCCGCGCACCCCGCCGTGGCCGAGTGCGCGGTGATCGGCGTGGCCGACCAGCTCAAGGGGCAGGTGCCGCGCGGGCTCGTGGTGCTCAAGGCCGGTGCCGACCCCAGCGGCGTGGCCGCTGAGCTCGTCGCGGCGGTCCGCGGGGAGATCGGTCCGGTCGCGGCGTTCAAGGACGTCCAGGTCGTCGCGGGCCTGCCCAAGACGCGCTCGGGCAAGATCCTGCGGCGCACCATGCGCCAGCTGGCCGACGGAGAGCGCCCGCAGGTGCCGTCCACGATCGAGGACCCTGCGGTGCTGAGGGCGCTGGAGCCGGTGCTGCGGCGGGAGCGGGAGTGACATCTGTCATGCGTCGATCGTGTGGTCCTCAGCCCCGCTGATGACTCGGTGACACTTACCCGTGCGCGTGCGCCGGCCGAGGGTGGGGTGCATGAAGCGAATCCACTTCAGTACCCCACATCCGCTCCCGATCCGCGCGCCGCGGCACGGCGCACCCGACGGCGAGCAGCGGCGCCGTCGGCCACGAGCGCGCGGTCGGGGCGCGGCCCTGTTGGCGGTGCTGAGCCTGGTCGGTGCGCTCGCGGCACCCGCGGCGGCCGACGTCCGCCCTGACGACGCCGGTAGCGAGCCCACCGCGCGGCTGGAGTGGGGCCCGTGCCCCGCGGACGTCGCGGAGGAAGCCGCGCCCTACGTGCTGACCTGTGCCACGGTGCCCGTACCCCTGGACTACTCCGACCCCGACGGCGAGCAGATCGAGCTCCAGCTGTCCCGCATGGCCAGCGACAACCCGGCGAAGCGGCGCGGTGTGCTCCTGCTCAACCCGGGCGGTCCCGGCGGTTCCGGCCTCACGCAGTCCTCGCTTCTCGCGTCGAGGGGTCTGCCCGACAGCGTGCTGGACGCCTACGACCTGATCGGCATGGACACCCGAGGGGTGGGCCACTCGACCCGCATCGACTGCGGGTTCACCATCGGCGGCGAATACTTCGGCAACGTCCCGCCGTACGCGGTCGACGACGCGGCGGTCGTCCAGCGGGCGAAGGTCGTCGAGGCCGCTGCCGAGCAGTGTGCCGACAACGACGAGAACGGCCTGCTCCGCCACGTGTCGACGGCGAACATGGCCCGCGACCTGGACAGCATCCGCGCGGCGCTGGGCGAGGAGAAGGCCAGCTACCTGGGCTACTCCTACGGTTCCGCGCTGGGCGCCGCGTACGCCTCGATGTTCCCCGAGACGGTCGACCGGGTGGTGCTCGACAGCAACGTGGGCGACACGCACCTCGACCAGGAAGGGTTGCGGAGGTTCGCCCAGGGGTTCGAGCAGACGTTCCCCGACTTCGCGAGGTGGGCGGCCAAGCGGCACACCGCCTACGGGCTGGGCTGGACGCCGGCGCAGGTGCGGGCCGGCTACTTCGAGACCGCCGAGCGGCTGGACCGGAACCCCGTGCAGGGGGTCGACGGCGGACTGTTCCGCCAGGTCGTCTTCGGTGGGCTCTACAGCGAGCTGACCTACGGCCGGACGGCGCAGATTTGGCAGTCGCTGCTGGACGGCGACGCCGCTGCCGCCCGGAGCCTGCTGGACGCCAACCTCCTCGACGGTGTCCTATCGGACGGTGCCGCCCCGGACGGTGCCGCCCCGGACGGTGCCGCCCCGGACGGTGCCGCCCCGGACGGTGCCGCCCCGGACGTTGCCGCCCCGGCAACTGCCGACCAGGACGGCGCGACGGCCGACGAGGTGTCGCCGCTGTCCAACGCCCTGTCGGTGTTCATCGCTTCGACCTGCAACGACAGCGAGTGGCCCGAGGACGTCAACGCCTACCGCCAGGCGGTGGCCGAGGACCGCGAGAAGTTCCCGATGTTCGGCGCGGCGTCGGCCAACATCCTGCCCTGCGCCTACTGGTCCGAGCCGATCGAGCCGTCGGTGCGGATCACCGACGAGGGGCCGAGCAACGTGCTGATCATGCAGAACCGCCGTGACCCGGTCACCCCGCTGGCGGGTGGCGAGCTGCTGCACGAGAAGTTCGGTGACCGGTCGCGGCTGGTGACCGTCGACGGCAGCGGTCACGGGGTCTACGCGCTCGGCGGCAACGCGTGCGCACTGAACGTCGGGACGACCTACCTGGTGGACGGTGAGCTGCCGAGGCGCGACGTCTCCTGCCGAGCGGGCTGACGGTTCCGAGCCGGCGGGAGTGCGTGGTCCTCCGGATCGCGCGCTCCCGCCGCCGCCTGGGTCGGCGCGGTCACACGGCACCGCGTTAGGGTGACGCCGTGCACCAACCCGGGGATCCTGGTCTCGTGCCCGAGCCTGCGTCGATGCAGGTGCCGGGCGGCACGGTGCTGCTCGCGGACGGCGCGCTCGTCACGGCCGACCCCGTGCTGCGGCCGGCCGTGCGCTGGTGGCGGCGGGTCACGGAGGAGGCCTTCGGCCTCGACCTGGTCCCGGGCGTGCCGGACCGTGACTCCGACGTCGTCTTCGTCCGTGCCACCGACCTGTCGGCCGGGGGCTACCGGATCGACGTACGCCCTGCGGCGTCGGGAAGCGCGGCGTCCGGCACCGTGCGCGTCGAGGCCGCTGACCTCGCAGGTGCGCACGCCGCGGCGCAGACACTGCGCCAGCTCGCCGGTCCGGCGGCCTACCGCCGCGCGTCCGCGGCCTACGGGAACCCGCGGGCGGGCCAGGTCGAGCTGCCGGCGGTGCGTATCGAGGACCGTCCCCGTTTCGAGTGGCGCGGCGTGCTGCTCGACGTCGCGCGCCACTTCCTGCCCAAGCACGACGTGCTGCGGTTCATCGACCTCGCCGCGGCTCACCGGCTCAACGTGCTGCAGCTGCACCTGACCGACGACCAGGGCTGGCGCGTGCAGGTCGACCGCTACCCGGAGCTGACCCGGACCGGCGCGTGGCGCAGGGAGTCGACGGTCGGCACCTGGCGCACCGGCGCACGGGACGGCCGCCCGCACGGCGGCTTCTACACGCAGGACGACCTGCGCGAGATCGTGGCGTTCGCCCGCGACCGGGGCATCACCGTGGTCCCGGAGATCGACGTCCCCGGCCACGTCGAGGCGGCGGTCGCCGCCTACCCGGAGCTCGGCACGCGCAAGGACCGCAGCGGGGTCCGCACCACATGGGGCATCAGCCAGGACGTGCTCGACCCGTCCGAGGGCTCCCTCGCGTTCTTCCGGCACGTGCTCGACGAGGTCCTCGACGTCTTCGACGCGCCGTGGATCGCCCTGGGCGGCGACGAGGTGCCGCCCACCCTGTGGCGCGAGTCGCCCCACATCGTCGAGCGCGCCCGTGCGCTGGGACTGGTCGGGGCCGACGGCGCCCCGGACGTCGCACGGCTGCACGGCTGGTTCGTCGCCCGCCTCGCCCAGCACGTGTCCGACGCCGGCCGCCGCGCCGTCGTCTGGGACGAGGCGATGTCGCCCCTGCTCCCGCGCGACGCGATCGTGACGTCCTGGCGCGGCTACGCGCAGGGTGCGGCGGCGCTCGAGAGCGGGCACGACGTGGTCATGGCACCCGAGCAGGCCGTCTACCTCGACCATCGAGCGGGCGAGCACCCGGCGGAGCCGATCCCGGTCGGCTTCCTGCGGACCGTCGAGGACGTGTACGGCTTCGAGCCGCTGCCCGCCCCGCTGGCCCCGACCGGCGCGCCCGGCCGGCTGCTCGGCACGCAGGCGCAGGTCTGGACCGAGCACCTCGACAGCGCGCGGCGCGTCGACTACGCGACCTATCCCCGGCTGGCGGCGTTCGCGGAGGTCGCCTGGTCGCCGCGGGCCGACCGTGCGCCCGGTTCGACCGCGTCGAAGGAGTTCCTGGACCGCCTCGAACGGCGCCACCTGCCCCGGCTCGACGCGTACGGCGTCGAGTACCGGCCGCTCGCCGGGCCGCACCCCTGGCAGACCCGGCCAGGCGTCCAGGGCTACCCGCGCGACCTGGCGGCGGAGACCGCCGTCGGCGGCTGGGCCGGGATCGGCGGCTGGCGCGAGGACGGCGGCGCGGAGAACCGGCCCACCCGAGCCACCGCCCTCGACCCCGAGACCCCGGAGAGTGACGCATGACCGGCACGATCCTGATCCGTGGCGCCCGCGTGCCGCAGCCCGACGGCACCCTGTCCGACCCGGTCGACCTGCACGTCGCCCGCGGCAGGGTCGCCGCGATCACCCGCCCCGGCGAGCGGCCCGCCGTCGGGCAGGACGCCCTCGCGCACGACGACACGACCCTCGACGGGCGGGGTCGCGTCGCGATGCCGGGGTTCGTCGACGCGCACACGCACGCGGAGGCCGCGGTCTTCGATCCGGACGTGCAGCTCGCGGTGCTGCGCCAGGGGATCACCACCGTCGTGACGGGGCAGGACGGCGTCTCCTTCGCCCCCAGCGACCGCGCGACCTACGACTGGGCGAGCACGTACTTCGCCGCCGTCGACGGGGCACACCCGACGTTCACCGGCGGCTCCGTGGGCGAGCTGCTGAGCACGTACCACCGCACGGTCCCCGTGAACGTCGCCTACCTCGCCCCGCACGGCACCCTGCGGTACCGGATCCTGGGGGCGGCGCAGCGTCCGGCGTCGGACGAGGAGGTGGCGGCCATGGTCGGCCTGCTGGAGCAGGCCCTCGACGACGGCGCCTGCGGGTTCTCGACCGGTCTCGAGTACGTGCCCGCCGCCTACGCCGACGAGCGCGAGCTCGTGGCGCTCGCGAAGGCCGCGGCCGTGCGGGGCCTGCCGCACGTGAGCCACATGCGCGGGTACGAGGACCGGGGCGTCGAGGCGCTCGACGAGCTGATGCGGGTCGCGCGCGCCTCCGGCGTCGCGACGCACGTGTCCCACCTGCACGGACCGGCGGCGGACCTGCTGGAGCGGGTCGAGGCAGCCCGCGCCGGGGGCCACGACCTGACCTACGACTCCTACCCGTACCTGCGCGGATGCTCGATCCTGTCCATGGTCACCCTGCCGCCGTGGCTGCCGCTCGCCGACGCCGCCGCGACCATCGACGCCCTGCGGGACCCCGCCACGGCCGCGCGGCTGGACGAGCACTTCGCCGGCCTGACCGCGCTGTGGCCGCGCATCACCTTCGCGTCCGTCCCCGGCATGGAGTGGGCGGAGGGCCTGACCCTGCCCGACGTCGCCGCCCGGCTGGGGCGCTCGGCCCCCGACACGGTGGTCGAGGTGCTCACCACCACCGCGCTCCGCGCGAGCTGCGTGTTCGCGCAGCCGCCGACCAACTCGCCGCAGTCCGTCCGCGCGCTCGCGGGGCACGAGGCGCACGTGGTGGGCTCGGACTCCATCTACTGGGGCGGGCGCCCGCACCCGCGGGGTTGGGGAACCTTCGCCCGGATGCTCGACGAGCACGTGCGGCGCGGGTCGTGGACCTGGTGGGACGCGGCCGAGCACCTGTCGGCCCGTGCCGCACGACGGTTCGCGCTGGCGGACCGCGGGCGGATCGTGCCGGGCGCGGTCGCCGACATCGTGCTCGTCGATCCCGGGACGGTCCGCGACGACGCGACGTACGAGGAGCCGCGCACGCCGGCGTCGGGCATCGACGACGTGCTCGTCGCCGGGGTTCCGGTGCTCGCCGCCGGCCGGCTCACCGGTGCGACGCCGGGGCGCGGCCTGCGCCCTGCGGTCACCGGTCCCGCGGCCCGCACGGCGGACTGACGGCCGGCACGTGCACGCGAGGCGGGTGACACGGCAGGATGTGGGTGTGCTGCGCATCGACGACCCCACCTCCACCTGGCCCCTGCTGACCCTCGACGAGGCGGCGCTGGACCACAACATCGCGACCGTGGCGCGCGTGCTCGCCGAGGGCGGTGTGGAGCACGCCCCGCACGTGAAGACGCACATGTCCCGCGAGATCTGGGAGCGGCAGGCCGCCGCCGGAGCCTGGGGCGCCACCGTCGCGACCCCCGCGCAGCTCCGGACGGTGCTCGGCTGGGGCGTACCCGGCGCGGGACGCCGCGTCTTCCTCGCGAACGAGCTGGTCGACCCCCGCGACATCGCCTGGCTCCGCACGGCGCTGACCGACGGCGCCGCGGACGAGGTCTGGGTGTACGTGGACTCCGCACGGGGCGTCGAGCTGCTCGCCGCGGGCTTCGCGGGCGCCGCGCCCCAGGACGCCGCACGGCTCGGCGTGCTCGTCGAGCTCGGCGTACCCGGTGGCCGCACCGGGGTGCGCACCGTGCCCGACGCCGTGGCGCTCGCCGGCCAGGTGCGCGACGCGGGCCTGCGCCTGGTCGGCGTCGCCGGCTACGAGGGTCCGGTGGCGGGCGGCACCAGCGACGACGAGCTGGCCGCCGTCGGCCGGTGGTGCGACGGGCTGCGCGAGGCGGCGGCGGAGATCGCCGGGCTCGTGACCGGCCCGGTCGTGGTGAGCGCGGGCGGCAGCGCGTTCGCCGACGTCGTCACCCGGCGTCTGACCGTCCCCGTCCAGGACGCGACGGGTGCTTCCGTGCCGACACGCGCGGTGGTGCGTTCCGGCGCCTACGTGACCCACGACCACGGGCACTACCTGCGCACCGACCCCTGGACGCGCCTCGGCGCCCCGGCGCTGCGCCCCGCGATCACCGTCTGGGCCGCGGTGCTGTCCGCTCCGGAGCCCGGCCTGGTCATCTGCGGCATGGGGCGCAGGGACGTGTCGTTCGACATCGACCTGCCGACGCCGCTCGTCGTGCGCCCGGCCGACGCCGCGGGCCGCCTGGGTGAGTCCCGCGAGCTGACCGGCGTGCGGGTGACCGCGCTCAACGACCAGCACGCCTACCTCGCCGTCGAGCCCGCGAGCGACGGCGTGCTGCGGCCGGGCGACGTGATCGGGTTCGGCATCTCTCACCCGTGCACCACGTTCGACAAGTACCGCACCGCGCTCGTGACCCGCGGCGACGAGGTCGCCGAGCAGGTCACGCTCGACTTCTGAACCCGCACGACGAGCAAGGAGAACAACTGATGACCGACAAGACCGCCATCTCGACCCCGGACGCCCCCGCGCCGGCGCACACCTTCCACCAGGGTGTACGCAAGGGCCCGTTCGTCCAGGTCTCGGGCCAGGGGCCCACCGACCCGGCGACGGGGGAGTACGTGCACCTCGGGGATGTGGCCGCGCAGACCACGCGCACGCTGGAGAACGTGCGGGCGGTGGTCGAGGCCGGCGGCGCGACGTTCGACGACGTCGTGATGCTGCGGGTCTACCTCCGGGTGCGCGAGGACTTCGCGCTGATGAACGAGGCCTACGGCGAGTTCGTGACGAAGCACTGCCCCAGCGGCGTGCTGCCGAGCCGGACCACGGTCTTCGTGGGCCTGCCGCGCGAGGAGATGACGGTGGAGATCGACGCGCTGGCCATCACCGACTGACTGCACAGGACGGCCTGCGGCCCTGACCCGGCGTACCACGTACGCCGAGTCAGGGCCGCAGGCCGTCCTGTGCAGTCAGTCGGTGACTGCCGGCTCCGCGACGACCGTCGGGCCGTCCGGCCGGTTCCTGGCGACCTGCCTGCGGACGCCGACGACCACGAGCAGCACCAGCCCGCCGAGCGCCAGCCACGGGATGATCGCGCCGAGCACCAGGACGACCACGTTGAACGTGCTCACCAGGGCGCTCCAGCCCGCGGACAGGCCGCCGAGAAAGCCGCCGGGCTGAGCCTGGGCCGCAGGGCTGCCCTCCGCGACGATCTCGACGTGCAGGGTGGACATGGCCACCTCGTCCGAGAGCCGGCTGCGTTCGGAGATCTTGGAGTCCAGCTCGGCCTGGCGGGTGGCGAGCTCCGCCTCGATCTCGATGAGGTCGGACGTGCGGTCGGCGTCCGCCATGAGCTCGCGCAGGCGGTCGGTCGAGGTGCGGAGCGCGGCGATGCGGGCGTCGAGGTCCTGCGCGGTACCGGTGACGTCCACCGTCTCGACGTGCCGGTCGCGCACCTCGCCGAGCTTGTCGAGCGCGTCCAGCGTCGCCGAGACGCGGTCGGCGGGGATGCGGAGGGTCATCGACGCGCTGCCGGGCTCGTCGTCGGTAGCGGCACGCTCGTCGCGCGCCTCCACGCGGCCGCCGGCCGACTCGACGAGGTCGGCGATCTGCTCGGCCGCGGCGAACGGGTCCTCGACCGCGAGCGTCGCGTTGCCGGTGGTGATGAGCTCCCGGTCGACTGCCTCCTCGGGGGCCTCGGTGAGGCCGACGGTGCCCGCCGCGCCGGTGACCGAGTCCTCGACGGCGCCCGGGGCGACGGCCTCGCTGCGCGCGGCGTCCGCCTCGGCGCCGCCGCCGGACTCGGTCGCGCCGCTTCCGGAGCAGGCTGCGAGGGTGACCGCGAGGGTCGCTCCGACGACCGTTGCCAGGAGACTGTGAGCGAGGTGGCGGGCGGGCGGGCCCACGTCCCCCCTGGCTGACCGGTTGCGCTTCATGGGACGAGCGTATGAGGCCGACGGTGCCGGAACCGGCCCCACCTGAGAACTGTGATCCCTTTGTGAACTTGCGGCCCTCGTGACCCGATTTTTCACCGGTTTTGCGCGGTTTTTGATCACGCTGCGGTCACGCTGTGCCGACCGCGCCGCGGTGGGGCAGTCTCGGGTTCGTCAGGCACGTGAAGTAATCCCGATACGGCGGCAGAGTGCGTTCGAAGTCAGGGCAAGGTGACCCACGTAACAGTCTTGTTACGGGTCATACCCGGCGATGGACAACGACTCTGTTAAGGAGGTCTACTAACAAACATGGCGACGACGACAGAACGCAACGGCACCGGGCGAGGGCTCGGCGCACGGCTGCGCGCGACGTCCAAGGTGCTCCCCGAGCACGCCAGGGCGCACAACCGGTCCCTGGTGCTGCAGCACCTCTTCCACGAGGGGCCCACCTCCCGGGCCGACCTCGCCCGAGCGACCTCGCTCACCCGCGTCACCATCTCGGACCTGGTCTCGGTGCTCATCACCGAGGGCCTGGTGGAGGAGCTGGGCACGCGGCCCGGCCAGCGCGTCGGCAAGCCGGCGATCCTCGTGGGCCTGCGGGCCGACGCCTACCAGATCGTGGCCGTCGACCTCACGGACTACGGCCGCATGCGCGGCGCCGTCCTCAGCCTCACCGGCGAGATCGTGGTGCGCCGACAGCTCGACATCGACGGCCGCACCGGCGACGAGCTCGTCGACCTGCTCACCCGCTTCGTCCGCCGGCTCGTCGCCGCCGCGACCCATCCCGTGATCGGCGTCGGCGTGGGCTCGCCCGGCATCGTCGGTCTGGACGGCAGGGTGGTCGAGGCGCCCAACCGCGGGTGGTACGACGTGCCGCTCGCCGAGATCCTCGGCGACCGGCTGGGCCTGCCCGTGCACGTCGCGAACGACGCCAACACCGCGGCGCTCGGCGAGTTCACGTACGGCGGTGGTAGCTCCGGCATGCTCGTGGTCACGGTCGGAGCCGGCGTCGGTGCCGGCGTGGTCGTCGACGGCGTGCGGGTGCACGGCCAGGGCGATGCGGCGGGTGAGATCGGCCACGTGACCGTGGTCGACGACGGCGACGCCTGCGCCTGCGGCCGTACCGGCTGCCTCGAGACAGTCCTGTCCGTACCGGCGCTGCGGCGCGCGGTCGAGGGCAGGACCCCAGAAGATTCCGACGCCGCCCTGGCGTCGGCAGGCCGGGTGCTGGGTGTGACCCTCGCCCCGGTCGTCAGCGCGCTCAACCTCACGGAGGTGCTGCTGAGCGGTCCGCGCGACCTGCTCGACGGGCCCCTGCGCGAGGCCGCGCTGAACACCATCCGTCAGCGCACGATGCCGGCCATCAACTCGGGCCTGCAGCTGCGGATGGCCGCGCTCGACGAGGACGTGGTGCTGGCGGGCGCCGCGGTCCTCGTGCTTTCCGCTCAGCTGGGGGTCTCGTGAGCATCAGTGCGCACGTGTCGGCGGCAGGCGTCTCCTCGAGCTCCCGCTCGAGTCATCACCACGCACCGCTTATCAACACCCACCGCGACACAGAGTCGTATCCCGGGAGGAACACACGTGAACAGAAACCGTCTCGTCGGCGCTGCGGCGTCGGCGATCACCCTGACCCTCGCGCTCAGCGCGTGCGGTAACGCGGGCGGAGCCGCGACCGCCGAGGAGACCGGCCCCGGCGAGGTCCGGGTCTGGCTCGTCGGTACCGACACGCCGCCAGAGGCGCGTGACTACCTGAAGAAGACCTTCGAGGAACAGAACGAGGGCAGCACCCTCGTGATCGAGGAGCAGGCCTGGGACGGCCTGGTCGACAAGTACACGACGGCGCTGGCCGGCTCTGACGCTCCCGACGTGGTCGAGATCGGCAACACGCAGGCCGCCGCGTTCACCTCGGCGGGCTACTTCCGCGAGATCACCCCGGACGAGTTCGAGTCCCTGGGCGGCAGCGACCTGCTGCCCGGCTTCGTCGAGGCCGGTGACTGGGAGGGCAAGCACTACGCCCTGCCGTACTACTCGGGCTCGCGCGTGGTCTTCTACTCCAAGCAGGTCCTGGGCGACACCAAGGTGCCGACCACGCTCGACGAGTACGTCGAGACCGCCGTCGACCTGAAGACGGACGAGCTGTCCGGCGTGTACTGGCCCGGCCAGGACTGGTACAACGCGCTGCCCTTCATCTGGGAGAACGGCGGCTACGTGGCCGAGCAGGCCGACGACGGGACCTGGGACGCCGGGTTCTCCTCCGAGGGTGGCCTCGCCGGCCTCGAACAGATCCAGACGATCATGACCGAGGGCAACAACGCCCCGGCCGACGCCAACGAGACCGACCTGCAGGTGCCGTTCTGCGAGGGCAAGGTCGGCTTCCTCTCCGCCCCGAGCTGGATCCAGTGGTCCATCAACGCACCGGAGGAGCCCGAGGACCCCGAGGGCGTCCCGGGCTGCGCCTCCACGTACGGCAAGGACCTCGAGGGCATCGCCCTGCCGGGCAAGGACGGCGGCGCCGCCCAGGTGTTCGCCGGCGGCTCGAACATCGCCGTCGCGCAGAACTCGGCCCGTCCGGACCTCGCGATGAGCGCCTACGAGATCCTGCTCAGCGACGAGTACCAGTCGATCCTCGCCGGAATCGGCCTGTTCCCCGCCAAGACCTCGCTCTTCGAGCAGGTCGACCAGTCGACCTCGATCGGCAAGGCCGCCGCGGAGGCCGCCGCCAACGCCCGGCTCACGCCCGCGTCACCGAAGTGGGCCGACGTCGAGGCCAAGATGATCCTGCAGACCGCCTTCACCAAGATCGCCTCCGGCGAGGACGTGAAGACCGTCGCCGAGAAGCTCGACGCGGACATCGAGGAGATCCTCAACAGCTGACGAGGTCAGCAGAACTTCCCGTCCCGCCCGGTGCAGCCCTTTCAAAGCCCGGGCGGGACGGGACTCCACTGCCCCCTGATGCCCGCAGTCGCTCCTCGAGGGGCTGCCGGGCCGCCTGGCGAGGAAGACAGGACATGAGCTCGACACTTCTCGACACACCGGCGCCGCCGCGCCAAGAGATCCGGCAGAAGCGCCGGCCGCCCTACCTGCCCTGGCTCCTGCTCTCGGCGACGATGATCCTGCTCGGCGTGATGACGGGGTACCCGGTCGTCCGCCTGCTGGTGATGTCGTTCCAGAAGTACGAGCGGGCGCAGCTCATGGGCGTACCCGCCGAGTGGGTGGGCTTCGACAACTACGTGACGGTGCTGACCGACGTCGAGGGCTTCTGGACGGTGCTGGGGCGCAGCTTCGCGCTCATGGTCGTGCTCGTCGTCACCACGATGGTGCTCGGCATGCTCGTGGCACTGCTCATGATCCGCGTCGGCAAGGCCCTGCGCCTCCTGATGTCGGTCGGCCTGCTGCTGGCGTGGGCGATGCCGCAGCTCGCCGCCACGACCGTGTGGAGCTGGGTGTTCGACACCCAGTACGGCGTGGTGAACAACCTGCTCACCGCGATCACGGGAGACCGGTGGTTCGGTCACTCCTGGCTGATCAACCCGTGGTCGTTCTACCTGATCCTCACGTTCATCATCGTGTGGGGCGCCGTGCCGTTCGTCGCCTTCACGCTCTATGCGGGCCTCACCCAGATCCCCGGAGAGGTGATGGAGGCCGCGCAGCTCGACGGCGCGAGCGCGTACCAGCGCTTCCGGCTCATCCAGGTGCCCTACGTGCGCAGCATCATCACGGTGCTCGTGGTGCTGTCGATGATCTGGGACCTGAAGGTCTTCACCCAGGTCTTCGTGCTGCAGGACGTCGGCGGCGACCGCGAGCTGACCAACACCATCGGCGTCTACATCTACCAGACGGGTATGGCACAGGGGCACTACGGCATGGCGAGCGCCATCGGCGTGATCTTCGTGATCGTCATGCTGGCCATCGCGTACCCCTACGTGCGGCGCACCCTGCGGGAGGACGAGCAGTGATCAAGATCCGCAAGCGCCTCGCCGACACGGGCTTCGGCGCCCTGGCGATCGTCGTCTTCGTGTTCTCGGCCTTCCCCGTGTACTGGATGGTCAGCACGTCGTTCCTGCCGAACAACCGCATCCGCGGCGAGGACCTCGCGTTCTTCCCGACCCCGGACGTGTTCACGCTCGACAACTACCGCGCGGCGATGTTCGGCGAGGTGCGGGCGCCGTTCCCGCCGGCCGTGGTCAACTCGATCGGTGTCACGTTCCTCACGCTGGTGATCGCGCTGGTCGTCGGTTTCGTGGCGGCGCTGGCCCTGACCCGGTTCTCCTTCAAGGGGCGCCGTACGTTCATCGTGCTGATCCTGGTTGTCCAGATGATCCCCGGAGAGGCGATGATCATCTCGCTGTTCCGGATCATCGACGGCTGGCAGCTGCTGAACACGATCATCGGCCTGACGCTCGTGTACGCGGCCGGCGTGCTGCCGTTCACCATCTGGACGCTGCGCGGATTCGTCAACGGTGTGCCCAAGGAGCTGGAGGAGGCGGCGATGATCGACGGCTGTTCCCGGGCCGGTGCCTTCTGGCGTGTCACCTTCCCGCTGCTCGCCCCTGGCCTCGTGGCGACGGGTGTGTTCGCCTTCATCCAGGCGTGGAACGAGTTCGTCATGGCGCTGGTGGTCATGCAGCGGCCCGAGGCGATGACGCTGCCGCTCTGGTTGCGTACGTTCCTCCAGGCCACGCAGGCCACCAACTGGGGTGCGGTCATGGCGGGGTCGGTGCTCATCGCGATCCCGGCCGTGATCTTCTTCCTGATCGTCCAGGGTCGGATGACAGGCGGTCTGGTGTCCGGTGCGGTGAAGGGCTGATGGGCAGCAAGTCCGGTACGGGCACGCCCCACGAGGGCGGGCCCGGTGAGCGAGAGGTCGGGATGGGAAAGGTCGGCAAGCGGAAGGGGAGTGCCCGGTCCGAGGACGGGCGGGGGCCCGCGTACACGGTCGGCCTCGACATCGGCGGGACCAAGATCCTCGGCGCGCTCCTCGATCCGGAGGGCGCGGTGGTCGGCACGGTGCGCCGGACCACCGTGCACGGCGCCGACGGGCTGGTGGCGGGTGCCGCGCAGGCGGTCCGCGAAGTCGTCGCGTCGGGAGGCGTGGGGCTCGCGGACGTGGTCGGCGTGGGGCTGGGGATCCCCGGCATCGTCGACCATCGCTCCGGCACGGTGAAGCACGCGGTCAACCTTGGTGTGCACGACGACGAGCTCCCGCTCGCCGAGCTGCTGTCGGCCGAGCTGGACGGCGTGCCCGTGGTGGTCGAGAACGACCTCAACGTGGCCGCCGTCGGCGCGGCGCACGTGCTCGAGCGCGCGGGCGGTACCCAGGACCACGAGGACCTGGCGTTCCTGGCGCTCGGCACGGGGCTCGCGTCCGGACTGGTGCTCGACGGCGAGCTGCGCCGCGGTGCGAGCGGCGCGGCGGGGGAGATCGGGCACATCCCGGTGGACCCGCTCGGGCCGGAGTGCCCGTGCGGGCAGCGCGGCTGCCTGGAGCGGTTCGCGTCGGGCAAGGCGCTGGAGGCGGCGTGGCCGTCCCGGCACGGCAAGCCGGCGCCGGTGGAGCTGTTCGAGGCGGCCCGCGGGGGCGACCAGGAGGCGATAGCGGTGAAGGACCGGTTCGCCGACGCCACGGCCTCGGCGGTACGGCTGCTCGTCCTGACCACCGACGTGCGCCACGTGGTGCTCGGCGGTGGCGTGGCGCAGCTCGGCACGGAGCTGCTGGACGCCGTGCAGGACGCGCTGCGGGAACAGGCGAAGGTGTCGCCGTTCCTGGGGTCGCTCAGGCTGGCGGAGCGGGTGCAGCTCGCGCCCACGCAGGTTCCGGTCGCGGCGGTGGGCGCCGCGGTGCTCGGGAGGAGGGTCTGATGGAGGTCGTGATCGCTCCGGCGCAGGAGCTCGCGCGGCTGGCGGCCGATGCCGTCGAGGTACTGCTCGGGACCACGCCCGACGCGGTGCTGGGGCTGGCCACGGGATCGTCACCGCTGGCGGTGTACGACGAGCTGGCCCGCCGCCACACCGAGCAGGGCCTGTCGTTCGCGCGGGCGAGGGCGTTCATGCTCGACGAGTACGTCGGCCTTCGTGAGGACCACCCCGAGCGGTACCGCAACGTGATCGAGAAGGAGTTCACCTCCCGCGTCGACCTCGCGCCCGGGGCGGTGCAGGGCCCGGACGGCCTCGCGGACGACCTGCCGGCGGCGTGCGCCGCGTACGAGGCCGCGATCACGGACGCCGGCGGTGTGGACCTGCAGCTGCTCGGCATCGGCACCGACGGGCACATCGCGTTCAACGAGCCCGGGTCCTCGCTCGCGTCACGCACCCGGATCAAGACCCTGACCAAGCAGACCCGGCAGGACAACGCACGGTTCTTCGGCGGATCGGTCGAGCAGGTGCCCCGGCACTGCCTGACCCAGGGCCTGGCCACGATCATGTCGGCGCGCCACCTCGTGCTGCTCGCGTCCGGGCGTGCGAAGGCCGAGGCCGTGCACCAGCTCGTGGAGGGCCCGATCTCCGCGATGTGGCCCGCGACGATCATGCAGACCCACCCGCACGCGACCGTGCTGGTCGACGACGCGGCCGCCTCCCGCCTCCAGCTCGCCGACTACTACCGCCAGACCTACGCCGACAAACCCGACTGGCAAGGCCTGTGACCCCCGGCCGGCAAGACACGCCCACCCGTCAGAGGTAGTTCCCCGCCACCGGCGCGGGCTTCCACCGGCCCGACGTCGCCACGTCGGCGACCCGGTCGGTCGTCAGCCCCTCGGGCCCGTGCTCGAGGATCGAGCGGCGGGCGACCTCGCGCAGGTCCGCGCCCGTGGCGCCGTCCAGGTACGAGGCCACCTGGGCGACGTCGACCGGGGCGCCCGGCGGGAGGAAGAGCCGCAGGATCTCCGTGCGCCCCGCCTGGTCGGGCGGCGGCACCTCGATGATGGTGTCGAAGCGGCCGGGCCGCTTGACCGCCGGGTCGAGGGAGTCGGGGTCGTTCGTGGTGGCGACCGTCAGCACGTCGTCCGAGCTGCGGGTGCCGTCGAGGGCGTCGAGGAACTCGGCGAACGAGGTCTCGCCGCGCGAGCCCTTCGACGCGACCGAGTCGATCTCCTCCAGGACCACCAGGCAGGGGCCCAGGCCGCGGATCTCCTCGTACAGCTCGGTCATCCAGGTGCGCAGCACCTCCGCGGTGACCAGCACGACCGTGAGCGGTCCCGCGAGCTCCGTGGCGATCACCCGCGTGAGCTTCGTCTTGCCGACCCCGGGCCGGCCCGCGAGCAGCAGCCCCCGTGACGTCGTGTGGCCGAGGGCACGCAGGGCCTCGCGGCGCGTGGTGACGCTGGAGCAGAACAGGTCGACCTCGTGCCACAGGTCCGGCGGCAGCACGACGTCGCCCCGCACCTGCACGGTGTGCTTGACCGGGGTCAGCTCCACCGACCCGCTGGGCGCCCGCGCGGACAGGACACCGCCCCGGTACGGGTGGTCGGTCTCCAGCGTGCGGGTCAGGTCCGCGAGGACCCGCTCGGCGAGCGCCAGGCCGCCGGGCGGCGCGAAGGCGGTGACCGTGGGCGTCCCGTAGCGGTAGGCCACCTCGACGGCGACGGGTGTCTCGTACGCCGTCCCGGCAGGGAAGAGGACCGTGGCGACGGCGGGCACGCTCACGGAGGTGCCGTTGCCGAGGTCGAGGGCGGCCCGCTGCGGGGCACCGCCCGGGCCGAACACCGCGACGTCGTCCGGGTGCCGCTCGACCCAGCGCTGGAGCGCGTAGGCGTGCAGCCGCTGCAGGGTGCGCGACATGTCGCGCGAGACGTTGACCAGAGCGCTCTCGTCGACGTCCCACCGGCGGGCGAGCCACTCGCTCGACGAGCGGGGTTCCTTCGGGCGTTCCGGTATGGGGCGGCCGAGCATGGCGGCCACGGCGGCCACGGCACGGCGTGCGGACTCGTCGTTGTCGCCGAAGTCGGGCCAGACGGGCTCGGGCGGGCCGGCCGGGAGGTCGCGGGCCAGGTCGTCGGCCAGGCCGTCGGCCAGGTGGTCGGAGAGGGTCGTGGACAGGGAGTCGGCGAGGTCGGCCGGGGAGACGGCGCCGTCGTCGGGCAGGGTGAGGCTCCTCTCGGGGTGGGGATGTGACATGCGTCAGTTATATCTGTGGTCACCGACACCCCCGCAAGGCATTCCGCGCCCTGGTCCCGGAATGACGCCCTGGGCGGTGCCGGGGAGCAGGTCCAGGGCGTGTCCCGCCGAAGTGGCTGTCGGTGGGCCCGCGTAGACTTCTCGGCATGACCGAACCACTCTCGAACCCGCAGGACGAGCCCAGTACGCAGGGCGGTACGAGCGTCCTCGAGCGCGAGGAGACCCGGGACGAGACGGAACCCGGAGATCACGAGCGTTTTGCGCACTATGTGCGCAAGGAGAAGATCATGCAGTCCGCGATGAGCGGCAAGCCCGTGATCGCGCTCTGCGGCAAGGTCTGGGTGCCGGGCCGGGACCCGAAGAAGTTCCCGGTCTGTCCCCGGTGCAAGGAGATCTACGAGGGTCTCCGGGAACCGCAGGACGGCGGCGAGGGCGACTCCTCCAAGTGACGAGCCAGCCGCAGCAGCTGCCCCACACACCGTCGTCTGCGGCCGCTTCGTCGCTCAGCCCTGCCTTTCCGCGCCGCGCCCCCTGGGGCACGGCGTCGAGTCTGCGCGCCTGGCAGGCGGAGGCCCTGGAGCTGTACCGCGAGAAGAACCCGCGGGACTTCCTGGCCGTCGCCACCCCTGGCGCGGGCAAGACGACGTTCGCGCTTCGCATCGCCACGGAGCTCCTCGAGCAGGGCGTGGTCCGGCGGGTCACGGTCGTGGCGCCCACCGAGCACCTGAAGACGCAGTGGGCCGACGCCGCCGCGCGCGTCGGCATCCGCATCGACCCCCACTTCAAGAACGCGCAGGGCCGCCACGGCTCGCACTACGACGGGGTCGCTCTGACGTACGCGCAGGTCGCCGCCAAGCCGGCGCTGCACCGCGCTCGCACCGAGGCCGCCCGCACCCTGGTGATCCTCGACGAGGTCCACCACGGTGGCGACGCCCTGAGCTGGGGCGACGCCGTCCGCGAGGCCTTCGAGGTGGCGGACCGCAGGCTGGCGCTGACCGGTACCCCGTTCCGTAGCGACACGTCCGCCATCCCGTTCGTGGAGTACGAGGCCGACCGCGAGGGCATCCGCCGGTCGAAGGCCGACTACACCTACGGCTACGGCGAGGCGCTGCGCGACCACGTGGTCCGACCCGTCCTGTTCATGTCCTACGCCGGCGACATGCGCTGGCGCACCAAGACGGGCGACGAGGTCAGCGCCCGGCTCGGCGAGGCCATGACCAAGGACATGACCGGCCAGGCGTGGCGCACCGCGCTCGACCCGGAGGGGCAGTGGATCCCGTCGGTGCTCGCGGCGGCGGACAAGCGGCTCGCCGAGGTGCGCCGCACGGTGCCCGACGCGGGTGGCCTGGTCATCGCCACCGACCAGGACAACGCGCGCGCCTACGCCGCCCACCTGCAGGAGATCACGGGCAAGCGCCCCACGGTCGTCCTGTCCGACGACGAGGGCGCTTCCGGCCGCATCGAGGAGTTCGCGCAGGGCGACGACCGGTGGATGGTCGCCGTGCGCATGGTGTCGGAGGGTGTGGACGTGCCGCGCCTCGCCGTGGGCGTCTACGCGACCAGCGCATCCACGCCGCTGTACTTCGCCCAGGCGATCGGCCGGTTCGTGCGAGCCAGGAAGCGGGGCGAGACAGCATCGATCTTCCTGCCCAGCGTCGCGCCGCTGCTGAACCTGGCGAACTCGATGGAGCAGGAACGCGACCACGCGCTCGACCGTCCGCGCACCGCCGAGGAGCAGGGCATCGAGTACGACCCGGAGGCCGCGCTCGTCGCGGAGGCCAACAAGGAGGAGAAGGCGTCGAGCGAGCTGCTGGGCTCGTTCCAGGCGCTGGACGCCCAGGCCACGTTCGACCGCGTCCTCTTCGACGGCGGCGAGTTCGGCACGAGTGCCGATCCCGGCTCGGCGGAGGAGCTCGACTTCCTCGGCCTGCCCGGGCTGCTGGAGCCGGACCAGGTGGCCACCCTCCTGCGGCAGCGCCAGGCGGACCACCTCAAGGCCCGCGGGGGAGCGCCGTCGGCGCGCGACGTGGAGAACGAACGGTCGGAGCAGGAGCACCGCCGCGCGACCGAGCTGCGCAAGGAGCTGTCCAAGCTCGTGTCGGCCTGGGCGAAGCGCAGCGGACAGCCGCACGGCATGGTCCACACCGAGCTGCGCCGCACGTGCGGCGGGCCCGAGGTGCCGCTCGCGACCGCCGACCAGCTCGCGGCACGCGTGGCCCAGGTCCGGCGTTGGTTCGTCGGGCAGAAGTAGTCCGGACCGAGCACGCCAAGAGGAGCACGACGATCCGCATGTTGAGACAAGAGGCTGCCATGACCCTGTTCACGCCACTCGGGTGGCCATACTGGCCTACCGTGAGTGCATGACCGACGAGCTCCGGGGCATCGGCGCCTCGCTCACAGACTCGTGGCCTGCGTTCGACAACGGTGTCGAAGAACCGCAGCCGCTCCCCGCAGCACCCCTGCCGGCGGTGCGTCCGTCGGTCGCGCTCCTGACCGACCGCTATGAGCTGACCATGCTCCAGGCGGCCCTGGCGGACGGCACGGCCCACCGGCACTGCGTGTTCGAGGTGTTCACCCGGCGCCTTCCACCGGGGCGCCGCTATGGCGTCCTCGCGGGCACCGGTCGCGTCCTGGAAGCGCTGCCACACTTCGTCTTCGAGGACGCGGAGCTGGCGTACCTCGAGGAGAACGGCGTCGTGGACCGCCGGACGCTCGACTACCTCGCGAACTACCGGTTCTCCGGCACCATCCAGGGCTACGCCGAGGGCGAGGTGTTCTTCCCCGGCTCGCCGGTGCTGCAGGTCGAGGGCACGTTCGCGGAGGCGGTGCTGCTGGAGACGCTGATCCTGTCGATCCTGAACTACGACTCGGCGGTGGCCTCGGCCGCGTCGCGCATGACGAGCGCGGCCGGCGGCCGGCCGGTGCTGGAGATGGGTTCGCGCAGGGCGAGCGAGCAGGCCGCCGTCGCGGCGGCCCGCGCCGCCGTGATCGGGGGCTTCGCCGGCACGTCGAACCTCGAGGCAGGCATGCGGTACGGGCTGGACACCATCGGCACCGCCGCGCACTCGTTCACGCTGCTGCACGACACGGAGCGGGACGCCTTCGCCTCGCAGGTCGCCTCGCTGGGTTCCGGTACGACGCTGCTGGTCGACACGTACGACGTGCGGCAGGGCGTGGCGACCGCCGTCGAGGTGGCGGGGACCGGGCTGGGTGCCGTGCGGCTCGACTCCGGAGACCTCGGCGGCCTGGCGCAGGAGGTGCGCAAGCAGCTCGACGAGCTCGGTGCCGCGGACACGAAGATCGTGGTGACGTCCGACCTCGACGAGTACGCGATAGCCTCCCTGGCCGCCGCCCCGGTGGACGTGTACGGCGTGGGGACGTCGGTGGTGACCGGTTCGGGCGCCCCGACCTGCGGCATGGTCTACAAGCTGGTCGCGCGGGCCGACTCGACGGGCGTGCTGCAGCCGGTGGCCAAGGCGTCGGCGAACAAGGCGTCGGTCGGTGGCCGCAAGGCCGCCGCGCGGCGGTACGGCCGGGACGGGCACGCCATCGAGGAGATCATGGTGACCGGCCCGGACGCGGCGGTGGCCGAGTGGACCCCGCAGAGCGACGACCTGCGCCCGCTGCTCGCGCCGATGGTCGTGGACGGCGCCGTCGACTCGCGCTGGGTGGGCCCCTACGGGGTGGCGAACGCGGCGGTCAACCACGGCATGGTGCGCGCGGAGCTCCCGCGCGGCGCGCGGCGGTTGTCCGACGGTGACCCTGCCATTCCGACGGTCGACCTCCGGCTGGACGACCTCCTCGATTGACGCAGGTCACAGCCCGGCGACAACTTCGCGAAGATCTCGGACAGGGGTGTCCAGGGGAGGGTCCAAACCGCCTACAGTGAGACTTGTGACTTCTTCCCCACCGCCGCTGCTCACACCCATGGGGTCAGCCGGGACGGCCGTCGAGGAGGACACCGAGGCGGACCTCGCCGCGGGGGTCGCCGACCCGTGGGTGACGATCGTCTGGAACGACCCGGTGAACCTCATGTCGTACGTGACGTACGTCTTCGAGAGCTACTTCGGGTATCCGCGCGTGAAGGCGGAGCGGCTCATGACCCAGGTGCACGAGAACGGTCGAGCAGTCGTGTCCAGCGGCGGACGCGAACGCATGGAGGTGGACGTGCAGGCGATGCACGGGTTCGGTCTGTGGGCGACGCTGCAGGAGTCGGGCGCGCGAGGAGCGGCATGACGCCGTTCCGCGCCATGCGGCGGGGCTACGAGGCCAGGTTCGAGCCGGTGGAGCGGGTCGTCCTGGCCCGGGTGGCGCGCGACGTCGCGGAGATGCTCCGCGAGGAGGCGGGCCTCGACCTGTTCCCCGACGACGGGGAGCTCGGCTTCTCGACGCACCACGGCCCCGGCAAGGGGCAGGCGTGGGCCAACGGCCTGCTCGCCCCCGACGAGCTGACCGACGCCGACCTGGCACGGCTCACCGGCGTGACGGGTGTCGGACGCGTCCCGACGGACCCTGCGGCGCGGCGGCTCCTGCCGGACGCGAGCAAGGTCGACGCGGAGATGGCCGACGAGTTCCGCCGGCTCACGCAGAACGACGTGGCGCAGGCGAAGGTGGACCGGCTCGAGGCGTTCGCGGCACTGCTCGACCTGCCGACCGGGGAGGACGCGCCGTCGCCCCTGGGCAGGCACGGCGCTCCGCCGCCGGTCCGGGTGCCGCGCGAGGACGCCGAGCAGTTCGCCGGGGCCCTCACCGACGTGCGGCTCGTGATCGCGGAACGCCTGGGACTGAAGTCGGACGACCAGGTCATGCAGCTCACCGACGAGATCATGTGGGACAGGCAGGCCGGCCGCGAGATCCCCGTGGCGACCGACGGGCGCGCGGCCCGGCGCTTCTGGTCCGGGGTGTTCGTCGCGGCGGGCTACGCGCAGGAGACCCTGATGGACGTGATGCTCGGGGAACTGAGAGGGCGGCGTCCGCCAGGCCCGCCCGTTGGGTCCGAGTGACGCCGATCAAACCGCTGACCTGCCGCAACGTGTCGTGCGTCACGCGTGGCACGGCTCACGAGCAAGGGTGACCCTGCGTTGTCGTCGCTAGGCTTCACCCCGTGAACGACGCGCCCATCGGGATCTTCGACTCCGGCCTCGGCGGCCTCACGGTCGCGCGGGCCATCCTTGATCAGCTCCCCAACGAGCGGGTCAGGTATCTCGGCGACACCGTGAACAGCCCGTACGGGCCCAAGCCGATCGCGGCCGTGCGCGCCATGGCGCTGGACGCCATGGACCGCCTCGTGGCCGACGGCGTGAAGATGCTGGTCATCGCGTGCAACACGGCGTCGGCGGCGATGATGCGCGACGCCCGTGAACGGTACACGCAGCGCCACGGCATCCCGGTGGTCGAGGTCATCCTGCCGGCGGCCCGCGCCGCGGTGACCGCCACGCGCTCGGGCCGGATCGGCGTCATCGGCACCCGTGCCACCGTGCAGTCGCGTGCGTACGACGACGCCTTTCACGTCACTCCAGGCCTGACGATCACCAGCCAGGCCTGCCCGGAGTTCGTCCGCTTCGTGGAGGAGGGCCGGACGTCCGGCCCGGAGGTGCAGAAGTTCGCGCACGAGTACCTCGACCCGGTCCGGGCGGCCGGGGTCGACACGCTGGTGCTGGGCTGCACGCACTACCCGTTGCTCGCGGGCGCCATCTCCTACGTCATGGGCGAGGAGGTCACCCTGGTGTCCAGCGCCGACGAGACCGCGAAGGACGTGTACCGCACCCTGCTCGCCCACGACCTGGAGCGGGCGCCCGACGCGGGTGTCCCCGAGCACCGGTTCCTGACCACCGGCGATCCCGCGCCCTTCGGGCAGCTCGCCGGCCGGTTCCTCGGCCCAGAGGTGTCCCTGGTGGAGGCCGTCTGATGCGCCTGATCCCGGTCGGGGTCTCCGGGTCGTTCCCCGGGCCCGCGACGCCCGCCTCGTCGTACGTGGTCCGGGTCCCGGCCGCCGAGGCGGCAGCTGCGGGCCACGAGGCGCGTGACTGGAACGTGCTGCTCGACCTCGGCAACGGCGCGTTCGGCGCGCTGCAGCGGCTCATGGACCCCATGGAGCTCGACGCCGTGTCGGTCTCGCACCTGCACCCCGACCACTGCGCCGACCTCTCCGGGCTGTACGTGTACCTGCGGTACCACCCCGAGCGCGGCTCGCTGCGGACCGGCCCACGGGACACGCCCCTGCCGGTCTTCGGTCCGTCGACGGCGCAGCGGCACGTCGCGCTGTCCTACGGGCTGAGCGACGGGGAGTCCATGGAGAACGACTTCGACTTCCGCTCGTGGGCCGAGTACCCGTCGGTGACGGTCGGGCCGCTGACCATCGAGCCGCACCGGGTGTTCCACCCCGTCGAGACGTACGGCGTGCGTGTGACCGGCCCGTCGGCGTCGGGCGGCACGGCGACCCTCGCGTACACGGGGGACACCGACGCGTGCGAGTCCGTCGTGGAGCTGGCGCGTGACGTGGACCTGCTGCTCAGCGAGGCGGCCTTCCTCGAGGGGCGCGACGACGCCGTCGAGCCGGGCATCCACCTCACCGGCCGTCGCGCTGGCCAGGTGGCGACCGACGCCGGTGCGCGCCGCCTGCTGCTCACGCACCTGCCCGTGTGGAACGATCCCGCCGACTCGCTGGCGGAGGCACGCCAGACGTTCGCCGGCCCGGTCGACGTCGCGGAGCCGGGCACGGTCTACGAGCTCTGACGTGTCGGACGCCGCGCGACTCGTGCGTCCGAGCACGGCGGGCGGTCGTTAGGGTGGTCGCATGACCTCCAGCACCGACAGCATCGTCCGCGCCGACGGGCGCGCCACCGACCAGCTCCGCCCCGTGAAGATCACCCGAGGGTGGCTCGACGAGTCCGAGGGGTCCGTGCTCGTGGAGTTCGGGCGCACGCGTGTGCTGTGCGTCGCGTCGTTCACCGAGGGCGTGCCGCGATGGCGCAAGGGCTCCGGCGAGGGGTGGGTCACCGCCGAGTACGCGATGCTGCCGCGTGCCACCAACGAGCGCAGCGCGCGCGAGTCGGTCAAGGGCAAGATCGGCGGCCGCACGCACGAGATCTCGCGGCTCATCGGCCGGTCGCTGCGCGCCGTCGTCGACATGAGCGCGCTCGGTGAGAACTCGATCGTGCTGGACTGCGACGTGCTCCAGGCCGACGGCGGTACCCGCACCGCGGCGATCACCGGGGCCTACGTGGCGCTCGTGGACGCGATCGCGTGGGGCCGCAGGCACGGGCACATCAAGGGCGGCAAGCAGGTGCTCGCCGACTCCGTGGCCGCCGTTTCGGTCGGCATCATCGACGGCACGCCGATGCTCGACCTGCCCTACGTCGAGGACGTGCGCGCCGAGACCGACATGAACGTGGTGGTCACGGGCGCCGGCAAGTTCATCGAGGTGCAGGGCACCGCCGAGCACGCGCCGTTCGACCGGGCGGAGCTCGACTCGCTGCTCGACCTCGCGGTGGGCGGCACGGCCGAGCTCGCCAAGATCCAGCAGGAAGCGCTCGCGCGGGAGATCGGGTGACCGCCAGGATCGTCCTCGCGACGCACAACAGCAAGAAGGTGGGCGAGCTCCGGGCGATCCTCGCCGCGGCGGGCCTCGAGCTGCCCGACGGCGGCCTGGTCACCTCGGCGGAGGTCGGGGCGCCCGAGCCGGTCGAGGACGGCGTGACGTTCGCCGAGAACGCGCTCATCAAGGCCCGCGCGGTGTGCGCGGCGACCGGGCTGCCCGCCGTCGCCGACGACTCGGGGCTTGCGGTGGACGTGCTGGGCGGGGCGCCGGGGATCTTCTCGGCGCGCTGGGCCGGCAAGCACGGGGACGACGCCGCGAACCTCGACCTGCTGCTCGGACAGCTCGGGGACGTGCGGCCGGAGTACCGCCAGGCCGGGTTCGTGTGTGCTGCCGCGCTGGTCACACCCGACGGGCGCGAGGAGGTGCGGACCGGCGAGATGCGGGGCGTGCTGGCGACCGCGCCGCGCGGGAGCAACGGGTTCGGCTACGACCCGATCCTCGTTCCGGACGAGTCGGCGCCGGGTGCGGAGGCCGGTGACGGTGCCGGGCGCGACGGCGGCCGCCGTCGGACCGCGGCGGAGCTGGACCCGGAGGAGAAGAACGCGATCTCGCACCGGGGCAAGGCGTTCCGTGCGCTGGCGCCGGTGATCCTCGAGGTGCTGGGCTCGCGCTGAGCCCTCAGGCGGCGCCGTGCGCCCGGCCGCGGCGCAGGGCTGCCACCACGCCGCGCCAGCCGAGCATCGTCAGGGCCAGGAACAGGGCCGTGACCAGGGCGAACGTCCAGGCCAGCCCCTGACCGGAGACGCCGCGCAGCGCCAGGCCGCCGAGTACGGTCACGAGCCAGACGACCACGCCGGTCGGCCAGGGGCGGGCCGGGTGGCGCCAGGCCCTGGTCAGCGCCCAGCCGAGCGCGGCGGCCAGCGCGAACGGCCACACGACGCGGCCGAGGGCGGCGAGCATCGACCCGTCGTGCGACGCGATGCCGACGACCGCGAAGACCAGGACACAGGCGGCGTCGGCCGCGACGGCGGGCCAGACGGGGACTCGGGTGGTACTCACCAGCGCATCTTAGGCACCGTCCGGTGCCAGGGCCGGGAGCAGGTCCAGGTAGTCCGCGAAGGCCGCCCTCACCTCGTCCGGCGCCAGCCCGTACCGCTCCAGGGAGTACTGGTGCGGGGAGCGCTGCCGCGGCGCCTCGCGGGCCGCGGCCAGGTTCGCCTCGTCCGGGGCGCCCCACCGCGCGCCGAGCCGCTCGAACAGCTCGGGCAGCGCGGTGCCCGGCTCGCCGGTGAGGCGTTCGTAGGGCAGGTCGAGCACCACGTCGGGGCCCAGCTCGGTGCGCTGGGCCAGGGCGCCGGACACCCCGGTGGACATGATCGACAGCCACTTCCTGCCGGTGTCGGCCAGGTCCACGGCGGCCGGGTGCCGGTGCAGTCGCTCGGCGGCCTCCGCGAGGGAGCACAGCGACGCGAGCGCCACCTCGGGGGCGCGGTGCGTCCACACGAAGCGGGCGTCGGGGAACACGTCGCGGATCGCGGACAGGTGGAAGAGGTTGGCCGGGTGCTTCAGCACCCACCGGCGGGCGGGGCGCCGGTACGAGAGCACCTGGAGCGCGTCCCGCAGGAACCGGTAGTCGGGCCGGTGGTCGAAGGTCCGCAGGCGTTCGACGTAGTCGGGCACGGGGACGGCGGAGGCGTGCAGCTCGGAGTGGGCCCTGATGAAGGTGTCCTCCTCCTCGGCCTCCGCGTAGAGCGGGTGGATGGTGTCCCACGTAGGGCTGAGCCGCGACACCATGGCGTACTTCTTGCGGGTGCGCCGGATCAGGTCCGCCTCGGTGCCGCTGTCGACGGCGAGGCCCAGGTGGGTCATCTCCCAGAGCTTGGGGCCGCGGTGGGCGGGCGACCGGGACAGCAGGTTGTAGGTGAGGGTGGTGCCGGTGCGGGGCATGCCCACCACGAAGACGGGCGCCTGGACCGGCTCGTCGGCGAGCTCGGGATGCCGGGCGTGCAGGTCGCCCACCACCGCGCGGTTCCGGATGCGGGAGTCCACCAGCGCCTGCCCGGCCATCCAGCCGAGCGGGCTCAGGCCGGCGAACCCGGCGAAGGCGCGCAGCACCAGCCGCAGGTGGTCGAGGTCGGCCGCGTACTCGGCGCTCAGGGGTGCGCGCCGCCGCGTGGCGCGCGCGACCATGCGGTCGAACACGGCGTCGGGGTCCTTGCGGGTACGCGTACCCGGGGTGAGGAGCAGGTTGGTCAGGCGCAGGGCAGGCGTGGTCCGGGACACGTCTTCTCCTCGGGACGGCAGGGTCGGGCTCGGCAGGCAGAACTGCCTCATATCATCCCTTACAGGGCATTACGGGACGAGGAAAACCGGTGCTTCGCCCCGACGGACCACGCGGTCAGACGCCCAGCCGGCGGCGCAGCTCCCTCGCCTGCCTGCGGGAGACCTCGACCCGGCTGCGCTGCCGGTCGTTCATGACCACCACGAGAGCGCCCTTGAAGTCCGGCACCAGCTCGCGCACATGGTTCAGGTTCACCAGGTACGACCGGTGCGCGCGAAAGAAGTGCCCGTGCAGCCGCCGCTCCAGCTCGTTCAGGGAAAAGGTGACCAGCAGCCGCTCGTCGGCCAGCTTGAGATAGGAGTAGCCGCGCGCGGCGCTCGCGTACACGATCGCCGACTGGTCCACCAGCACGGTGCGGCCGTCGCGCTGCACCGGGACCCGCGCGAGCGGCTCCGGCCCTGTCGGCTCGTCCGCGCGCCGCCCGTTCGCCCCGGCGTTCGACGTACCGCCCGGCCCCGCCGGGCTGCCGGCCGCCGTGACGCCGGTCTGGGGATCGTCGGCACCGGCGTGCTCGAGCGCACGCTCCACCGCCCGGCACAGGCGATCGGCGTCGAACGGCTTGACCAGGTAGTCCGCCGCGTCGAGGTCGAAGGCCTCGACGGCGTGGTCCGGGTAGGCGGTGGTGAAGATGACCTGGGGCGGATGCGGCAGATCGCGCAGCGCCGCGGCGACCTCGAGGCCGCTGCCGCCCGGCATCCGGATGTCCAGCAGCACCAGGTCGTACGGCAGGGACCGCAGGAGCAGGAGGGCCTCCTCGCCGTTCGCGGCCTCACCGACCACCTGGACCTGGCCGAGCTCCTCGAGCAGGAAGCGCAGCTCGGTACGGGCCGGTGCCTCGTCGTCGACGATCAGGGCGCGGGGGCGCATGCGGTCAGCGTAGCGGGACCCGTACCTCCACGACCGTCCCCTCTCCCGCCGTCGACTGGATGTCCAGGGTGAACCGCTCCCCGAACAGTGCCGTGAGCCGCTCGGAGATGTTCTGCAGACCCACACCACCGCGCGCGCCCTCCGCACCCGCCGCACCCCGCGCGGCGCCCCCCGAGGCGCCGAGCCCGTCCAGCACGTCGGCGCCCATGCCCACGCCGTCGTCGGTCACCCGGATCGACGTCGTCCGCGTCAGCGGGTCCACCCGGGCCCGCAACGTCACCGTGCCGCCCTCGACCTTGTCGGCCAGGCCGTGCTTCACGGCGTTCTCGACCAGGGGCTGGATGGTCAGCACGGGTACGTGGGCCGTGAGCACCTGCGGGTCGATGTCGTACCGCACCCGCAGACGGTCGCCGAACCGGGCCTGCTCCAGCGACAGGTACGTCCGCACGAAGAAGTACTCCTGCGCGAACTCAGCGAGCTGCCCCTCCTGACGCACCGCGTACCGGAAGAAGTCCGACAGGCGCAGGAGCAGCTGGCGCGCCTCGTCCGGGTCCGTCCGCGACTTGGACGCGATCGTGTTCAGGATGTTGAACAGGAAGTGCGGGTTGATCTGGGCGCGCAGGGCATCGAGCCGGGCGTCCGACGCCAGCTTGCGCTCGCGGTCCGCCTCGGCCAGCTCGAGGTGCAGCGACAGGATGCTCGCCATGTCCTCGACCTGGTCGCGCGGCGCGGGCCGGTCGTGGGTACGGAACACGCCGATGGTGCCCACGACGCGAGAGCCCACCACGAGCGGTACGACGACACCGCTGCGCAGCGGGCAGTCCGGGTCGTCACACCCCATGCTCGAGGCTCTGCGGGACATCATCGTGCGCCCCTTGGCGATGGCGCTCCGCACCGTCGTGGCCCGCACCGGACCGCCCGCCTGGTGGTGGTCGGACCCGGGCCCGACGAAGGCGAGGTTCCGCTCCCGGTCGGTGATCACCACGGCGTCGCCCCCCAGCAGCGGGCGCAGGAGCGCGGCGGTGCGGCGCGCCGCGTCGGGGGTCAGGCCGGATCGGAGCGGCATGCGGTGCCCGCCCGCCACGATCCGGCGGCGGGACCGCTCGGCGCCGCGGCCCTCGAAGGTGCGCTCGGAGGTGCGCTCGGCGGACCAGCGCCGCAGGGTCCGGCCCGCGCGCGGCCCGCGCAGCGCGGAGGGGTAGCCGAACACGAGCAGCACGGATGCCACGGTGCCGGCCGCCACGGTGGTGCCCACCCCGAGCGACGGCGACACGAACACCTGGGTCACCAGGTACACCACCGCCCAGGTGACGCTGATCGCACCGGCCAGGAGCGCGCTACCGGTCCGCATCGCGCTGCCCCTTGCGCCGGGACCCGCGGCCGAACCGTCGCCGCGCGGGCTCGGCGTTCGCGATGGTCAGGCGTGCCAGCCGTTCGGCATGCCGGTCGGCGGCGGTGCCGTGCAGCACCAGCCACTGCCGTTCGACGTCGTCCGGCGGCGTCGTCGCCCGCGACACGAGCCAGGTGACCAGTGCGGCCAGCGGCGCAGCCACGAGCGTGGGGGTCATGAGCATCTCCCCGAGGCCGGGGCCGATCGGCAGCGCCCCCACCACGAACATGGTCACCGACACCAGGCCGCCGACTGCCATGCCGGCGGTGGCGCCCGCTGCCGTGGTGCCACGCCACCAGATGGCCAGCACGAACACGGGCGTCAGCGCCGAACCGGCGATGGCGAACGCCCAGGTCACCATGGCGGCCACGATCGAAGGGACGCCGGGCGTGATGTCCTCCGGTTGCATGGCGATGGCGAGCCCGCCGGCCGCGAGTGCCGCGACCACGGTGCTGGTGCGGCCGGCCCACACGGCCTGGCGCTGGGTCGCGCGCGGGTTGATGTGCCGCTCGTAGACGTCGTGCCCCCAGGACGCCGCGGCGGCGAGCAGGAGCCCCGCGATCGTGGACATCACGGCGACCAGGGCTCCGGCCGCGACGACGGCGAGCCCGGAGTCGCCGCCGTAGATGCGGCCCAGCACGGGCAGGGCGTGCTCCGGCACGCGCAGGATGCCGTCGACGGTGAGCTCCTCGAGCCAGGGGTGCTGCTCGACGGCGGCGGCGATCTGCTGCCGGGCGGCGGTGCCGAGCATGACGGCGAGCGCGTAGAACAGCCCGGCCAGGCCGAGCACCCAGACCGTCGTCGTGCGGGCGGCGGTGCCGGTGGGGCTGGTGAAGTACCGGTTCATCACGTGCGGCAGGCCGGCGGTGCCCATGACGAGCGTGAGGATGAGGGCGAACTGCGCGAGCGGCCCGTAGGCGGCGCCCGGCTGGCCGAAGGTCGCGGGCGTGGTCGGGTCGAGCTGGTTGTCCTCGGGCTGCAGATGCCATCCGGCGTCGCCGTGCACGGGGTTGGCCAGCGGCTCGGCGGACAGGTCGGCGACGGCCCCGGAGTAGTGGAACCCCGAGCCGGCGACGGCGACGGCGAGCCAGACGAGGGCGCCGAGCAGCAGGAGGAACTGGATGGCCTGGGTCCACGTGGTGCCGCGCATGCCGCCGAACGCGACGAGCCCTGCCACCACCGCCGTCGAGAGCAGCACGCCTGTCGCGTACGCGGAGAGGCCCGGCAGCCCGTGTCCCACGAGCAGCTGCCAGGTGATGCCGCTGCCCACGGCCTGCGGCACCAGGTAGACCAGGATGACCGTCTGGACCACGCCGACGGCGACGAGCCGCACGCGCTCGGAGGCCAGCCGCCGCCCCAGGAAGTCGGGGATCGAGAACTCGCCGAACCGGCGCAGCGGTGCGGCCACGAACAGCAGCACCGGCACGAACCCGGCGGCGAACCCGACCGCATACCAGACGCCGTCGAGACCCGAGACGTAGACGGCCGCCGCGACCCCGAGGAACGAGGCGGCGGAGAAGTAGTCCCCGCAGATGGCGAGGGCGTTCGAGGCGACGCCGACCCGCTGGCCGGCGAGGTAGAAGTCGACGGTGGAGACGCCGCGCGGGCGCACGACCAGGGTGACCAGGGCGACCGCGGCGATGAGGATCGCCAGCGTGCCGGCGCTGGTGGCCGTCACGGGAGCTCGCCCTCGCCCGGGTAGACGTCGCTCTCGTACTCGCCGTCCTCGTCGTTCCGGCCGCCGAGCATGCGGGCCTCGACCGCCGACGAGAGCGTGGCCGCCGCCAGCCCGATCACCAGGAAGAACGCGTACAGCCCGAACGCCGCCATGGCGAAACCGGGGCTCATCCCGCCGGCCAGACGCCCGCCCGACCACCAGTCCAGCGTGAGCGACAGGGCCGGGACCCCCATCACGGCGGCGAGGAACAGCACGAAGTGCGTGATCGCGACGCGCCGCACCGTGCGGAACGTCGCGTCGACCTCGGCCGGGGTGTCGTGCTCGTCGACGCCGTCGTCGTGCTGCATGGGACGAGACTATGCGTCAGGTGTCCGATGCAGACGCCAGGCGGTACGCAGCAGGATCACCGTGCCGCCGGCGATCATGACCAGGCCCATGCCGGGCCACACCTTGCCCCAGGAGTCGGTGGTCGCGCTGACCTGGACCATCTGCACGATCTGCCACACGACGGCGAGCACGGCGGGCGCGGCGACGACGAGGCAGTGGCCGATGGCCACCCGGCGGAACGGCAGCACCGCGCCGGCGAACGCGAGAGGGGCCGCGGCCATCGTCGCCCAGCCGAGGTAGCTCGCGTGGCCGGGGATGTGCCCCAGCGGCGTGCTGATCCAGGGGAGCACCGACCCGATCATGACGCACAGCCCTCCGATGGTCATCGCCAGGCTGCCGGGGTGGAACACGCGGCGGCGCACGGCGGTACCGGAAGTGCTCGACGTCGAGGACATAGGGCGATCGTAGGGCTACCGGGGACGTCAGGGGAGCCCTGCCAGGGCACGGCCCTGCTGAACGGCAGCACGAGCTCCACGAACGGTCAGGAACGCCTCCCGAGCGGTCGGGTGAAGACGTCCGGCACCGTTCGCCGCCCAGAGCGACCGCTCGCGAGGTCACGGCTGCCGTCCGGCCGGTCGGCTCTTGCGCGCCAGGCGCTCCTGGCCCTTTGCTCAGGCTCAGGGGCAGCTGTGACCCGCACCACAGTGCGCCCTGGCAGGAACGGCGTCCGGGGGCAGGACGCGCCGCCGCCGGGGCAGCACCACGACACGCAAAGGAGCGTCGACACATGGCCGACACGCACGAGAGACCGCCTGGCGGTGCACCGCCCCCGGACGGCGGGGGAGCCGCCCTGACGGAGAACGGCTGGCGCAAGGAGTACTGGAAGAAGAACCTCCGACTGATGGTGGCGCTGCTCGTCGTCTGGTTCGTGGTCTCGTTCGGCGCGGGGATCCTGTTCGTCGAGCAGCTCAACGAGATCGTGATCGGCGGCTTCCCCCTCGGCTTCTGGTTCGCGCAGCAGGGTTCGATCTACACCTTCATCCTGCTGATCCTCATCTACGCCATGCGCATGGACAAGCTTGACGACCAGTACGGCGTCAGCGAGCGCAACGACGACGGGAGCCGGTCATGAGTGACATCCAGACCTGGGCGCTCGTCTTCGTCGCGGCGTCGTTCGCGCTGTACATCGGCATCGCCTGGCGCAGCCGGGTGAAGGAGACCAAGGGCTTCTTCGTCGCCGAGCAGAACATCCCCGCCGTCGCGAACGGGGCCGCCGTCGCGGCGGACTGGATGTCCGCGGCGTCCTTCATCTCGATGGCGGGCCTGATCGCCTTCCTCGGGTCGGACGGCTCCATCTACCTGATGGGCTGGACGGGCGGCTTCGTGCTGCTCGCCCTGCTGCTCGCGCCGTACCTGCGCAAGTGGGGCAAGTTCACGGTCCCCGAGTTCGTGGGTGACCGGTTCTCCGAGACCGTGCGCTCGGTAGCGGCGGTCGTCGCCATCATCGTGTCCTTCACCTACGTGGTGGGGCAGATGTCCGGCGGCGGCATCGTGTTCTCCCGGTTCCTGGGGGTGGAGCAGGCGGCCGGTGTGGCGATCGCGGCGGCGGTCATCTTCGCGTACGCGGTGTTCGGCGGCATGAAGGGCATCACCTGGACCCAGGTGGCCCAGTACACGGTGATGATCACGGCCTACCTGATCCCGGCCTGGGCCGTCGCGCACACGATGACCGGCTTCCCGGTGCCCCAGGTCTCGTTCGGCGAGATCCTGGCCGAGCTGAACCGGATCGGTGCCGAGTTCGGGCTGCCGGTCTACACCGAGGCGTTCACCGCCCGGCCGCAGATCGACGTCTTCCTGGTGACCCTGTCGCTCATGATCGGTACTGCCGGCCTGCCGCACGTGATCATCCGGTTCTACACGACCAAGACGGTCCGCGGGGCGCGCTACTCGGCCCTGTGGGCGCTGGTCTTCATCGGCCTGCTCTACACGACGGCCCCGGCCGTCGGCGCGTTCACCAAGCTCAACCTGCTCTCGGGCGTGCAGGGCGCCGCCGTCGACGCCCTGCCCTCCTGGGTGCAGAACTGGATGGCGACCGGCCTGGTCACCGTCGGCGAGGGTGTCGACACGATCGGTACGGTCAGCAACGACCCGACGTCGGGCGCCGACCTGATCATCAACAACGACATCCTGGTGCTGGCCAGCCCGGAGATCGCGGGCCTGCCCGCACCGATCGTCGGGCTCGTCGCCGCGGGAGGCCTCGCGGCCGCCATGTCGACGGCGGCCGGTCTGCTGCTGGTCATCTCGTCGTCGGCGTCCCACGACCTGTACTTCCGGTACGTGGACCACCACGCCTCGGAGGGCCGCCGCCTCCTCGTCAGCCGGATCGCGATGGGGCTGGCAGTGCTGGTCGCCATCTACTTCGGCATCAACCCCCCGGCGTTCGTGGCCCAGGTGGTCGCCTTCGCCTTCGGGCTCGCCGCGTCCACCTTCTTCCCGATCCTGCTGCTCGGGATCTTCTGGAAGAGGACCAACGCGGCGGGAGCGGTCTCCGGCATGCTCGCAGGCCTCGCCTTCACCTCGACCTACATGATCTACACGCTCGAAGTGTTCGGTACGCAGGCCAACGACCACATCATGGGCGTGAGCCCCGAGGGCATCGGCGCGATCGGCGCGGTCGTGAACCTGGTGGTCACGGTCATCGTGTCGCTGGCGACCAAGCCCCCGTCGCACGAGATCCAGGAGATGGTCGAGAACATCAGGTACCCCGCCGTCACCCGCCGGACTGAGACCTCTGCCTGATCACCTCGCTGTGGGTACGTAGTACATCCGCCCCTGGATCCCCCCGCTGCGTACCCACAGCGTCCCCCGGTGCCCGACGCCGCCCGGCGTCGGGCACCGCCCTTCCCTTGACCGCGCGGCCCCGAAGGGCCCGTAGGCTTGGCGGATGCATCTCGTCGCCCAGGACCTCGCCTTCGCGTACCCCGGGCGGGACGTGCTGGCCGGGGTGAGCGTCACCGTGAACGACGGCACGCGCGTCGGCGTCGTGGGGGAGAACGGGTCCGGCAAGTCCACGTTCCTGCACCTGCTGGCCGGTGACCTGCAGCCGAAGTCGGGCGAGGTGCGGCGGCACGGATCCGTGGCCCTCGTCGAGCAGGAGCTGCACCCCACGCCCGGCCAGACCATCGGCGACGTCGTCGCGATGACCCTCGACGGCCTGCGGACGGCGGCCGCCGAGCTGGAGGCCGCCGCCGCCGCGTTCGACCACGGGTCGGGTGACCTGGCGGTGCTGGAACGCACCCTGTCGCTCGCCGAGCACCTCGCGGTCTGGGACGCCGACCGCCGCGTCGAGGTGGCGCTCACGCGACTCGGCGCCCCACGCGACCCGGCCCGCCGGCTCGACGAGCTCAGCGTGGGGGAGCGGTTCCGGGTCCGCCTCGCGTGCCGCCTCGCCGAGCGTTCCGACCTGCTCCTGCTGGACGAGCCCACCAACCACCTGGACACTGACGCCATCGAGTTCCTCACGGGCGAGCTCGTCGCCTGGCGCGGCGGCATCGTGCTGGTCACGCACGACCGTGAGCTGCTGGACGACGTCGCCACCGCGATCCTCGACCTCGACCCGTCCTGGGACGGCAAACCCGTGCTCTACGGGCAGCCCGGCTACCTGGCCTACCGGTTCGCGAAGAACCAGTCGCTGCACCGGTGGCGGCAGCGCTACCGCGCCGAGCGCAAGCGGGCGGCGGCGCTCGCGGAGCGGCTGGACGAGTCGTACGAGGGGCTGTCCGACGAGTGGCGCCCGGAGAAGGGCTCGCAGAAGCACCGGCGCGCCACGCACGCCCGGATCCACGTCAAGGCCGCCGACCGGCTCGTCCAGAAGCTCGAGGCGGAGGCCATCGAGGTCCCGAAGCCACCGGTCGAGCTGGCGTTCCCGGACCTGCCGGCGATGTCCCCCGGCTGGGACCCCAGCCACCCGGTCGTGGAGGTGCGCTCGCCGCGGGTCGGGGACGACGGCGGCGCCCGCGTGGACCTGCCGGGCACCCGGATCGCGATCCCGCCGTCGGGCCGGCTGCTCGTCGTCGGGCCGAACGGCACCGGCAAGTCGACGCTGCTCGGGGCGCTGGCCGGGACGCTGGCCCTGGACCGGGGGAGCCGGTCGGTCGCGCCGGGCGTCCGCATCGGCGTCGTGGGTCAGGAGAGCCTGCCCATCACGGGCAGGGCGCGCCTGCGGACCGGTTTCGAGACCTACGCCGACGAGGCCCTCCGGCTGCTCTCCTCCGGCGAGCTGGACCCGGACCACGTGGTGCCCGTCGCGGGGCTCGGCCTGCTCAGCGAGGAGGACCTGGACCGCCCGCTCGCCGAGCTGTCGGCGGGGCAGCGGCGCCGGTTCGAGCTGGCGCGGGCGCTGCTGCACGCACCGCACCTGCTGCTGCTGGACGAGCCGACCAACCACCTGTCGATCGACCTCGTCGACGAGCTGACCCGCGCCCTGCAGGTCACCCCGTGCGCCGTGGTGGTGGCGACGCACGACCGCCGGATGCGGTCGGACCTGGAGGACTGGCCGGTGCTCGACCTGTCCTAGGGCAGGCGCCCCACGTGGGCCATCGCCTGCTTGAGCAGCATGCCCTGGCCGTTCATCATCTCGGCCTGGACGTCGTCGGCGCAGGCCTCCTCCGGCGTCAGCCAGGCGAGGTCCAGGGCGTTCTGCTGCGGACGGCAGTCGCCCGTGACGGGCACGACGTACGCGAGCGAGACCGCGTGCTGGCGCGGGTCGTGGAACGCCGTGATCCCGGGGGTCGGGAAGTACTCGGCCACCGTGAACGGCTGCGGGGACGTCGGGACCTGCGGCAGCGCCACCGGGCCGAGGTCCTTCTCGATGTGCCGCAGCAGCGCGTCCCGGACCCGCTCGTGATACATGACGCGCCCCGAGACCACGGCCCGCGTCATGGTGCCCTGCGTGTTGACCCGCAGGAGCAGCCCGACGGCGACCACGTCGCCCGAGTCGTCGACCCGGACCGGAACGGCATCGACGTAGACGAGCGGCAGCTGTGCGCGTACGACCGCGAGGTCCTCATCGGTCAGCCACCCCGAGACCTGGGAGGGGTCACGGTAGAAGTCGTCGTCGGAAGGGTAGTCGGCAGTGTCCGTCACGGGTCCGTTCTACCAGGTCGGGCTGCGCGGTGCCGCCCCCCGCGCCGCGCGCGGGCGGCCGCGTGGAATAGCCGAGGGCGCCGCTGTGCTGAACCAAGGAGACGTCCAACGAGAGGAAACGCCACATGGCCACCGTCGACATCACCGACGCCACGTTCGAGAAGACCGTCAGCGACAGCGAGATCGTCCTCGTCGACTTCTGGGCCGACTGGTGCCCGCCGTGCAAGATGTTCGGCCCCGTCTTCGAGGCCTCCTCGGAGAAGAACACCGACATCGTGCACGCCAAGGTCGACACGGACGCCAACCCCGGCATCTCCTCGGCCGCGCAGGTCACGTCCATCCCCACGCTCATGGCGTTCCGGGACGGCGTGCTGGTCTTCCGCCAGGCGGGCGCCCTGCCGGCCAAGGGCCTCGCCGAGGTCGTCGAGGCCGTCCGCGGTCTCGACATGGAGGCCGTGAAGAAGGACCTCGCGGCACAGCAGAACTGAGCCGACTGGGCCGGCACAGCACCACCGAGGTGCGCGAGGGGGGACTCGAACCCCCACGTCCGAGGACACCAGGACCTAAACCTGGCGCGGCTGCCAATTACGCCACTCGCGCGCGGCGCCCAGTCTACGGGGTCCGCGGGCAGGTCAGCGGAATGCGGCGAGCCCCGTGATGTGCCGGCCCAGCACCAGCGTGTGCACCTCGTCCGTGCCCTCGTAGGTGCGCACCGACTCCAGGTTGTTCGCGTGCCGCATGGGCGAGTGGTCCAGCGTGACCCCGTTGCCGCCCAGGATGGTGCGGGCCTCGCGGCAGACCTCGATGGCGGCGCGCGCGTTGTTGAGCTTGCCCGCCGAGATCATGTGCCCCTCCAGCCGCCCGGCGTCCTTGAGCCGGCCGAGGCGCAGCGCCACGAGCTGCGCCTTGGTGATCTCCAGCGCCATGTCGACGAGCTTGGCCTGGGTGAGCTGGAAGCCCGCGACCGGCGTGCCGAACTGCTCGCGTTCCTGGGCGTAGGAGAGCGCTGCCTCGAACGCGTCGCGCGCGGCGCCGACCGTGCCCCACACGATGCCGTACCGCGCCTCGTCCAGGCAGGCGAACGGGCCCGCCAGCCCGGGGTGCTCCGGCAGCAGGGCGTCCGCGGGCACACGGACGCCCTCGAGCGTGATGTCGCACTGCACCGACGCACGCATCGACAGCTTGGGCTCGATCGGCACCGCCGTGAACCCCTGCGCCGACGTCGGCACGATGAACCCGCGCACGCGGTCCCGCGCGCCCTGCTCGGACGGTTCGGACACCTTGGCCCAGATGATCGCGACGTCCGCGAACGAGGCCATGCCGATCCACCGCTTGGCGCCGTCGAGGACCCATTCGCCACCCGCTTCGCCGCCCTCGCCGCCGGGCTCGAACCGGGCTCGGGTGGTCATGCTCGCCGGGTCGGAGCCGGCGCCCGGCTCCGTGAGCCCGAAGCACCCGACCACCTCGCCCGTCGCCATCCGGGGCAGCCACAGCCGCTTCTGCTCCTCTGAGCCGTGCTTGTGGATCGCCGACATCGCCAGGGACCCCTGCACCGACACGAAGGTGCGGATGCCGGAGTCGCCCGCCTCCAGCTCCTGCGCCGCCAGCCCGTACTCGACGGCGGACCGGCCGGCGCAGCCGTACCCGTCCAGGTGCATGCCGAGCAGACCCAGCTCGCCCAGCTCGGGCACCAGCTCGCGCGGGAAGTGGGCGTCGGCGAACCAGCGGGCGATGTTCGGCCGGACGCGGCGGTCCACGAACTCGCGCACCCGGTCACGCGTGGCCAGCTCGGTGTCGTTCAGCTCGGCGTCGAGGTCGAGCAGGTCGGCGGGCGACCCCATCAGCGCTGCCCCTCCCGCGCGGTCATCTGCTCAGTCATCGAGGCCGAGGACCTTGCGGATCCGAGCCACGTGCCCGGTCGCCTTCACGTTGTAGAAGGACTCGGACACCGTCAGGTCCGGGTTCACCACGACCGTCGAGCGGATGACGCCCACGTACGTCTTGCCGTAGTTCTGCTTCTCGCCCCAGGCGCCGTACGCCTCCAGGGTCGCGTGGTCCTCGTCGGACGCGAGCGGGAACGTCAGCGACTCCGCGTCGGCGAACTTCGCGAGCTTCGCCACCTTGTCGGGGGAGATGCCGACGACGGCGTAGCCGGCGCCCTGCAGGGAGGCCAGGGAGTCGCGGAAGTCGCAGGCCTCCTTGGTGCAGCCGGGCGTGGCCGCGGCGGGATAGAAGTAGACGATGACGCCCTTGTCGGTGCTGCTCGCCAGGTCGGCGAGCCGGACGGTCGCGCCGTCGGCCGTGGGCAGGGTGAAGTCGGGAGCCTTGTCCCCGGATTCGAGACGAGTGGTCATGCCCGTAACGGTAGCCCGTCCGCCGGGCACTGCCGGGGTCGCGTAGCGTTGTCCCGTGAGCACTCCCGCCGTACCTGATTCCGCGACCAAGCCCGGCACCCTCCCGATCCGCATGCTGCACGACCGGCTCCTGGTCGAGCCGGAGACGGACGCGGCGGAGCGGCAGTCGACGGCCGGCCTGGTGATCCCCGCGACCGCCGTCGGGCCCAAGCGGCTCGCGTGGGCGACGGTCGTGGCGAAGGGCGAGCACGTGCGCCAGGTCGACGTGGGCGACCGCGTCCTGTACGACCCGGAGGAGCGCGCCGAGGTGGACCTGGCCGGCCGGGACTACGTGCTGCTGCGGGAACGCGACGTGCACGGCGTGGCCGAGAACGACGAGGCGGACGGCGCGACGGGGCTCTACCTGTAGGTCCGCTGCCGGCCCGGCCCGGCTGTCGCGCAGTTCACAGGTGGGGGTGCCCGTTCGGTTACCGGTGACGTCGCAGGTCCTGGTAGTGTTTCTCTCCGTTGCGCGCCATTAGCTCAATTGGCAGAGCAGCTGACTCTTAATCAGCGGGTTCTAGGTTCAAGTCCTAGATGGCGCACCAACGCGACGGTCCGGCAGCCCCCACGCGGGGCGACGGCGAGGGTCGTCGCGAGGCGGAGAAAGCGGTGCGCCAGAGGGTCAAGACCCTGGTAATCTTTCCGTCGCAGGCGCCATTAGCTCAATTGGCAGAGCAGCTGACTCTTAATCAGCGGGTTCTAGGTTCAAGTCCTAGATGGCGCACCACAGGACGAAGGCCCCCACCTCGGTGGGGGCCTTCGTCGTTCCCGCCGGGGTTCGATGGCGAAAGCCTGGGCAGGCAAACTTCACCCGCTCTCCACGGTGCCTCTGACCAGCCAACTCATCCAGGTTTCTTCCAGTTTGTCGGAAGGTTGCCTGATGCTCCCGTTCCGTTCATCAGTCCAGGTCAGGTTGACCTCCGGGCGTGCTCATAGCCGTCCACCTTTCACGGACCACAGGGAGGGCGGCCATGCGGCCAGTCACCAGGAAACAACGAGGCCGGCAGCAGGCCGGTCTCGTCGCGGCGGTCACGGCAGCGACGCTCGTCATGACGGGGTGGGTCGCGACGTCGTCGTCCGCGGCCCCCGCGGACACCGGTAGGGCCCCGGGCGCGACGACCGCGACGGCCCCGCGCGAGCCGGAGGCTCCCGCGCCCGACGGCCCGATCCTCACGCCTGCCGACGGAGAGTTCCTCGAGGGCACCGTCCCGGTCGCGGCCGAGCCCGTCGCCCCCGGCGACGACGTCGAGAGCCTCACCGTCGACGGCGCGGACGTGCCGGGCGCCACCGAGACGCTCGGCACCTCGATCCTCGGCTACGCCGTCGGCAGCAACTCCACCGAGGCGCGCTACCAGAACTACGTGTCGGTCAACGGGTCCGAGCCGATCTACCTGCCGGACGCGGTGAACGAGCGCGTCGAGCTGGAGGTCCCCAACGAGTACCTCGTGACGGGCGAGAACACCGTCGAGGTCGTCGCGGGGACGTTCACCACGAGCTGTGGCGAGAACCACGACGACTTCGTGCTGTCCGACTTCACGCTGGAACCGCTCGGTGAGATGGCGGACGGCGAGGAGAACGAGTACACGTACGCGTTCGGCGACGGCAGCTGCGGCTCCAACGCCAACCTGCTGCGCAAGGCCGAGCTGTCCTTCTTCCTCCAGGGCGACCCGCAGGGCACCACCGGCCTCAGCGCCGACCTCGACACCACCACGCTGGCCAACGGCGAGCACACGATCGAGGCACGCACGGCGTCCGGCGACGTCACGGCGCACCAGGTCCGCGTGAACAACGCGCCGACCGGCGCACCGCGCCTCACCCCGGCCGACGGCACACTCACCAACGGCACGGTGGCCGTGGCCGCCGCCCGCCCGGCCGGCGAGGACGGCGGGGTGGCCGACCTGCTGCTCGACGGCGCCGAGCCCACCGCCCTGCCGACCCTCGGCAACAGCGCGGCCACGTTCTCGTTCGACGTCGGCAGCAACTCGATCGACGACGCGTACCACAACTTCCTGCTGGTCAACGGCTCGCGCGTCGAGCTGGGCGGCGACTGGGCGAGCGAGCGGGTGGACGTCACCCTCCCGGCGAGCCTGCTGGTCCCCGGCGACAACTCGATCAAGGTCGTGACCGGCGACTACGCCTCGTCCTGCGGCACCAACCGCGACGACTTCGCCATCTCCGGCCTGGACCTCGCGCTGGACGGCGCCACGGTCACCGGCCACGACGTCGCCGACTCCTACGCGATGGGCGACGGGAACTGCGGGAGCAACGACACCCTGCTGCGCGAGGTCGCCCTCACCTACACGATCGACGCCCCGGCGGTCACCCTGCACGACTCGCTGGGTGCCGGGGACGCCGTGCTGGCCTTCGACGTGGGGTCCAACTCGCTGGAGGCGCGCTACCAGTCGTACCTGCAGGTCAACGGGCACAAGCTCGTCATCGACCGCGACTACGTGTCCGAGCGGGCCGAGGTCACGGTGCCGAACGAGTGGCTCCTGGCGGGCTGGAACCGGATCGACCTGGTCGCGGGCACGCTGTACGGCAGCTCGTGCGGCGACAACCGCGACGACTACACGCTGACGAACCCCGTGCTGACCCCGGCAGAGGGCACGGCGACGCACGTGAGCATGCGCTCGAGCCACAACATCGGGGACGGCAACTGCGGCAGCAACGTGAACCCCGAGGTCGAGGTCGACCTGGTGTTCCACGTCGACGCCCCGGCGCGCGGCCTGATCGCCCAGGTCGACACGGCGACGCTGGACGACGGCGAGCACGAGCTCTCCGCGACCTCCACCACCGGCGAGACCGCGACCCGCGCGCTGTTCACGGACAACACGGGCCCGGCGCTCGTCTCGGCCACGCCCGCGGACGGCGACCGGCTCACGTCGAGCGTGCCGCTCGCGGTCTCGGTCGATGACGCGTCCGGCGTGGTCCAGGGTCCGGACGTCATGCTCGACGGCAAGGAGGTCGCCCTGGGCGACCTGGTCGGGCCGGGCCTCTCCGCGGGTGACCACACCCTCGCGGTCTCGGCGACCGACGGCCTCGGCAACGAGGTCACGCACGAGATCCCGTTCGCCAGCGCGGGGATCCCGGACGTGCCGTCCGACGTCGAACCGGCGTCGGGCGCCTCGGACGTGGGCCGCACGGCGACGCTGAGCGCGAAGGTCGCCGAGCCGGACGGCGGGGACGTGACCGCCCACTTCTCGGCCGCCGAGATCCTGACCCCGACCAGTGCCTGGCAGGGTGAGAGCGACGCCGTGCCGACGGACCTGAGCGTGCCCGGTCAGCGGAGGCTGAGCACCAAGACCCTGCAGCCGGGCGACGAGCGGTCGGTCGACTCGCCCGCCTCGGCAGACGTGACCTACCAGCGGTTCGACGTGCCGGTCCGCGGCAAGGTCGAGGCGCCGGTGCTGCGCTGGGAGGGCACGGCGGACCCCGCCCGTCTGGTCAGCCTGCGTGCCTGGAACCCGGACACGCGAGCCTGGGACGTCGTGGCCTCCGCGCGCGGCGCCGTCGAGGGCGGCACGGTGCTCGAGGGCGCCGTGACCCGGGACTACGTGGTCCGGGGCAAGGTCCACGCGATGGTCACGGGTGAGGACCCCTTCGCCGACGACATCGACGCCGGCGACGGCGACCGGTTCGCGAACCCCGACGACTACGACTTCTCGATGGTCCACTACACGGACACGCAGTACCTGGCCGAGGGCGCCGTCGAGCAGGAGAGTGCCGAGGAACGCGCCGTGTGGGGCAAGGCGTACACGGGCGTCATGGACTGGATCGTCGACAACGCCGAGGAGCGCAAGATCGCGTACGTGGCGCACACCGGCGACATCATCGAGAACAACATCCGTGCGATCTCGCCGGAGCTCGAGGAGCAGGTGGCGGGCGAGTTCGAGTTCGCGTCCGAGGCCCAGGGCCGGATCGACGCGGCCGGCATCCCCAACGGCGTCGTCGCCGGTAACCACGACAACCAGTCGGGCAAGAACCCGGACCTGTTCAACGAGCACTTCGGGCCGGACCGTTACGAGGAGCTCGCCGAGGGCTGGGAGAACGCGACCTACGGCGGCTCGATGACGCCGGGCTCGAACGAGAACCACTTCGACCTGTTCTCGGCCGGCGGCCTGGACTTCGTGGTGGTGGGCCTGTCGTACGGCGTGACCCGGGACGAGGCCGAGTGGGCCGCGGAGATCTTCGACCGGTACTCGGACCGCAACGGCATCCTGCTCACGCACGACTACCTGGAGCCGTCAACGTCGCCCGACGGGCGCGGGGCGAACTTCGGCGGGTCGGACGGGCCGCTGCTGTACAACCTGCTCGTCAAGGACAACCCGAACGTCTTCATGGTGCTGGCCGGGCACCGCCACGGCGTGGGCACCAACGTGCGCCCGCCCGTGGTCGGCGACATCGGCGGCGGCGTGGTCGAGCTGCTCGCGGACTACCAGTTCTACACGGTGTCCGCGGACCAGCTGGGCCTCACGGAGATCGGCGGCTACGACCCGACCGACCGGCTCCGGCTGGGCGCGTCGTTCTTCCGCATGCTGCAGTTCGACGTCGACCGCGGCGAGGTGTCCATCGACACCTACTCGCCGCTGCTGGGCGAGTTCGGCGCGACGGAGTACGACGAGGACGAGCGGTACAACGGCCTCGAGGACAACATGGTGCTGCCGGTCGACCTGACCTCCCGCACCACGTCGTTCACCACCGAGTCCGTGGTGCTGTACGACCCGGTGCACCAGATCGGCACGGACACGGTGACGTCCGGTGAGGTCGCCTCCGTCCGGTGGACCGGCCTCAAGCCGGACCGCACCTACGCCTGGTTCGTCACGGCCCGCACCTCCGGGGGCGGCACGACGACGGCATCGCCGGCGTACTTCACCACGGCCCGCCGTTGAGACTCCGGCGCTCCTTGGCCCTGGCGGGGCTGCTCGCAGTCGTGAGCGGCCCCGCCGTGGGGCAGACGGCGTGGGCCCATGACGCCACGAGCGACGTCTACGCCGAGGTGACCCCGGCGGCGCCGGACGGCGCAGGGCCGACGACGGACGTCACGGCCGTGCTCGACCTCGAGTACGACCTGCTGATGAAGTCCGCCTGGCTGCGGGCCGAGGCGTACGAGGCGACGGAACGGGACGACCAGCTCGCGCAGCTCGACCAGCACGAGCGGGCGGTGGACGGTTACGTCACCGACCGGTTCACGGTCGCCCACGACGGCGAGGCGTGCGTCCCGACGCTGTCCGCCGTCGACGTCGTGGAGCGCGGCGACCGTCCCTACGCCTCGCTGACCTACGCCTTCGCGTGCGACGGCGAGCCGGAGGGCGTGCACGAGGTCTCCAGCGCGCTGTTCCCGGACGCCGAGTCGTTCGTGCACTCCACCGAGACGATCGTGGCGTACACGCTCGACGGCGAGGACGGCTCCGCGGTGCTCACCGCGGCGTCGCCGACCCTCACCACGGGGGAGAACCGCCTGCTCAAGCAGGTGGGCGAGTTCTTCGTGCTGGGCGGCGAGCACCTGCTGTTCGGGCTGGACCACGTGCTGTTCCTGCTGGCGCTGCTGATCGGCGCCCGCAGGCTGCGCGACATCGTCTGGACCGCCACGGCGTTCACCGTCGCGCACTCGGTGACGTTCCTGCTCGCCGCCCTCGGCGTGGTGTCGGTGCCCGCGATCGTGGTCGAGCCGGTGATCGCGGCGTCCATCGCGGTGGTGGCGGCCGTGGACCTGTACCTGATCCGGCGCGGACGGGACACCGCGCCGTACGGCACGGTGCGTGACGGCCTGCGCTGGCGGGCCGACGCGGGGGAGCGCGCCGCGTTGACGGCCTGGGAGCGGTGGCGGCTGCCGGTCGTGTTCGCCTTCGGGCTGGTGCACGGGGTCGGGTTCGCCGGCGCGCTCGGGATCGAGGCCGCCTGGTCGTGGACCCTGCTGTGGTCGCTGGTGTCGTTCAACGTGGGCATCGAGGCCGTGCAGCTCGGCATCATCGCGCTCGTGTTCCCGCTGCTGGTGCTGCTGCGGGTGCGCGCCCCGCGGACGGCGCGCTGGATGCTCGGCGCCGGCTGCGCCGCGATCGGCCTGGTCGCCCTGTGGTGGGTCGTGGAGCGCCTGACGGGAGCCCTGTAACCCTGGCGGCCCGCGGGCCCCGCGGGCCGCGGGCCCGACCAACCGACCGGCCCACCGAGCGTAGGGTTCCTCGCACCATGGGCACCCATGAAGCGACGAACCCTACGCTCGGCGGCGCGGGGCCATCGTCCCGTGGCCGTCGCGGCTGCGATGAAGTCAGGGTCGGGTGATGGCAGGCGGCTACCCGTGCGCCGCCCAGAACCGCTCCAGCTCCGCGTCCAGCGCCGGAGCGACCTGCATGGGCAGGGAGTGCGTGGTGTCGGGCCAGATCTTGACCTGGGCCTCCGGGATCAGCCTCGCCTTCTCCGCGGCGGCCTCGCCACCGGCGAGCGACGAGTCGCTCGCGATCGCCACGTACACGGGCATCGGTGGGCCCTCCAGCTGGGCGTCGGTCAGCGGGACCGGGTTGGGCAGCCCCGAGGAGCTGTAGCTCTCGGCGCCGAGCGAGATCATCCGGATCAGCGGGTCGTCCGGGTCGACCGCCTCGTCCTCGACACCGCCGATCTGGTTCAGGCCTGCCTCCCGCCACGACTCGGGCAGGAACGGCAGCGAGAGCGGGATGCTCGCGAGCACCATCGACAACGGCAGCGTGCCCAGGGTGAGGATCGGCTCGAGCAGGGTCAGGCTGGCCAGGCGCTCTGGGTGGTGCACCGCGACGGCGGCGGCGAGCCCGCCGCCCTGGGAGTGGCCGACCAGGTGGGCACGCTCGATGTCCAGGCCCGCCATCGCCTCGTCGACCCACCGGGCGGAGTCGGCGATGTCGCGCTGGGGGACGGACTGCTCGGACAGGCCCGTGTCGCCGAGGACGTCGAAGGCGTACACCGTGCGGTGTCCGACGTAGTGCGGCAGGTTGTCGCCCCACATCGGGACGGCGGCCGACCGGCCGGGCAGCAGGACGACCGGGGTCTCCTCGGGCCGGTCCTTCGCGACCCAGGCGTAGGCGCGCACCGTGCCGAACCTCGTCTCGACGTCGTGCGTCTCGGTGGGCTCGGGCAGGCGGGCGAGCGCCGCGGCGTACGCGTCCTCGTACGCCAGGCGGGCCTGCGGCGTGCGGAAGTGGCCGACGCCGGGGCCGCCCGCCGTGAGCAGCAGCACCAGCCCGCTGGTGGAGACCGCCGCGACGGCGGCGAGCAGGACGGTCGGCCACCGGCGCCGTGTGCGGCCGGTCTGGTTCTCGCGCATCAGAGGTCCCTTCAGGTGGGTGAGACGTTGCAATACAGTCGCATCGTAACAGGTTGCGATGCAATCGTATTGCTACGCTGTGCGCATGCCGAGAGTCGTCGATCACGAAGAGCGCCGCACGCAGATCGTCTACGCGCTGTGGCTGGTGATCGCCCAGCACGGGATCGAGGGCGTCAGCCTGCGCCACGTGGCCGCGGAGGCGGGCGTCTCGATGGGTCGCATCCAGCACTACTTCGGCACCAAGGAGGCGCTCGTCCTGGCGGGCTGCACCGCGCTCGTCGAGACCGCGTACGGCGGCTACCTGGAGACCGCCGACGCCGACCCGCGCGTGCGCCTCCTGCACGTCGTGAGCCAGCAGATCCCCCGGGACGACGGCGGCCGCACGGGCGTCAGCGTCTGGTACGCCTACGTGGCGAAGTCGATCAACCACGCCGCCGTCCGCCAGGTGCTGGCCGAGGCGCGCCGGGGGGCCGAGGAGGAGTGCGCGCGGCTGATCCGCGCCGACCGGGCGAACAGTGCCGACCGTGGAGAGGACGCCGACGACCCCGCTGCGCTGGAGCAGGCACGGCGGCTGCTCGCACTGTCGGACGGGCTGACCCTGCGGGTCCTGGTCGGCGACCTCGAGCCGGCCGAGGCCCTCGCCATGCTCGAGGCGGAGGTCGACGGGGTCTGACCGGGCGTGCTCGCGGGTTCAGTCGTGCTCGCGCAAGCCGTCCAGCAGGCTCGTGAAGAGGCTCTCGGCCCGCTGCCCGACCTCGACGTCGCGGTCCATCCGGTTCACCCGGACGGACCGCTCGTCCGGCCTCGTCCAGAGGTCGCTGCTCATGCCGCGCCGGATCCAGGCGAGGACGAGCTGCGTGCGGTCGACACCGCGCCGGCGCGCGGTCGCGGTGAGCCGTGCGAGGTCGGCGTCGGACAGGTCGACGACGATCCGTCGGCCGTCGAGCTCGACGTGCGAGCAGGCGTGGTGGTCGGTCATGGCAGGACGATGGGCGGTGCGACGGCGCACATGGTCAGCTCCTCGGTTCGCTGGGGGTCCGGCGTCCGGCCCCAGCCTGCCGCGCGCTCCGCGCGGGGTGCGCGGCGAGCCGCGAATCCTTGCGGATACGCAATGCCCGGCCCGAACCTCGTACCCTCTTCGGTGTGAGCCAGCCCGTTTCGCCCCGCCCCGACACCGACGACCGTCCCGAGCTCTCGGGCTTCCGGACCAAGCCGGTCTCCTTCGTGCGCCGGTCCGGCAGGCTCACGGACAAGCAGAAGCGCCTGTGGGCCGAGCTGCACCCCACCTACCTCGTCGACGTGCCGCGGGCGATCGCGCGCACGTCCGTGGACCCCGGGTTCGTGCTCGACACGCGAGCCGTGTTCGGGCGCACGGCACCCCTGGTCGTGGAGATCGGCTCCGGCCTCGGTGACGCCGTCGTCGAGGCCGCCCGCACCGACCCCGAGCGCGACTACCTCGCCGTCGAGGTCTACCAGCCAGGGCTCGCGCACACGATCGCGCGCGCCGAGCGGGCAGGCGCGGCCCTCGGCCAGGGCGGGCTGCCCAACCTGCGCCTGGTGCAGGCCAACGCGGCAGAGCTGCTGGCGACCACCGTCCAGGCCGGGACCGTGGACGAGCTCTGGGTCTTCTTTCCCGACCCCTGGCACAAGGCGCGCCACCACAAGCGCCGCCTCGTCACCGCCGAGTTCGCGGCGCTCGCCGCCCGCGTGCTGCGGCCGGGCGGCACGCTACGCCTGGCCACCGACTGGGCCGAGTACGCCGAGCAGATGATCGAGGTCCTGGACGCGGACGAGCACCTCGGCAACGCGCACGGCACGGGGAACCGGGCGCCGCGCTTCGAGCGGCGGGTCCTGACCGGGTTCGAGCGCAAGGCGCACGGCGCGGGGCGGGCGATCACGGACCTGACGTACGTCCGGCGCTGACGTCCGTGCTGGTCGCCGGCTCGGGAGCGGGTGAAATAACGACTTGGTCACGTCGATGACTCGCGGCGAGATTTGATTGCCCCGCGCATGTGAAATAAGGAACATTGGGCGTCGGTGCGAAGGGCGCACCGGGTCGCGGCAGTGCGCGTGTCCCATGAGCCGATGGAGGCGTCATGAGTGACCTACCGGTCTCAGGGCCTGTTGAAACCGATTACCAACGCGTCGAGAGATCGGACGAGTTCCAGAGCCTGCGCAAGGCCTTCCGGAACTTCGTCTTCCCGATGACCGCGCTGTTCCTCGTGTGGTACCTGCTCTATGCGGTCCTGAGCACGTACGCGCACGAGTTCATGAGTATCCGGGTCGGCGGGACGTTCACCGTCGGTCTCATCTTCGGGCTGCTGCAGTTCGTGTCCACGTTCGTCATCACCACGCTCTACGCGCGGTGGGCGAACGACAAGTTCGACGCCCGGGCGCAGGCCATGCGCGAAGAGATCGAGGAGGGCCAGCTGTGAACGGGACCGTCATGGCAGCGGCGGCGGCCACGAACGTCGGCAACATCTGGATCAACATCGGCATCTTCGCGGCGTTCGTCGTCGTCACCCTCGTCGTCGTGTTCCGGGTCTCCCGCCAGAACAAGAGCGCGGCCGACTTCTACGCCGGAGGCCGCAACTTCACGGGCACGCAGAACGGCACCGCGATCGCAGGCGACTACCTGTCGGCGGCCAGCTTCCTCGGGATCGCGGGAGCCATCGCGGTCAACGGGTACGACGGTTTCCTCTACTCCATCGGCTTCCTCGTGGCCTGGCTCGTGGCCCTGCTGCTGGTCGCGGAGCTGCTGCGGAACACGGGCAAGTTCACGATGGCCGACGTGCTGTCGTTCCGGCTCAAGCAGCGCCCGATCCGGCTCGCCGCGGCGATCTCGACGCTCGCCGTCGTGTTCTTCTACCTGCTGGCACAGATGGCCGGTGCCGGCGGGCTCGTCGCCCTCCTGCTCGGTGTCACCGACTCCGCGGGCCAGGGCGTCGTCATCGCGGTGGTCGGCGCCCTCATGATCCTCTACGTGCTGGTGGGCGGCATGAAGGGCACCACGTGGGTCCAGATCATCAAGGCGACACTGCTCATCGCGGGCGCCGCCGTCATGACGGTCTGGGTGCTCGCCAACTTCGGCTTCAGCCTCTCCGCCGTCATGCAGGAGGCCGTCAGCGTGGCCGGCGAGGGCGGTGAGGCACTCCTCGAGCCGGGCAAGAAGTACGGCGTCTCCGGGATCACCCAGCTCGACTTCCTGTCGCTGGCGCTCGCCCTGGTGCTCGGCACCGCGGGCCTCCCGCACGTGCTGATGCGCTTCTACACGGTGCCGTCGGCCAAGGAGGCCCGCAAGTCCGTGGTCGTGGCGATCTGGCTGATCGGCGTCTTCTACCTCTTCACGCTGGTGCTCGGGTACGGCGCGGCGGCCCTCGTCGGGCCGGAGGCGATCCTCGCGGCGCCAGGCGGGGCCAACTCCGCCGCACCGCTGCTCGCGTTCCAGCTCGGCGGCGAGATCCTGCTCGGCATCATCGCGGCGGTCGCGTTCGCGACCATCCTCGCCGTCGTGGCGGGCCTGACGATCACCGCGGCGGCCAGCTTCTCCCACGACATCTACGCCTCCATCATCAAGAAGGGGCAGGTGGCACCCGACGGCGAGGTCCGGGTGGCCCGCTGGACCGTCGTGGTGATCGGCGTCATCGCGATCATCGGCGGCATCTTCGCCAACGGGCAGAACATCGCGTTCCTCGTGGCGCTGGCGTTCTGCGTCGCGGCGTCGGCCAACCTGCCGACGATCATCTACTCGCTGTTCTGGAAGCGGTTCAACACGTCCGGCGCGCTGTGGAGCATCTACGGCGGGCTCAGCTCGACGATCCTGCTGATCATCTTCTCGCCGGTGGTGTCGGGCAAGGTGGACCCGGCCACGGGGGAGAGCCTGTCGATGATCAAGAACACCGCGATCGACTTCCACTGGTTCCCGCTCGACAACCCGGGCATCGTGACCATCCCGCTCGCGTTCGTGCTCGGCGTCGTCGGCACGTACCTGAGCAAGGAGCAGTCGCACCCGGAGAAGTACGCCGAGATGGAGGTCCGCTCCCTCACGGGCGCGGGCGCGGAGAAGGCGGTCTCGCACTGACCCTGCCCGGTTCGCTGAGTGCTGGATCTTCGTCCTCCGAAAGGCGGTTCGAGGGCGAAGATCCAGCACTCAGCTGCTGATCAGGGGGCGATTGTCAGGCCCCGGTAGGTGCGCCCCTCGTCGGTCACGGCGGCCCCCTCGGCGTAGCAGGCGAGCTCCCGCTCGACGTCGCGGGCCTCGTGCGCGGCAAGGTGCGCGGCGACGACGTCGGGCAGGCCGATGCCCTGGGTGGCGGCGCCACCGGTGGTGGTGCTGTCGGGGTCGGCCTCAGCCGACCGTCGGGACCGTCCCGCCGTCGATCGTGTGCTCGGCCCCGGTGATGGCCGCCGAGCGGTCGCCGACGAGGAAGGCGACCAGCTCGGCGACCTCGGCCGGCTCGCTCGGGCGCCCGAGCGGGATGCCGCCGAGCGAGTCCATGACCTGGCCGAGGGCCTCCTCCCGCGTGATGCCCTGGCCGGTGGACAGGCGGTCGACGAGTCCGTCGGCGCCGGCCGACCGGATGAAGCCGGGGGAGACCACGTTGACCCGGACGCCGTACGGCGCGACCTCACCCGCGAGCCCCTTGCTGTAGGTGGTCAGCGCGGCCTTGGCGGCGGCGTACCCGAGCGTGGCGTCGTGCAGCGGCTGCCTGCGCTGGATGGACGAGACGTGCACCACGGCGCCCCACCCTGCCGCGACCATGCCGGGGACCAGCGCGCGGTCGAGCCGGACCGCCGCGAGCAGGTTGAGGCCCAGCTCGTGGGCCCAGTGCTCGTCGGTGAGCGCCGCGAAGCCGCCGGACGGCGACCGTGAGCCGCCGAGCGTGTGCACCAGGATGTCGACGCCGCCGAGATGCTCGGCGGCGTGCTCGGCCACCCGGGCGGCGTCGTCGGGGGAGGTCAGGTCCGCCGCGACGAAGCCGCGGGGTCCGGGGCCGGTGTCGGGAGCCGTGCGCGCCGTGCCCAGCACGGTCGCGCCCGCCTCGCGCAGCCGTGCCACGACGGCGGCGCCGGTGCCCTTGCTGGCACCGGTCACGAGGGCGCGACGGCCGTCCAGGCGGTCGCTGATGGTCACGGCCCGCTGACCGTGGTCGGAGGTGTTCATGGCTCCACGCTGGGGCCTCCCGCGGGGAGAGGGTCAACAGGTGCGCTCGGCGGTGGCGCCTCCCCCTGGGGGAGGGTGCACAGTGGTGCCGTGACCAGAGGCCTGACCATCGGCGAGTTCGCGCAGCTCACCCACCTGAGCGTGCGGACGCTGCGGCGCTACCACGACTCCGGGCTGCTGGAGCCGGACCGGGTGGACCCCGGCAGCGGCTACCGCTACTACACGAGCGCGCAGATCCCGCCGGCCCAGGTGATCCACCGCCTGCGCGAGCTGGACGTGCCGCTCGCGGAGGTCCGGCAGATCCTGGCCGCCCCGGACGCCGGGGCCCGGGCCGAGCTCGTCGCCGGCCATCTCCGGCGGCTGGAGGCGGAGCTCGACCGGACCCGGACCGCCGTCGCCTCGCTGCGGCAGCTGCTCAGCCCGGGCACCGCACGGCCGGAGGTGGCGGTGCGCACCGAGCCGGCGCGCGTGGTCGCGGGGATCACCGGGGAGGTCGGGCAGGGCGAGGTGCTGGACTGGTACGCGGACGCCATGGCGGAGCTCGACGCCGCGGTCGTCGGCCACGAGCGGCACGGGCCGCCGGGAGGGCACTACGCGAACGAGCTGTTCAGCGACGGGCACGGGTCGGTGCTGGTGTACCGGCCCGTGGCGGACCCGCCGGAACGGGGGCGGGTGCGGCCGGTCGAGCTGCCCGCCGCCGAGCTCGCGACGGTGGTCCACCACGGCGCGCACGACGACATCGACGTCACGTACGGGCGGCTCGGCGCGTGGGTGGTCGACCATGCCCTGGCGGTCGACGGCCCGGTGCACGAGACCTACCTGGTGGCGCCGTCGGACACCCCGGACCGGACGGCGTGGCGCACGGAGCTGGCCTGGCCGGTCTTCCGCCTCGCCCCCTGACGGTTGAGTGCGGGATATTCGCCCTTCTGGCCCCGGAAAGAGGGCGAACATCCAGCACTCAGCGGGCGGGTTCGAGGCGGATGATCACCGACTTGGAGGCCGGGGTGTTGCTGCCCTCGGCCGTGTGGTCCAGGGGCACCAGCACGTTCGTCTCCGGGAAGTACGCCGCCGCGCAGCCGCTCGCCGTCGGGAACGCGACGACCCGGAACCCCTCGGCCCGGCGCTCCTCGGTGCTCCCGTCGCGCCCGGGCCACTCGCTGACCAGGTCCACCGTGTCGCCGTCGGCGAACCCGAGGGCCGTGAGGTCCTCGGGGCGCACGAACACGACGCGCCGCCCGCCCTTCACGCCCCGGTACCGGTCGTCGAGGCCGTAGACGGTGGTGTTGAACTGGTCGTGGGAGCGCACGGTCTGGAGCAGCAGACGCCCCTCGGGCACCTGGACGATCTCGAGCTCGTTCACCGTGAAGTTGGCCTTGCCGGTCGCCGTCGGGAACAGCCGGGCGTCGCGCGGCGGGTTGGGCAGCACGAAACCGCCGGGCTCGGTGACCCGCCGCTCGAAGTCCTCGAAGCCCGGGATCACGCGAGAGATGGAGTCGCGGATGCGTGCGTAGTCGCCGGCGAACTCCTCCCACGGCGTCGGGTCCTGCGGGCCGAGCGCACGGCGGGCCAGGTCGCAGAGGATCGCGGTCTCGCTGCGCAGGTGGTCCGACGCCGGGGCGAGCCGACCCCGTGACGTGTGCACCACGCTCATCGAGTCCTCGACCGTGACCACCTGCTCGCGCCCGCCCGTGAGGTCGCGCTCGGTGCGCCCGAGGCACGGGAGCACCAGGGACCGCTTGCCGGGCAGCACGTGGGAGCGGTTGAGCTTGGTCGAGACGTGCACCGTGAGCGGCACCTCCCGCAGGGCCGCCTCGGTGACGGCGCTGTCCGGCGTGGCCGCCGCGAAGTTGCCGCCCACCGCCATGAACACCTTGAGGTGCCCGTCGCGCAGGGCGCGCACGGTGTCCACGACGTCGTACCCGTGGGCGCGCGGCGGCTCGAAGTCGAACTCCGCGCCGAGCGCGTCGAGGAACGCCTCGGTGGGGCGCTCCCAGATGCCCATGGTGCGGTCGCCCTGCACGTTGCTGTGCCCGCGCACCGGGCAGGCGCCCGCGCCCGGACGGCCCACGTTCCCGCGCAGCAGCAGGAAGCTCACCACCTCGCGGATGGTCGCCACCGCCTGCTTGTGCTGGGTCAGGCCCATCGCCCAGCAGACGATGACCTTCTCCGAGGCCAGGACGTCGCCCACGAAGTCCTCGATCTCGGACCACTCCAGCCCGGTGGCCCGCTCGACGTCGGACCGGTCCACCGCCCGCCAGGCGGCGGACGCCTCGGCGAACCCCGAGGTGTGCTCGGCGATGAACTCGTGGTCCAGGACACCCTGGTGGCCGGCGGTGCGCGCGTCGTCGTCGGCCTCCAGGAGCAGGCGGTTGACCGCCTGGAACAGGGCGAGGTCGCCCGCCAGGCGGACCTGGAGGAACCGGTCGGCCAGCTTGGTGCCCGGCCCCACCACGCCGCGGACCCGCTGCGGGTTCTTGAACGTCTGCAGCCCGGCCTCGGGCAGCGGGTTGATGGCCACGATCCGCGCCCCGCGGTCCTTGGCCTGCTCCAGCGCGGTGAGCATGCGCGGGTGGTTGGTCCCGGGGTTCTGGCCGACGACGACGATCAGGTCCGCGTGGTCGGTGATGTCCTCCAGCGACACACTGCCCTTGCCGACGCCCAGCGTCTCCGTCAGTGCGGAGCCCGACGACTCGTGGCACATGTTGGAGCAGTCCGGCATGTTGTTGGTGCCGAGCTTGCGGGCGAAGAGCTGGTAGAGGAACGCCGCCTCGTTGCTGGTGCGACCGGAGGTGTAGAAGGCGGCCTGGTCGGGGGAGTCGAGCCCGCGCAGCTCCGTGGCGACCAGGTCGAGGGCCTCGTCCCAGGGCACGGGCCGGTAGTGGTCGGAGCCCTCCTCGCGCAGCATCGGCTCCGTGAGGCGCCCCGACTTGCCCAGCCGGTGGTCGGTCCAGGTGGCCAGCTCGGAGATGGGGTGCTCCGCGAAGAACGCCGCGTCCGCGCGCTTGCGGGTGGACTCCTCGGCGACGGCCTTGGCGCCGTTCTCGCAGAACTCGGCGACGTGCGGCTTGCCCGGCTCGGGCCAGGCGCACCCGGGACAGTCGAAGCCGCGGTGCTGGTTGAGCAGCGGGAGCGTGCGCAGGCCGCGCGCGACGCCGGCCTCCTCGAGCACGTGGGCCAGCCCGTGGACCACGCCCGGCACGCCGGCGGCGCTCTCCTTCGGCGGGCCGATGCGCAGGGCAGGCTCGGGGGCGTCGGTGCGGGCTTCGTCGCTCACGTCGGTCACGGTTCGACCCTACGCCGGACTTCACCCCGTGTGGAGGGCCTGGACATATCGGCGGCCGCGGGTGCGAGACTGGCGGCATGGGAGTCGTCACCGACCGACGGCGGGTGGTCCGCGTCCGCGAGGGTGCCCGCACGGCACGCCCGGACACGCTCGCCGTCGAGGAACCGCTCATGGTCCGGCTGGTCGAGCCCGGCCCGGTGCCGGGCGGCGGGACGACGCCGGCAGGCGGCCCGGCGGCGCGCAGCAGTGCCCTGACCCTGACGATGCGGACCCCCGGCGACGACTTCGACCTCGTGGCCGGCTGGTTGGTCTCGGAGGGCGCGGTGGCGGCACCGGAGGAGATCGTCGGCATGCGGCTGTGTCCCGACGAGGACAACACGGTCGAGGTGGCGCTCGCACGCGGCGTCGACCCACCGCGGCAGCGGGCCTTCGCGACGACCAGCGCGTGCGGGGTGTGCGGCTCGGACACCGTCGTGGAGGTACGTGCCGGTCTGCGGTGGCCCGTCGCCCGCGACCCGGTGACGGTGGCCGCCGAGGTGATCACCGCGCTGCCCGACCTGCTCCGCGAGCGCCAGCGCGCCTTCGACCGGACGGGTGGCCTGCACGCCGCGGGCCTGTTCACCGCGGAGGGTGAGCCGCTGTACGTGCGGGAGGACGTCGGCAGGCACAACGCCGTGGACAAGGTGGTCGGGGCGGCGCTGCGCGACGGCGCCCTGCCCGCCGCCGGGACGGTGCTCCAGGTCAGCGGGCGGGCGTCGTTCGAGCTGGTGCAGAAGGCGGTGCGGGCGGGGATCCCGGTGCTGTCGGCGATCTCCGCGCCGTCGACGCTCGCGGTGGATCTGGCGGACGAGTGCGGTCTGACGCTGCTCGGCTTCGTGCGCGGTGAGTCGATGAACGTCTACACGTGGGCGGACCGGGTGGTCTGAGCGGTCGAGCCGTCGGTGTGCCGGGCGCCGCGCGCGAGGAACGCCGCCGCGGAGTCGACGGCGCGGGCCGCCGCCGGATCGGTGCCGTGCTGGTGCTGGAACACGTGCGGGCTCCCGGGGTAGGTCTCCAGGGTGACCTCGACGTCCGCGGCCGCGGCGCGGGCGGCGAGGGTCGTGGAGTCGTCGAGCAGCACCTCGTGCGTGCCGACCTGGAGCAGGAGCGGCGGCAGTCCGCGCAGGTCGGCGAGCACGGGGCTCGCGAGGGGGGCACGGGCGTCGGTGCCGGCGGGCAGGTACGTCTCGGCGTACTCCCGGATGTCGGAGGCGTCGAAGATCGGGTCCACGCTCTCCTTGCCGGTGAGGCTGGGGCCGGACAGCGTCAGGTCGAACCAGCCGGAGAACGTGGCCACGGCGGCGGGCAGGGGGAGTCCGGCGTCGCGGGCGGCCAGCACCGTCGCGAGGGCGAGGCCGCCGCCGGCGGAGTCGCCCGCGAGGACGACGCGTGCCGGGTCGGTGTCGTCGAGCAGTGCGCGGTAGGCGGCCAGGGCATCGTCCACCGCGGCGGGGAACGGGTGTTCGGGGGCGAGCCGGTAGTCGAGCGACAGCGCGCGCAGCCGCGCTCGGGCGGCAAGCGCGGCGGCGAGCGGGACGCCGGTGCGGGCGGCGCCGATCACGTAGCCACCGCCGTGCAGGTAGAGCAGTACCCCGGAGCCGTCGTCGGCCTGCGGCACGGCGACGTCGAGCGCGGGGACGCCGCCGAGCGTGGTCTCGGTCACGCGGGTGCCGTCCGGTACCGGCATCCGGCCGAACGACGCGTAGAAGGTGCGGAGCTCGGCGAGCGAGTTCTGGTCCATGGTTCTCCTCCATGCTCGAAGATGGATTCCATGGAAGTCAAACAAGATTCCGTGGAATCTATTCCGGTGGGCGACGGGTTCGAGCACGCCAGGCTGGTCGACGACCTCGTCCGCGTCGAGGTGCGGCTCTACACCCTGCTGGACGCGCGGCTGCGCGCCGCGCACGGACACGGGCTCGGGCGGCTCGACGTGCTCCGCACCGTCGCCGAGGAGTCGGACTGCCGGGTCTCCGACGTGGTCCGGCGCCTCGGCATCACCGTGGGCGCCGCGAGCAAGGCCGTCGAGCGCCAGGTGCGCGACGGGCTGGTGCGCCGTGCCGCCAACCCGGAGGACGGCCGCTCCTCGTTCCTCGCCCTCACCCCGGCAGGGCGCCAGGTCCTGGACAAGGTGCTGCCCACCCTCGACCGCGAGGCGTCCGCGCTGCTGCGTGGCTCCGGCGTGCCCGACGGCGACCTGGCGCACCTCGCCCGGGTCCTCACACAGGTGCGGGGCGCGCTGGAGGGCGGCGGCCGGGACATCACCCCGTGAACAGCGGGATGACCCCCTTGACCGTCTGGAACAGGCCGTAGGCCAGCGGCACGGTCACCACCAGCCAGGTGACGACCAGGCGCGGGACCTGGTTCGACGTCGGCTGGACGGGTTCTTCCGGCATGGTCACACCCTTCTTTCGGTGAGCGCTCCGGCCGGGTCGGCCGGCTCGTGGAACCGCGCGGCGACGGGCCGGATCAGCGCGTTGGCCACCAGGCCGAGCGCGAGCACGCCCACCATCGTGAACAGCGCGGGCCGGTAGTCGGCGGCGACCAGCTCGCCCGGCGTCCCCTGTGCGTCCAGGAACCCGTTGATGATGAGCGGCCCGGCGATGCCAGCCGCCGACCAGGCCGTGAGCAGGCGGCCGTGGATGGCACCCACCTGGAACGTGCCGAACAGGTCGCGGAGGTAGGCGGGCGCGGTGGCGAAGCCACCGCCGTAGAACGAGATGATGACTGCCGCGACCAGCACGAAGACCAGCGTGGAGAGGTTGCCCACCGTGGCCAGCAGCACGTAGAGGACCATCCCGACGCCCAGGTACAGGACGTACGTCGGCTTGCGCCCGATGTAGTCCGACGTCGACGACCAGACGAACCGTCCGGCCATGTTGAACAGCGACAGGAAGGCGACGAACCCGGCCGCCGTCGCCGGCGCGACCGACGACGTGGCGCCCTCGCGGAAGAAGTCCTGGATCATCGGGGCGGCCTGCTCCAGGATGCCGATGCCCGCCGTCACGTTGCAGAACAGCGCGGTCCACAGGAACCAGAACTGCGGGGTCCTGATCGCGTTCGCCGCGGACACGTTCGCGCCCGACACCATGGGCTTCCTCGCCACCGCGGCGGCGTCGAAACCGGCAGGAGCCCAGCCCGGCGGCGGCACCTTGACGGTGAACACGCCCAGCATCATCACCAGGAAGTACGCGATGCCCAGCGTGACGAAGAGCGACGTGACGGCCCCGCCCGAGGCGACGGACGCCGAGTCCGCCGGATCGTAGCCGCTGTCGTAGGCCGCGAGGAGCTGCCGGGACAGCGGCGAGGCGACGAGCGCGCCACCGCCGAAGCCCATGATCGCCATGCCCGTGGCCAGGCCCGGCCGGTCCGGGAACCACTTGATGAGCGTGGAGACCGGCGAGATGTAGCCGATGCCGAGCCCGATACCGCCGATGAACCCGTACCCGAGGTAGACCAGCCACAGCTGCGACGTCGCGATGCCGAGTGCCCCGACGAGAAACCCGGACGCCCAGAAGCAGGCGGACGCGAACATCGCCGCCCGCGGCCCCGCCCGTTCCACCCAGGTACCCAGCACCGCGGCCGACAGGCCGAGCATGACGATCGCGATCGAGAAGATGACGCCGATGGCGGTCAGGCTCGAGTCGAAATGGGCGACCAGCGCGTTCTTGTAGACGCTGGTGGCGTACGCCTGGCCGATGCACAGGTGGATGGCGAGCGCCGCCGGCGGGATGAGCCACCTGCTGTAGCCGGGCTTTGCCACCGTGTGTTCGCGGTCGAGGAACGACAGGGCCACGGAGCACCTCCTCGTGCTCGGGGGATCCGGCCGCCTTATGCGGTTTCACCCTTTTGAGGGGGCACGCTACTTGCGGTGGGTGCTCGGGTCAATGATCAGTGCTGCGGGCTCCGCACCGCCGCCAGGAACAGCGGCAGGCCCGTCTCGGTCCGGGCGATCCGCACCAGGTACGGGCGGTCGACGGTCATCCGCACCGCGGTGCCGTCCAGCCCGGCAGAGGCCTCCGCCAGCCCGACCTCCGTGACCGCGGCCGCGACCGTCCCCGCCTCGTCCAGGCTCAGGTACGCCTGCTGGAACGCCTGGCTCACCGCGAGGTCCGTCGTGGTGCTGATGCCGGACAGGTCCGGACCCTCGTACAGGCCCCCGAGGCCCGCCTGCTCCAGGACCGGCGCCAGGTCCAGCAGCGGCGGCTCGAGCTCCAGCGTGGGCAGGGCGAGGTCCACGAGGCGCGGCGACTCGGCGTCGAGCGCGGCCGTGAGCGCGGTCAGCACCTCCGGCGTGACCGACGCGGGGTCCGTCCCCGAAGGGGGCAGGAGCACGTCGGCGTGGAACGCGTCGACGTAGGGCAGCCGGACTGCGGCCCACCCGCCCCGCTCGGCGTACGCCCAGCTCTCCGTGGCGTGCAGCATCTCCGTCGGCGCCGTGCCCGACGGCCCGGTGAAGTCCTGGTCGGAGGTGGCGTGCTCCTCGAACGGGGTCTGCCACCGCGCCGCGAGCAGGATCGCGTTCTGCAGCACCAGGCGCAACGCGGGGTCGGGCTGTATCGCTGACTCCTCGATCAGCCCGCCCGTGTGGTGGTCCACCCAGGCGTCCAGCACCTCCTTGCCCCCGTCGCTGCCCAGGTCGGTGCGCTGGACGCCGGCGTCGAACGAGGCCGCCAGCGCGTCGAGGTAGTCCCGCTCGACGGTGAGCTCGTCGTCGACCACCACCTGGTTCGCCAGGTGCAGCAGAGGCTCGTCGGGGAGCTCGTCGTCCCGCACCACACCCGGGTCGCCGTCGTGCGCGGCGAGGGCGCCCTGGAGCGCGTTGTAGGCGCTCGTACGGTCCGGGCCGGAGGCGCCGAGCGCCGCGTCCAGCGACGCGGCCGTCTCGCCCCGCGCCCCCTCCGCGAGCAGCGCCAGCGCGAAGGCGAGGGAGGCGGGGGAGACCAGGGCGTTCTCCTCCGGCCCGGCGGCCTCCCGCAGGGCGAGCAGGCCCAGATTCTCGGTCGCGGCCACGGCATCGGCGCTCGCGGGGGCGTCGGCGACGGCGACGACGACGTGCTCGGCGTCCGAGCGCTCCAGCCCGTCGTCGGGACCTGGTCCGCAGGCGGCAAGGGCCAGGGCGGTGGCGGCCGCCACGGTGAACGCCGTCGTACGACGGGTGGTGCGAGGGGTGGGGCTGCGACGCTGCACGATTTCCTCCTGGACACGGGGGCCAGCTCTCCACTGGATATGTCGTGACCTGCGGCGGGCTTGCAGCAAGCGGCTCCGTCCGGTGTGCGGCACCCGGCGCACGCACGACCTGGGTGCTGGTCTCAGGCCGAGAGCAGCACCCAGGTCGTGGTGGCGGGACGAGGCGTCAGGCGGAGAGGCAGTCCTCGATGGCCGGCCCGAGCAGCGAGTCCAGCAGAACGAAGTCGGCGTCCGTCAGGTAGTTGAACGGCGGGACGTCCTTACCCTGGTGCGCGGCGCCGCCCCCGGCGGTCGCCCGGGTATGGATCAACGGCTCCTCGGTGAGCCCCTTGGCGGTCATGAAATCGGCGATGACGCCGTCGACCACGTAGGTGCACTGGGGCAGGCCGATCTCCTCGGCGACCAGCATCTCGCCGATGTTGCTGAGCGGCTGCCACGGGGTGCCGCCCTGGCTGTGCTGGGCGTAGGCGGCGTCGTTCCAGTCCTCCTTGTAGCAGTGGTGTGCCGAGGCCGTGCCGGCCAGGGCGATGGACAGTGCTGCCGTGCCGGCGAGCGTGGCGAGAAGGCGCCCGGTGGTGCGTGCGACTCTGGACATCTTCGTCCTTTCTGGGGTGGCCAATCTGGGGTGGCCAATCTGGGGTGGCCAATTCTGGGGTGGCTAACAGCGTCGGCCGGAGAGGTGAGCCCGGCGGGGTGCTACGGCCGGGTGGCCCCGGCCGTAGCACGAGGCTGATGCGTCAGGCGGCTGGGACGACGTCGTCCGAGCAGTCCGGACCGCCGCGGACCACGCCTGCGGCGAGCAGTGGAGCGCTGATGTCAGCGCCTCCTTGGATCGTGAGCGCGTCGCGTGCGAAAGTCCACCGGGGGAGCGGGTGACCAGCGGGTGACTTCGGGCTCGGCCGGTCCGTCCGACGAAACCCGCAGATCAGAGCCGCCCTGTGCCAGCTCGTCGAATGGTGTCCGGTCCACCTCCCGATGCGACAAGTGTCAGTGGCTCCGGGCACAATCTGTCCCGACCTTCTAGAAGTGAGGTAAGGGACAAGTGGCAAGTATCAACCGGCGGATCGCCGAGGAGCTGGGTGTTCGGGAGGGGCAGGTGACGGCGGCGGTCGACCTGCTCGACGGCGGCGCGACGGTGCCGTTCATCGCCCGCTACCGCAAGGAGGTCACGGGCACGCTCGACGACGCGCAGCTGCGCACCCTCGAGGAGCGGCTGCGGTACCTGCGCGAGCTGGAGGAACGGCGCGCGGCGATCCTGTCGTCGGTCGAGGAGCAGGGCAAGCTCACGGACGAGCTGCGTGCCCAGATCCTGTCGGCGGAGACCAAGTCGCGCCTCGAGGACATCTACCTCCCGTACAAGCCGAAGCGGCGTACCAAGGCGCAGGTCGCCCGCGAAGCGGGCCTGGAGCCGTTGGCCGTCGCGCTGCTCGGCGACCCGTCGCTCGACCCGGCCGAGGCCGCCGGGCCGTACGTCGACGCCGACAAGGGCGTGGCCGACACGGCGGCGGCGCTCGACGGCGCCCGCGCGATCCTCGTGGAACGCATGGGCGAGGACGCCGACCTGATCGGCACGCTGCGCGAGCGGCTCTGGAAGCGCGGGCGCATGCTCTCCGCCGTCCGCGACGGCGCACAGGACAAGGGCGCCAAGTTCTCCGACTACTTCGAGTTCGCCGAGGCGCTGTCCAGCCTGCCCTCGCACCGGGTGCTCGCCCTCTTCCGGGGCGAGAAGGAGGACGTGCTGGACCTGACGATCGAGCCGGAGGAGGGCATCGAGGCCGGCGTACCTACCTCGTACGAGGCGACGATCGCCCACCAGTTCGGCATCGCCGACCAGGGGCGCCCCGCCGACCGCTGGCTCACCGACACGGTGCGCTGGGCGTGGCGCACCAAGATCCTGGTGCACCTCGGCATCGACGTGCGGCTGCGGCTGCGCTCGGAGGCGGAGGACGAGGCCGTGCGCGTCTTCGCGGCCAACCTGCGCGACCTGCTGCTCGCGGCGCCCGCCGGCACGCGGGCCACGATGGGCCTCGACCCGGGGCTGCGCACCGGCGTCAAGGTCGCCGTCGTCGACGCGACCGGCAAGGTCGTCGAGCACGCGACGATCTACCCGCACGCGCCCGCGAACCGCTGGGACGAGTCGCTCGCCACGCTGGCGAAGCTGGCGAAGAAGCACGACGTGGACCTCGTCGCGATCGGCAACGGGACGGCGTCCCGCGAGACCGAGCGGCTGGCCGCCGACCTCATGAAGAAGGCACCGGAGCTCAGCCTGACCAAGGCCGTCGTGTCCGAGGCCGGGGCGTCGGTGTACTCGGCGTCCGCCTACGCGAGCGCGGAGCTGCCCGACCTCGACGTGTCCATCCGTGGCGCCGTCTCCATCGCGCGCAGGCTGCAGGACCCGCTCGCCGAGCTCGTGAAGATCGACCCGAAGTCGATCGGCGTGGGCCAGTATCAGCACGACATCACCGAGACCAAGCTGTCGCGCTCGCTGGACGCCGTGGTGGAGGACTGCGTGAACGGCGTCGGGGTCGACCTCAACACCGCCTCCGTGCCGCTGCTGTCCCGGGTCTCGGGCATCACCTCGACGCTCGCGGAGAACATCGTGTCCTTCCGTGACGCCAACGGTCCGTACGCGTCGCGCGCGGGGCTCAAGAAGGTGCCGCGGCTCGGGCCCAAGGCGTTCGAGCAGTGCGCGGGCTTCCTGAAGGTCTCCGGCGGCGCCGAGCCGCTCGACTCGTCGTCGGTGCACCCCGAGGCGTATCCGCTGGCGCGGCGCATCGTGACCGCTGCGGGGGCCGACGTGCGGGCGCTGATCGGCAACGGCGGTGCCCTGCGGGCGCTGCGGCCCACCGACTTCGTCGACGAGACGTTCGGGCTGCCCACGGTCACCGACATCTTCACCGAGCTCGAGAAGCCCGGCCGCGACCCGCGTCCGGCGTTCACCACCGCCTCCTTCGCGGAGGGAGTCGAGACGCTCGGGGACCTGGTGCCAGGGATGGTGCTCGAAGGGCAGGTCACGAACGTCGCGGCCTTCGGCGCGTTCGTGGACGTCGGGGTGCACCAGGACGGGCTCGTGCACGTCTCGGCCATGTCCAAGAACTTCGTCAGCGACCCGCGGGAAGTGGTGAAGTCGGGGGACATCGTCAAGGTCAAGGTCATGGACGTGGACCTGCAGCGCAAGCGGATCGCGCTCACCCTGCGCCTCGACGACGAGATCGGCGGGGGCTCCGGCGGGCGCGGCGCGGGCGGCTCCCGCTCCGGCGGCCAGGGCACCCGGTCCGACGGGCAGGGTGGACAGCGCGGCGGCCGACAGGGCGGTGGTGAGGGCCGTGGCCGCAACGGGCGCGGCCAGGGCCAGGGCGGGCGCGGTCGTCCCGCGCCGGCGGACACCGCGATGGCGGACGCCCTGCGCAAGGCCGGCCTGGCCTGACCGGGCGGGCCCCCTGGCGGTCGGACCGTCAGGGGGTCACGATGACGGCATGAGCCTTTCTGAAGAGACGTTCGACGTCGTAGTGATCGGCGGAGGGGCGGTGGGTGAGAACGCCGCGGACCGGGCCTCCCGCACCGGCCTGTCCGTCGCCCTGGTCGAGTCGGAGCTGGTGGGCGGTGAGTGCTCGTACTGGGCCTGCATGCCGTCCAAGGTGCTGCTGCGGGCCGGGGCCGTCCGGGCCCTCGCACGCGAGACGCCCGGCCTGCGGGACCCCGGTGCGCCCGACGTCGCCGCGGTGTTCGCCCGGCGCGACGAGATCACGAGCAACTGGGACGACTCCGGGCAGGTGTCCTGGGTCGAGGGCGCCGGGCTGACCATGGTGCGCGGCCACGGCCGGCTGGTCGGCGAGCGCCTGGTCGAGGTGTCGGTGCCCGAGAGCGCGGTCAGCTCGGAGAGCGGGTTCGGGGAGGCCGAGACGGGGCAGACCCCGGTGACCCGGCGGCTGCGGGCCCGGCATGCGGTGATCGTCGCGACCGGCAGCGTCCCGGTCCTGCCGGACACCCCGGGCCTCGCGGAGGCGTCGCCGTGGTCGAGCCGTGAGGCGACGGCGGCGGAGGTGGTGCCCGAGTCGCTCGTCGTCGTCGGCGGCGGGGTGGTCGGCGTCGAGATGGCCAACGCGTACGCGGACCTCGGCGCCCAGGTGACTCTGCTGGCCCGTGGCGGGCTGCTGTCCGGAGCCGAGCCGTTCGCCGGCGAGATGGTCGCCGACTCGCTGAGCGGGCTGGGCGTGGACGTCCGCACGGGAGTGGAGGTCGCGTCGGTCGAGCGGCCCGGCGCCGGTGTCGAGGACTCCGCACCCGGCCCGGTGACCGTCACCCTGTCCGACGGCGGGAAGGTGACCGCCGCGGAGATCCTCGTGGCGACCGGCCGCGTGCCGCGCACCGCCGACCTGGGCGTGGAGAGCGTCGGCCTGGACCAGTCGGCGCTCGGCCGCCGCGGCGCCCTGGTCGTCGACGAGTCGATGCAGGTCACCGGCGTCTCGGGTGGCTGGTTGTACGCGTGCGGCGACGTCACGGGCCGCGCGCCGACCACCCACCAGGGCAAGTACCAGGCGCGCGTCGTCGGAGACGTGGTGGCTGCTCGGTACGGCACGGAGGTGGGGGACCGGTCGCCGACGAGCGGCGACCCGGAGCCCGCCGTCGGGCAGGAGGGCAAGCCGTGGTCGCGGTACGCCGCGACCGCCGACCAGGCGGCGCGCGTCCAGGTCGTGTTCACGCGACCGCAGGTCGGCTGGGTGGGACCGACGGAGCGCGAGGCCCGCGCGGCGGGGATTCCCGTGGAGGCCGTGTCCTACGACCTGTCCTGGGTGTCCGGTGCGAGCGTGGAGACGCCCGGTTACACGGGCCGGGCGCAGGTCCTGGTGGACACGCAGCGGCGGGTCCTCGTCGGCGCGACGTTCGTGGGGCCGGACGCCGGGGAGATGCTGCACGCCGCGACGATCGCCGTCGTCGGCGAGGTACCGCTGGACCGGCTGTGGCACGCGGTCCCTGCGTACCCGACGGTCAGTGAGGTCTGGCTCCGCTTCCTGGAGTCCTACGGCCTCTGACCCCGCCCTCCGCCGAGGTAGTCACCTGGCGAGGTAGTCACGTAGCGAGGTAGTCACCCGGTTTCGCGCTGAGTGACTACTTCGCCAAGTGACTACTTCGCCAGGGGACTACCTCGGGGTTACTCCGACGGGGTGAGGGAGCCGTCCGAGCTGAAGACGAGGCCGAGCGTGACCTCACCCTGCTGGAGCGCCGACTTGGTCAGCGGGCCGCCGGCGTCGAGCGAGCGGAACTCCGCGAACTCCAGGCCGTAGGTCTCCTCGAGGCCCGGCTGGCAGAACGGGCGCTCCGTGCACTCCGGCGGGCCGCCGAGCACGAGGCCACCGCAGGCCTCGGCGAGCTCGCTCAGCATGGCGACGCCGTGCTCGTCCGCGAAGGCCTTGGTCACGGCGAACGCGTTCTGGTCCTGCGCGGGGGAGGGCTCGCCGAACACGAGGCCGACCTCCTCGCCCAGGCCGGTGAGCGCCTCGGTGGTGGCGTCGAGGTCGCTGCTGGCGACCGGCTCCGCGTCGGCCCCGTTGACGTCCTTGTTGATGAACTCCGTCAGCGTGCCCACGTACTCGGGGATCACCTGGACCTGCTCGCCGCTCTCCAGGGCGGGGAGGTATGCCTCGCGGTTGCCGATGGTGGTGACCTCGGCGTTGTACCCGGCGGCGTTGAGCACCGTCGCGTAGATGGTGCCGAGCGTGGCGCTCTCCGCGAAGTCCGCGGCGCCGACGACGATCGTGCCGCTGCCGTTCTGCTCGGGAGCGTCCAGGCCCGCCTCGGTCACGAACTCCTCCGCGACCTCCTTGGAGGTGCGGCGCTCGACGTCCACCGCCTTGTTCAGGCCGATGAGGGTGTCGGTGTCGAGTGCGGCCGAGACCGTGTCGAGGAGCGGGATCAGGGTGTCGTCACCCTCGACGGCCGCCGCGTTGACGGCCGGGATGATGTTGTCGACGGTCTGCAGCTGCTTGTCGTCCTCGAGCACCACGAGCTCGTCGCCGGGGACCGCCTCGCAGGCTGCCACGCTGCCGCCGCCTGTCTCGGTGCTGCCGCCGCCCCCTCCGGCCGAGCCCGGTTCGCCGCAGGCGGTCAGGAGAGCGAGGCTGACGACGGCTGCCGCCGCGCCGACCGCCCGGGGGAGGGACACATGCGTACGGGGGAACTTCATCGAATGTCTCCGAACGTGGGTGACGTACAACTGTTCTACGGTTTTGATCGATCCCATTCGACCCTGGCGAGAGGGCGATGGCAAGGGATAAACCCGCCCGTGAGGATCTCGTGACATTCACCGGTGCGCTACCGGGACCTCCGCGGTGTTGCGTGAGCGGGCGCCGAACCGGCCGGAGAGCACGACCGCCGCGCGCCGCGTGAAGAAGCGCCCGAGCCCCGCGGCGAACGCGTTGCCCCGGCCCGAGACGACGCTGGGCCGGCGGTTGCCGCGGTCCAGCGAGCGCAGGCCCGTCTCGACGACCTGCTCGGGGGTCTGGTAGCTGCCCTGGTAGGCGCCGCCCGCCAGGTCGTCGAAGAACTCGGTGCGGGTCAGCCCGGGCGCGAGGGACAGCACCCGGAGGCCGCTCGACCGTGACTCGTACCACAGTGCCTCGGTGAAGCTCAGGACGAAGGCCTTGGCCGCCGAGTAGACGGCCATGTCGGGGCCGGGGAGGTAGGCGGCCATGCTCGCGACGTTGACCAGGATGCCCCGCCCGGACTGCCGCAGCGGCTCGATGAACGCGCGGGAGATGTCGACGAGGCTCGCCACGTCGACGGCGATCTCGTCCCGCAGACGGTCCGGGTCCTCCTCGTGGAACGGGCCGTCGGTGCCGAAGCCCGCGTTGTTGACGAGGCCGGTCACGGTGAGGCCGTGCGCCGCGACCTCGCGGGCGAGCGCTTGGCCCACACCGGGCTCGCTGAGGTCCAGCGCGATGGGGGTGGCGCGCACGCCGTGGTCGCGTTCAAGCTCGCTCGCCAGGTCTTGCAGGCGGTCGAGGCGGCGGGCGACGAGGACGACGTCGGAGCCGCGGGCGGCGAGGGCCCGGGCGAAGGCCGCCCCGATTCCTGAGCTGGCGCCGGTGACGACGGTGGTCTGTGCGGTGAAGTCGATGTGAGCCATGCTGCACTGTAGGCAGTGTCTTGCACCGAGTGCAAGCAGTAGCACCGCGGGTATGGTCGCCTCATGGACGCGACGCCTGACACCCCGACCCTGCGTCAGCGGACGCGCAGGGCGGTCCACGCCGAGATCACGGACACCGCGCTGCGCCTGTTCGCCGAGCAGGGCTTCGACGCGACCACCGTCGACCAGATCGCCAAGGCCGCGGGGATCTCGCGGCGGTCGTTCTTCCACTACTTCGGGAGCAAGGAAGACGTGGTCCTGGGCGACCTGGAGGCGCTCGGACGGCGCGTGCGCGACGCGCTCGAGGCCCGCCCGGCGACCGAACCGGCCTGGGAGGCGCTGCGTGCGGCGCTCCTGACGCTGCGGGGACCCGACACCGACGCCGCCACCGAGCTGCAGATCGCTCACATGTACGCCGACGCGCCGTCGCTCCGCGCGAAGCACCTCGAGAAGCACCTGCGCTGGCAGGAGCTGTTGGGCCCCGACGTTGAGCGGCGGCTCGGCATCGCGCCGGGCGCCGGCGTGGGCGGCGGCGCCGGTGGGGGCACCGCCGATGGGGGCGGCGCCGATGCGGGCGGCGCCGAAGACATGGACGCGGCCGTCCCCGCCGACGGTCGCCGCACCGTCGACCCGCGCGCCCGCGCCGTGATCGCAGCGGCGCTCGCCTGCCTCGACATCGCGGTCGAGGCCTGGCGCGAGTCGGGTGGCACGGCTGATCCCGTGGAGCTGTTCGACGCGGCGGTCGCCGCCGTCCGCGCCTGACGCCGAACCGCAACCTGGGTGCGTTGCGTGGCACCCTTTGCGGTGCCGAACCGCACGTCAGGGGTTGCTGACGGTGCCGAGCCGCACGTTAGGGGTCATGGACGCTGCCGAGCCGCAGGGAACACGTGTATCGGGCCTCGTATGGGCTCATAACCTTCGGTTGGCGACGGGCCGGACGTGTAGGTTGCGGTTCGGCGGCGGCGAAGCGTCAGGCGGACGTGCAAGTTGCGGTTCGGCACCCGAGCCTCACACCTGGCGGGCTCCGGCGCGCAGCGGGGCGGGCGTGGCCAGGCGCTGCCCGATCGCGAGCACCGCGTCGATCGCGAGGCAGAGCGCCGCGACCAGCACGCCGCCCGCCAGCACCTCGCCGTACCGCTGGGTGCCCATGCCGAGCGCGATGATCTGGCCCAGCCCACCGCCTCCGGCGAGCGCCGCGAGCGGGATGGTGGCGACCACCTGCACGATCGTGGTGCGCAGGCCGGCAGAGACGAGCGTGGTGGCGAGCGGCAGCTCGACCTGGAGCAGGATGCGTCCGCCGCTCATGCCCATGCCACGTGCGGCGTCGCGGGCGTCCGGGTCGGCACCGCGCACTCCCTCGTAGGTGTTGACCAGCAGCACGGGTACGGCGAAGAACGCGGCCGCGATGACGGTGGCGGTGTTGCCGAACAGCCCGCCGGCCGCGAGGAGCAGGATGATGCCGAGCGTGGGCAGCGCGCGGGAGGCGTTGGTGAGCCAGACGACGAGGCCGGCACCCTGGCCGCTGTGGCCCAGCCAGGCGCCGAGCGGGATCGCCACCACCGCGGCGGCCGCCGTGGCCGCCGCGGTCATCAGCAGGTGCTCGCCCGTGAGCTCCAGCACACCGCCGGGCTCGGTCCAGGTCAGCGGGTCGTTGAGCCAGACGAGGGCTTCGTCGATGACGCTCATGCGGCCCTCCTGCGCAGCCAGGGGGTCAGGCCTCTGCCGATCGCCCAGAGGGCGAGGTCCAGCACGAGCGCGAGCAGGATGGTCGCGAGCGTCGCCGCCATGATCTCCGCCCGGTAGGAGTTGTTGCGGAAGCCCTGGAACATGATCTGCCCCAGCCCGCCGTACCCCACCACGACGCCGACGGTGACCAGGGCGACGCTGGACACCGTGGCCAGCCGCAGCCCCGCGATGATGCTCGGCAGCGCGCTCGGCATGGCTACCTGGACGAGCAGCCGCGCGGGCCCGTACCCCAGGCCGCGGGCGGCGTCGAGGACGGCGGGGTCCACGGTGGCGAGGCCCGCGACGGTGTTGCGCAGGATGATGAGCAGGGCGTAGACCACCAGCCCCACGAGGACCGGCGTGCGGCCGATGCCGAGCCACGGCGCCAGGACCGCGAACAGCGCGAGGGACGGCACGGTGTACACGACGGCCGCCGTGCCGAGCACCGGCCCGGACAGCCACCGGAACCGGGAGGCCAGCATCCCCAGCGGGATGGCGATGGCCGCGGAGATCGCGACGGCCTCGATGGTCAGCCCCGCGTGCTCGAGGGTGCGCTGCCACAGCAGCGGCGCGTTGTCGACCACGTAGGACCAGGAGAACCAGGGGTTGCCGGGCATGCCTCAGAACCTACCGTGGCGTCACCCGGTAGGTTCTGAGGCATGGCTGCGCGCACCGTGATCGAGCTGGATTCCGTCCGCAAGGCGTACGGGGACGGCACCGTCGCCGTCGACGGGCTGAGTCTCGCGGTCCAGGAGCACGAGGTGCTCGCGCTGGTCGGCCCGTCGGGCTGCGGCAAGTCCACCACGCTGCGCATGGTCAACCGTCTGGTGGAGCCGACGTCGGGCCGCATCCTGCTCGACGGCGAGGACGTCACGGCCACCGATCCCGTGGCCCTGCGCCGCCGCATCGGCTACGTGATCCAGAACGTCGGACTGTTCCCGCACCGCACCGTCGAGGCGAACATCGCGACCGTGCCGGGCCTGCTCGGCTGGGACCGCAGGCGCACGCGGGCGCGTGTGACCGAGCTGCTGGACCTGGTGGGCCTGCCCGCCGCGACCTACGCCAAGCGGTACCCGCACGAGCTGTCGGGCGGCGAGCGCCAGCGCATCGGCGTGGCCAGGGCGCTCGCCACCGACCCGCCGGTGCTGCTGATGGACGAGCCGTTCGGTGCCGTGGACCCCGAGTTCCGGCGGCACCTGCAGGCCGAGTTCCAGCGTATCCAGCGCGAGACCGGGACCACGGTGATCCTCGTGACGCACGACATCGACGAGGCGGCGCGCCTCGGCGACCGGATCGCCGTCCTGTCCCGCGGCGGGGTGCTCGAGCAGGTGGCGAGCCCGCTCGCGGTCCTGGCCCACCCGGCGTCGGAGCGGGTGCGGGACTTCACCGGCGAGGGCGCCGCCTCTCGCATGCTCGCGCTCGCGAGCGTGCAGACCGCCGACCTGGAGGGCGCGGAGCGGATCGTCCAGCCTGCGCCGGCGCCCGTCCGGCTGGGCGCGCGCCTGACCGACGCGTTCGAGGCGGTGGCGGCGCTGCCGGGTTCGGCGATGGGCCGGGTGCCGGTCGTGGGGGAGTCGGGCGACGTCGTCGGATCGCTCACCGCCGACGGCATCCTCGGCGCGCTGCGCCGGGCCGCCGACGCCGCGGCGGCCGAGCCGGGTGTGCTCGGCGTCGAGGACGCGCCCAGCGAACCGGCAGTGTGACGGACGCCGCTTCTCGCGCGTGGCCGGGCCGGAAACTCGCGCACGCCGTCGGCGATAGTCTCGGTGCGTGACCAACGCACGTGTAGCCCTCGCGACCTGCTCCCAGCTGCCCGACCTGCACAAGGACGACGTGCCGCTCCTCGCCGCCCTGGCCGAGCGCGGGGTGACCGCCGAACCGGCCGTGTGGGACGACCCGGCGGTGGACTGGTCCGCCTACGACCTCGTGCTGGTCCGCTCCACCTGGGACTACTCGCCCCGCCACGACGAGTTCCTCGCGTGGGCGCGCGCCCTGCCCCAGGTGGCCAACTCCGCCGACGTCATCGAGTGGAACACCGACAAGCGGTACCTGCGGGAGCTCGACGCCGCCGGCGTCCCCGTGATCCCCACGATCTGGCTCGACCCGGCGCGGCACCTGTCCAAGCGCGCCGTGCACACCCGGATGCCGGCGTTCGGCGACTTCGTGGTCAAGCCGGTCGTCAGCGCCGGTGCGCGGGACACGGGCCGGTACCAGCCGGTGTCCGCCGAGTCGCGCGGGCGGGCCATCGCGCACGCCGTCCGGCTGCTCGACGAGGGCCGCTGGGTCATGATCCAGCCGTACGTCACCTCTGTGGACACGGCGGGCGAGACCTGCCTGATCTTCATCGACGGTGAGCTGACGCACGCGGTGCGCAAGAACGCGCTGCTCACGGGTCCCGCCGAGGACTCGGCCGAGCTGTACGCGGCCGAGGAGATGTCCGCCTTCGAGGCCACGCCCGCGCAGGTCGACGTGGCGCGGCGCGCGCTCGCCGTGGCCCGGGAGGCCACGGGCGCCGACCTCACGTACGCGCGGGTGGACCTGGTCTCCGGCGACGACGGCGTGCCCATGGTCCTCGAGCTGGAGCTCACCGAGCCGTCGCTGTGGATGAAGTACGGGTCGGGCGTCGAGGGCAGGCTCGCCGACGCCGTGGTGCGCCTGCTGGGCTGAGGCACGGCCGCTCCACCCACGGCCGTCTCCATCAAACGGTTGAGACGAGAACCGAACTCTTCGGCGATGCCGGAGGCCCTGCCCGGTTGATGAAGTTGTGGGCATGGCAGAAACACGCGTGTGCGCACGCTTCTCGGACCGGTTGACCTCTCGCAGGGGTGCGTGGCTCTCGATCGGGATGGCGGTGCTGGTCCTCGTCGCGCTGTTCGGTGCGCTCGGTCAGTCGTCGGCCCCCACGGGGAACGACGCCGCGCCGTCGGACTCCGAGTCGGCGCGGGTGAGCGAGCTGCTCGACCGGTTCCCGGACGCGGACGAGCAGCCGGTGCTCGCCGTCGCCACACGCGCCGACGGCGGCGACCTCACGGACCGCGACCTCAGGTCCCTCGGCGGGCTGGTGCCGGTGCTCGACCGGCACACCGGGTTGTCGGCGTCCGGCCCGCTCCCGAGCGAGGACGGCGCGGCGGCGGTGCTGATCGCTCCGGTCACCGTGGGTAGCGACAACGCCGCGACGGCGGACGTCGTCAAGGACCTGCGGTCGGAGCTCGCGGCGCACCCGGTGAGCGGGATCGACGTGCTCGTGACCGGCGGCCCGGCGTTCGGCGCGGACGTGACCTCCGCGTTCGACGGGGCCGACCTCACGCTCCTCGCCGTCACGGTCCTCATCGTGGCCGTCCTGCTCGTCCTCACGTACCGCTCGCCCGTGCTGTGGCTGATCCCGCTCGTGGTCGTCGCGCTCGCCGACCGGCTCGCCGGCCTCGTCACGGCCTCGGCGGGCTCGGCGCTGGACCTGCAGTTCGACGCGGGCATCATCAGCGTGCTGGTCTTCGGCGCCGGGACCAACTACGCGCTGCTGCTGATCTCCCGGTACCGCGAGGAGCTCCTGACGCACGAGGACCACCGCGCTGCCCTCGCCGTCGCCTGGCGCCGGACCGCGCCGGCCATCGTGGCGTCCAACGTGACGGTGGTGCTGTCCCTGCTGACCCTCGTGCTCGCCGCCATCCCCGGGACCAGGGGCCTGGGCATCACCTCGGCCCTCGGCCTCGTGATCGCGCTGTTCGCCGTCCTGTTCGTGCTCCCGCCCGTGCTGGCGGTGTGCGGGCGCAGGGTGTTCTGGCCGTTCGTCCCCCGGCCCGGCGCGGCGGCGGGCCACGGGACCGCCTGGCGTGCGGTCGCCTCGCGCGTCGTGCGCAGACCGCGCGCCGCGCTCGGCGCCGGCGCCGTGCTGCTCGCCGTGATGGGTACCGGGCTGCTCGGCACGTCCGTCGGCCTGGACCAGACGGAGAAGTTCCGGGTCCCGTCCGAGTCGGCCGCCGGCCTGGAGGTGCTCTCCGAGCACTTCCCGCCCGGCGAGTCCCAGCCGGTCCTCGTGGTCGCGAACACCCCGGGCGCCCAGGCCGTCGCCGACGCGGCCGGAGACCTCGACGGCGTCGTGCGGGCCACGGTGGTCGGCCGGACCGACGACGGTGATCTCAGCAAGATCATGGTGACCGGGCAGTACGCCCCCGGTACCCCGGAGAGCCTCGACCTGGTCGCGCAGCTCCGCGACCAGGTGGACGCCGTCCCCGGTGCGGACGCGCTCGTCGGCGGAGCCGTCGCGACCGACCTCGACGCCAGGACGGGCAACGAGCAGGACCTCCTGCTCGTGGCGCCGCTCGTGCTCGCCGTGAGCTTCGCGGTGCTGCTCGTGGTCCTGCGGTCCGTCCTGGCCCCCGTCGTGCTGCTGCTGGTCAACCTCGCCAGCGCGGCGGCGGCGATCGGGGCGGGCGCCTGGCTCAGCCGGATCCTGTTCGACCAGCACGCCCTCGACCTGCAGGTACCGCTCCTGTCCTTCCTGTTCCTGGTGGCGCTCGGCATCGACTACACGATCTTCCTGGTCCACCGCGCCAGGACCGAGGTGGTGGCGCACGGCACGCGGGAAGCCATGGTGCGTGCCGTCGCGGGGACGGGCAGCGTCATCACCAGCGCCGGGATCGTCCTCGCCGGGGTGTTCGCGGCGCTCGGCCTGCTCCCGCTCGTGACCCTCGGCCAGCTGGGCCTCATCGTCGGCATCGGGGTGGTCGTGGACACCCTCGTGGTCCGCACCGTCATCGTGCCCGCACTGTTCAGCCTGTTCGGCGACCGGATCTGGTGGCCTCGTGCTCTCCGGCGCAAGGACGGAGAATCAGCGCATGAGCACCGTGCAGAGCACCCCGCACTCGTGGGGTGACACCGGCAGGGCCCTGCGGTCGAGGGCGCCCGCCCTGCGTTCCATGCAGGTAGGGCAGCACGTGATCGCGGTCGTCCTGACCGTCGTCGGCGCGGCGCGGGCGGTCGCCACCGGCACCGCGGTCGCTCCCGCCCTCGCCGCGGCGGTCGCGCTGGTCGTCTGGTACGCGGCGGGCATCACCGTCGCGCCGACGGTCCGCACCGCCCGGTCCGCGCGATGGTGGCTCGCCGGGCTCGCGGTGGTGTGGGTGGCCGCCGTCGCGGTCTCCGCGGAGTTCGTGTGGGTGGCGTTCCTCATCTGGCTGCTCGCCGGCCACCTGCTGCCGCCGTGGCCCTCCGTCGGCTTCTCCGTGCTGGTGTTCGCCGTCGTCGCCCTCGCGCCGCTCGTGCACCACGGCACCTTCAGCTACGCGGGATTCTTCGGCCCGCTGATCGGCGGGGTGTTCGCCCTCGGGATCTCCCGCGGCTACCTGGAGCTCCTGCGCGACGCGCGCGAGCGAGAACGGCTCGTCGCCTCGCTGCGGCAGACCCAGGACGAGATGGCGGCGGTCCAGGAAGAGCTCGCGCTCACCCAGCGGCACTCCGGCGCCGTCGCGGAGCGCACCCGGCTCGCCCGCGACATCCACGACACGGTGGCGCAAGGCCTGTCCTCGATCCGCCTGCTCGCGCACGCCGCCGCGGACCGCACCACCGACGTCGACGCCGGGCGAGCCCTCCACCAGGTCGAAGGGCTCGCCGGGGACAACCTCGCGGACGTGCGCCGGATCGTCGCGGCGCTCGCGCCCTCCGAGCTGGAGGAGGGTGCGCTCGCAGCGGCGCTCGGCCGCATGCTGGCCAGGCTGCGTGCCGAGACCGGCCTCGCCGCCGACCTGCGGGTCGACGACACGGTGCCCCCGCTCCCGACGGCCGCGGAGGTGGCGCTGCTGCGCACCGCGCAGTCGGCGCTCGCGAACGTCCGCCTGCACGCGGGCGCCGAACGGGTGGTGGTCAGCCTCGTCGACGCCGACGACGCGGTGCGGCTCGACATCCTCGACGACGGGCGCGGGTTCGACGTCGACGCCTGGAACGCCACGGCCGCGACCGAGGGGTCGAGCTACGGCCTGCACTTCATGCGTTCCCGGCTACGGGAGCTCGGCGGCGGCCTCGACGTCGAGAGCACACCCGGTGACGGCACCGCCCTGTCGGCCTACCTGCCGCTCGGCCCCGCGACGAAGGAGAGCTGAATGCCTGTCAGCGTGCTGCTGGTCGACGACCACCCGGTGGTGCGCACCGGCTTGCGCGCCGTCTTCGACGCGCGGGAGGACGTGACGGTCGTCGGTGAGGCCGCGACGGCGGAGGAGGCGGTGGTGCTGGCCGGGCACCTGCACCCCGACGTCGTCCTGTGCGACCTCCGGCTCGGGGCGGGGATGGACGGCGTCGCCGCGACGCGAGCGCTGCGTGCCCTGCGGCCCCCGCCCGCCGTGCTCATCCTCACGACGTTCGACCGGGACGCCGACATCCTCGGCGCCATCGAGGCGGGCGCGGCCGGCTACCTCCTCAAGGACGTGCCGCCCGACACCATCGTCGAGGCGCTCCACACCGCCGCGGCGGGGCAGGTCTTCCTCGCGCCCGACCTGGCGACCCGGGTGATGAGCGGGATGCGCACGCCGCGACCGCGCCTCACGACGCGGGAGCTCGACGTGCTCGGGCACCTCGCCAAGGGGGCGTCGAACAAGGAGATCGCGCGAGCCCTCTTCGTCACCGAGGCCACCATCAAGAGCCACCTGGTGCACATCTTCACCAAGCTCGACGTGGACAGCAGGGCCCGGGCGATCCACGTGGCGCGGGAGGCGGGGCTGATCCGGGGGACCTAGCCGCGGGGCCTGCCGCGGTGGTCCTGCCGCAGTGGTCCAGCCGTAGAAAGAAGAGCGGCAGGTCTGGGAGCATTTCTGCTACCTGACCTGCCGCTCTGTCGGGGTGAGCGACGGGACTTGAACCCGCGGCCCTCGCGACCACAACGCGATGCTCTACCAGCTGAGCTACGCCCACCATGCTCGCCGATCTGGACCGGCGACCGTCGAAAAGCATACATGCTCCGGCGCCCCGGACCGAACTGAAAGCTACGGGGCGAGCTGCTTCGTGACGGACGTCTCGGCGACGCGGGCCGCCGCGGCGCGCGAGGTCGCCGTGTCGGGGCCGGGCTGCGCGGGGAACAGGACCTCGCGGTAGTAGCGCAGCTCGTCGATCGACTCGAGGATGTCGGCCAGCGCGCGGTGCCCGCCGCCCTTCTTCGGCGACGCGAAGTAGACGCGCGGGTACCAGCGGCGCGCCAGCTCCTTGATCGACGACACGTCGACGATCCGGTAGTGCAGGTGCCCCACCAGCTCGGGCATGTGCAGGTCGAGGAACGTCTTGTCCGTGCCGACCGAGTTGCCTGCCAGCGGAGCCTTGCGCGGCTCGGGCACCCACTCCTTGACGTAGGCCAGGATCTGTTCCTGCGCCTCCTCGAGGGTCAGGCCCTGGTCGAGCTCGTCGAGCAGGCCGGACGTGGTGTGCATGGCGCGCACGAAGTCGTTCATCTGCGCCAGGGCCTCGGCCGGAGGTTTCACGAGGACGTCGACACCGGTGCCCAGGACGTTGAGGTCGGAGTCGGTGACGATCGCTGCGACCTCGACCAGCGCGTCGGCGCGCAGGTCCAGGCCGGTCATCTCGCAGTCGATCCAGACGATGCGCTCGTTGGGGTTGGGAAGGCTCACGCCGCTCAGCCTATTCCGTCCGGCGCCGAGGGGCTGACGCGGGGCTGTGGTGCGGCCGTCGGCTCCGCCCGCCTGCTGGTGGAGATCCGTTGCGGAGCCGTGTTCAGCAGGCTCGGAGCGGCCGTAGCGGTCGGCTTGGCGGTCGCCCGGAGCCTGCTGAACGAGAGTCGGTTACGGGGCAGCAGAAAGGCCCTTCCGCTGGCGACCGGGGTCGTCCGAGGAAGGGCCAGGATGCTCGACGCCGGGCTGGTGCCGGGCCGATCAGCAGTGGGTCAGATCAGGCGCAGTCGCTTGACGCGCTTGTTGGTGTGGCGCTCGGGGCGCTCACGCAGCGCGCGCTCCTGCGCACCGACGATCTCCGCGCGACGCGCGATCTCGGCAACCTGGGCGCGGCCGATGTAGTACGCGGTCTGGGCATGCATGTCTGGGGGTTCCTTCCGAGGGGTGGGGAGAGATCGACGGTGCCGGGGAAGCTCACCGGCCGGGTCGCGGCCTGGTGTCCCACACTGTTTCCGTCGTGTTACATCATCCCAGATTCCGGAAATCCCCCGCAAGGTGGACAGCGGTGATCTGCGGCACCATTCCGGGCCTCGGGGCCTCTCACGAGACGGTTTCCTGTGTTTCTCGTTCAGCGCCGTGACGTGGGCCACTGAACGGGCCGGTGCGGCCGAGTGGGTGATGACTGCTGCCGGCCGGGTGTCGCCTGCTGCCGAACGGGCGACGCCGAAGCAGAGCGGGTGCTGGGCACGTGCTCTGCTTCGGCGTCCGTGGGGGTCATGCCGAACGTGCGCGCAGGGCGGCTGCCTGTGCGCGGTCCGTGCGGTGTGCGGCGCGGGCCTCGGCCCTGCGTCGCTTCTGCTCCTGACGGAGCGTGCGTGAACGCCGGTACTCCTCGGCGTCGCGGAGGCGGTCCCGATGGAGGGAGATCGCCAGGTCGTACTGGGTGTGCACGTGAGTGCCTTTCGTGACGCTGGAGGTGTCGGTCTCCCGACATGGGTCTGGCCGGACCCTGTCCACCGCCCGGTATGGGACCGGACGGACGTCACCGCGGTGTGCCTTGAGCCTCCCAGGTAACACTCGGAGGGCGCACGGTTTTATTCGCGACTCGCCCGACGTTCGAGCCTCGGCTGCGCCGAACCGCAACCGGTGCGTTCCCCTGGGCGCCAGCCGAAGGTTATGAGTCCATACAGGGTCCGGAGCACGTGTTCCTTGCGGTTCGGCGTCGTCGGTGACTCGTAACGTGCGGTTCGGCGTCGCTGCCGCGCGCCAGTGCCCACGCCGAGTCAGTTCAATCCGAGTCAGTTCAGTCCGAGTCAGTTCAGTCCGAACCGGCTCAGTCCGAGCCAGTCTGGTCCGGGCCGGCTCAGTTCGGGCCCGCCGCAGCTACCGGAACAACCGTCCTGGCGGTACGGCTATACCTCGCCCGGGAGGGCCTTGCGGATGACCAGGCGCGTCCACGCGCCGATGAAGATCCGGTCGCCCTCCTCGATCTCCTTGCGGACGCCCTGGGCCAGCGCGTCGTCGGGCAGCGGTTCACCGGCGGGGGCGACGAAGGTGCCGTTCGACGAACCCAGGTCCTCCACCCACCAGCGCATCCCGTCGGTGGTCAGCTGGCAGTGGCGCCGGGAGACCCCGGGGTCGCTGCCGCAGTCGACGTCGGGCCGGATGGCGCGCGACTGCGACGGCCGCCCCACCAGGAGGCTGCGCTGTCGCAGTGTCACCAGGCCGGGCAGGCCGGCCGACGGCATCGGGTCCTCGGGACGCTCGTGCGCGTACCAGTCGGGGTCGACCCAGATCTCCGCCACCCAGGTGTCGTCGCCCGGCACCGGAGGTGCGCTGAGGCCCCCGTCGCCCGGCGCCGGCGCAGACGCCCCCGTCGGTGCCGACGGCCCGGCAGGTGCTGGTGACTCAGCGGGCGCGGGCGTGGCGACCGGTGCCGGCCCACCCGACGATCCGCTCGATGCCGGCGGCGGCGCACCCAGGTCCAGTACGGACGGCGGGGGCGTGGGCGCGGCCGGTGTGCCGGTGGTGAAGTCGTACCCGCAGTTCTCGCAGAACAGGGAACCGGCGGGGGACAGCTCGCCACAGTTGGGGCAGGTCACGGGGCCGCTCTCGCCGGTCGCGGGCGCTCCTGCCCCGCCCGGCTCCTGCCCCGGCGAACCAGATGCGGCAGAACCAGGTTCCGCCGCACCCGGCAGGCTGCCCGCTGGCTCCGCCGTCCCGGCCGGGATCGGCGTGCCGCACACGTCGCAGTAGTCGGTGGCGTGGCTGGTGTGGCCTTCCGGGCAGGTGACCGTCATGCGCGCCGTACCCGGGTCGTCTTGGTGGATGCGGTGTCGAGTGCCATCTCGTCCAGCTTGGCGGTGTTCCGCTTGAGCCGCACGGTGCCCTCCTCGACGTTCTCCACCTCCACGATCTTGCGCAGGCGCGAGGTGGCGTCGTCGTTACCGGTCTCGGCGGCGAGCTGGACGGCACGGCCGAGCTTCACGGTCGCCGTCGCCTCGTCGCCTGCGGCCTTGGCGGCCAGGCCCTCCTGGATGGCCGAGGCGAGCTCCGCCTGGCCCGTGTAGTGCGCCACCTCGGGGCTGATCCGGGCGGTGAGCGAGGAGTCGTCCGACCACTTGGCCTTGACGAGGCCGGATGCCAGCACCTCTGCGTCGACCGCGACCTGCACCCGGGCCGCGAGCTGCTCCGAGCCCACCGGCTTGGGCGCCACGCGGACCGCCACGTGGTACTCACGGGTCTCGTCGGCCCACGCGCCAGTCGGGTAGGCGCTGGTCAGCGCGTTCACCTCGGTGCGACGGCCGGTGAGGTCGTCGACCTCTGGCGCGACCTGCCGCACGAACAGCACCTGTGACCCCTGGGGTGCCCACACCCGGAGGTCCACCGCCGCGACGCCACGTGCCATGGACTTGCGCACCAGGGCCGCGAAGTCGTCGGCGATGTCCTCCGGCCGCGCGATGAGGTCGACGGTGCCGAGCAGCGCCGTCGAGATCTTGCGCAGCTCCTCGACCACCCAGCGGTCGCCGACGCCGCGGGCGTCGCACTGGAAGTGGCCGGTGACGTCCGCGATCATCTGGTTCAGGTGGGCGGACGGCTCGGACTCGTTCTTGCCGTCGGTCAGCAGGATGAGGTGCTTCTGCGCGACCGGCGCGGTCGCGAAGAGGTCGTCGGCGAGGCGGAGCCAGGACGAGATGGCGGTGCCGCCGCCCGCAGCCATGGTCGAGATGGCGCGCTTCGCCTCGCTGCGTGCGCCGGGCTCCATGGCGACCATCGGCACGCGCGCGTTGGGGTACGGGAAGATCCGGGACGCCACGTGGGAGCCGCCGATGATCGCGAACAGCGTGCCGTCCGGGATCTGGTCCACGGCCACGGCCGCCGCGTGCTTGGCAGCCTCCATGTTGCGGCCCTGCATGGAACCGGAGGTGTCGACGGCGACGATCTCGGCGACGCCGCCCGCGCCGGCGTCCGCACCGGCGGCGGCGCGCTGGGTGGTCCCGGCACCCGTGCAGGTCACGGACACGACCGCGTGCACGTCGGTGCCGCCGTCGGACAGGAACTCGTTCTGGAAGACCTCGGCGGAGAACTCGGCCACGGTGGCTCCTCTCGGGTAACGGCAGGCTATCGCTGCTCGGTGACAGTGGGGGAGACGCGGGCGAGTGCCGCGGTGATGTTGTCGCGCCCGCCCTGTGCGTTGGCCCAGCGCACCAGCGCGGCGGCCGTGGTGTGCGGGTCGCCGGAGCCGGCGAACCGGCGCACGAGGTCACTCATCTCGTGCGCGTCGGAGCAGTAGTTCCACAGGCCGTCCGAGCACACCAGCAGCCAGCCCGGTCCGGACGGGACGGTGGCGGCGCAGCGGGCGTCGGTGTCCGGGGCGTCCGGGCCGAGCCACCGCGTGATGGCGTGCGCCTGGGGCGACGTCTCCGCCTGGGCCCGCGGCACGCCCGCCGCGATCATCTCCTGCGCCCACGAGTCGTCGACGCTGAGCTGCTCCGGCTGGCCGGAGTCCGGCAGCCAGTACACACGGGAGTCGCCCAGCCAGCCGGCGACGACCAGACCGTCGTCCACGACTGCCGCCACGAAGGTGCACGACGGCGGGTCGTCCGTCACGTCCTTCCCCTTCGTCGCGGCGAGCTGCTCAGCGGCCCCCCGGACGGCCTGGCCCGCCGCGCGGGACGCGGCGACCATCGCGTCCGTCCACCCCGCGATGCGGCGGCTGGTCGCGCCCTGCACGGAGCTCGACCCCTCGGGCCCGTAGGCCACGAGCACGTCGCGGGCCGCGCGGCTCGCGGCGAGCGAGGCGACGTCGGAGTCGGGTGCGCTGGACACGCCGTCGCACACCACGAGGGCGGCGAAGGTACCGCCTGCTGCGAGGGCCATGGCGTCCTCGTTGCGCGCGTGCCGCACTCCGCGGTCGCAGACGCCGGCGACCCAGCCGGCCGGGCGTTCCTCGAAGTGGTCACGCTCGGACTGGCCGGGTGTGCCGCAGTCGGCGCAGTACCCGTCCGGCGCGATCGTGCCGCCACAGGCGGCGCAGGACCGCCGTGCGGAGGAGTCGCCCGTCGCGGGGTCGGGGTCCAGCACGGTCGGCGCGAGCTCGAGGGTCACCTCGGAGGGCGGACTCCCGTCGGTGCCGCCCAGCGGCGTGCCGCAGTTCTCGCAGAACCGGGCGCGGGGCGCCGCGTTCTCTCCGCAGTCGGGGCAGCGGGCGAGGTTACTGTCGTCGGCACTCATGTCTGGGTCGGTCTCCTTGCGTCCGTCAGGGCTCGCGCCCCGCGACTGTCTTTCAGCGGATCACCAGGATCGGTTCACCGTTCGGTGGTTCTCGTTGCGCCGGACTCGCCGGGCGTGTCGCTCAGCGCATCGTCCACCGCCGTACGGAGTTTGCCCGGTCCACGAGCGCTACGCGCTCCGAGCGGTCGTCGGTGAGGCGGGCGAGGTCGCGCAGGGCCAGCTCGAGACGGTCCCGCAGCTCCGGCTCGGTGGCCTCAGCCCCGGCCACCCGGACGCTCGGGTCGGGGCCACCGCGGGTGACCAGGCCGAGCGCGCCGGCCAGGGCGTCGACCGTGACGGCGGCCCGTGGCCGGTCGGCGACGTGCGCGGCGTCGAGCCCGGCGACGGCGTCGGACAGGTCGACGAGGGTGCGCCGCGCGCCGACGAGGAGGTGGGCGCGCCGCAGGCGGGCGTCGGGGAACGAGCCCCTGGTCGGGCCCACCAGGTCGAGCGCGCCCAGGGCGCCGTCGAGGTCGCCGCTCCCCGACCGCACACGCGCGAGGCCGAACGCGGCCGCCCCGGTGTAGTTGGCGTCGGCACGCGCGATGGTGCTGTACAGCTGCTCAGCGACCCCGGGTTCGCCGGAGACCTCGCAGACGGTGGCGAGGGCGAGCTTGGGCGCGGGCTCCCCGGGCACCTGCCCGTAGACCGCGTTGAACGACGCGCGGGCCGCGGCGGGGTCGCCCGTCGAGAGGTGCCCGAGGCCCTCCATCCAGGCGGCGCGCCACTCCCAGGGGTCGTGCTCGAGGATCTGCGCGACGGTGGCGCGCAGCCGGTCGAGGTCGCCGGCCTCGATGGCGGCGCGCGCCAGGGCGAGCCGCACCTCCACGGTGGGCTCGGCGGCGCCGGCGAGCGCCACCGTGCGGGCCACCGGGTCGGCGAGGTTCACGCCGGCCAGCCAGGACGCCATCGGGTCGGTGGAGTCCACCTTCAGCAGGGGCAGCTCGTGCCAGCCGAGGGCGTTCTCCGCACCGTCGAGCGGCGGCACTCCGAACAGGACCGACTCCGCCGACGTCGTCGCGGTGTACCCGGGACCCTTGTCGGTGGCGACGACCTCGCGGAGCACCCCGAGGAGCTGGACGCGGGCCTCGTCGACCGACGCGAACCGGTCGGCGGGCTCGGGCGCGCACGCCTTGGCCAGCCACCGGTAGAAGGAGTCGTACCGCTGGAAGACCGGGGTCTCGGCGACGGGCGGGAAGGACGCCTGGTACACCGTGGTGTTGCCACGGAAGTCCAGCACCAGGGAGGCGAGCGTACGGCCGAGCGTGAAGATGTCGGACGCCACGGAGGGGCCGATCTCGGCCACCTCGGGCGCCTGGTAGCCGACGGTGCCGTAGATCGCGGACTGGAGGTCGTCGACGCGGCGCACGCCGCCCATGTCGATCAGCTTGACGCCGTCGCCCTGGGCGATGATGTTGTCCGGCTTGAAGTCGCAGTAGAGCAGACCGCGGTCGTGCAGGTAGCTGAACGCGGGCAGCACCTCGAGGATGTACGCGATGGCCTGGTCCACCGGCAGCGGCCGGGCCTGGCCGCCACCCTGGCCACGGCGCTCCTTGAGCACGTCCTTGAGCGACTTGCCGCCCACGAACTCCATGACCGTGTAGCCGAGGCCCTCGTGGAGCACGAAGTTGAAGATCTCGACGATCAGCGGGTGCTCGACCTCCGCGAGGTACTGCCGCTCGGCGACGGCGGCCTCGTACGCCTCCTTGTCGCCCGAGTTGAGCAGACCCTTGAGCACCACCCAGCGCCCGCTGACGTTACGGTCGCGGGCCAGGTAGATCCAGCCCAGGCCACCGTGGGCGAGGCAGCCGACCACCTCGTACTGGCGGGCCACGAGGTCGCCGGCCTTGAGCGCGGGGGCGAAGTCGTACCGGGCACCGCAGTGCCCGCAGAACCCGGCGATCCGTCCCGGCACACCCTCGCGGGCGCGTCCTACCGGCTGCCCGCACGTGGGGCAGTACCGCTTGTTCTCCGCGAGCTCCGGCGTGGCCATGACGGCCTGCAGCGGGTCGGCCACCGGCGTGTGCGGCACCGTGGTGAGGCCTGCGCCGAGCCGGTGCCCGCGCAGGCGCGTCGAGCCGGTGCCGACCCGCCGGGTCTGGTAGCTGCCCGACCCGACCCGGGCGGACCCCAGGGCCGTCGAGGCGAGGCGGGACGAGCTGGTGCGCCCCGTGGAGGGCTGCTCCATGGCCCCGGGCACGCCGCCCGAGGCGCGCACGGTCGTGTCGTCGGCGCCCCACGAGGCCGCGACCGCCGCGAGCGCGCCCCCCGCGGGGTTGCCGCCCGCCGGCGCCCCGCACACGTTGCAGTAGCCGTCCTCGATGGTGCCGCGGCAGCCCGGCTCGGCGCACGCCTGTGTGGTCATCGGTGTCCCTTCGGAAGATCGCGCACGAGCGTCTCGAGCTGCTCGGTGAAGTGCCGTGCCAGGGCGAGGTCGCAGGGCGTGGCGTCCAGCGCCTCGCGGGCCTCGTCCTCGCCCGCCTTCACGGTGGACGACGCCGCGCGGCCGTTGCCCTGGGCCTTCGTCATCAGGTTCCGGACGCGGTAGCGCAGCTCGGCGCGCTCGCGCAGGGGTGCGGTGTAGGCGTCCTCGACCCGCTCCATCGCCCGCTCGACGGCACCCAGCCGCTGGACGTACGTCGTGAGCCGGTCCGGGTCGTCCGGCACGTCGCCGAGGCGGGTCACGTCCGGGATCGCGAGGTGCGGCGGGTCCGTGATCTCCCGGCGGCAGCGGTCCGCCACCCGGGTGAGCACGGGTGCCCGGTCCGCCAGGGTGGTGCGCAGCGCGACGGCGCGCTCCCGGTCCTTGGCGAGAGAACGGCGTCGGGCCGTCGCGACGATGAGGTCCCGCTCCGTGCGGGCCACGTCGTCCTCGAGCGCGCCGAGCGGGCCGGTGACGTCGGCGCCCCTGGCGACGTCGGACGTGAGGCGCGCGTGCCGGTCGCGCAGCCGGGCGACGACGGCGTCGTCCTCGGTGTCGGCGGACGCGTGGGCGGCGTCCTCGGCCCGGACGATGCCCGCAGCCACGGTCCGCAGACGGGCGGTCAGGTCGGCGGCGTGCGGGTCGAACGAGAGACGGGTGGCGAGCTGGTCGGCCTGGGCGTCGCACAGCCGCGCCGCGTCGACCAGGGAGAGCAGCGACGTGGCGGGGTCGCCGCCGAGGCGGCCCCAGATCAGCTGGGACATGCGCTCACGTGCGACGTCGTCCGCACGGCCGGAGTCCCAGACCGTGACCAGCTCGTCCGTGCGTGTGCGCACCGCCTGCCACAGCGTGAGCGCCAGCACGACGTCGCCCGTCACGGCGTTCTCACCCGACTGGCGGGCCGCGGTGTCCAGGCGGTCCAGGTCGGCGCGGCGTGCGTCGAGCCAGGCCTGGAGCTCGGACAGGTAGGCGAGGAGCGCGGCGGGCTCCGCCGCGACGCCCAGGGCACCGGGCGGAGCCGGCGCGCGGTGGGACCTGCTCACGGCGTCCGCCCGTACACGGGCTCAGGGGCCGCGGGCGCCGGCCCGAGCGCGTCACCCAGCCAGCGCGCGTAGGACTTCTCCCACTGCCCGCTCGCGACCATGTCCTCCAGCACGCCGTTGACGAACCGCACCAGGTCCGGCTGGTCGGCGGGGACGCCCACGCCGTAGGGCTCGTCGCTCACGGGGTCGCCCACCACCTTCGCGTACGGGTCCTGCGCCGCGAAGCCGGCAAGGACCGTGTCGTCGCCGGTGATGGCGTCGACGGCCCCCTGCTGGAACAGGACCAGGCACGTGGTGTGGGTCGCGGCAGGCACCGCCTCCACGCCCTCCCACTCGCCGAGCCGCTCCAGGGTGGTGGTGCCCTCGGGGGCGCAGACGCGCTGTCCGGACAGGTCGTCGACGCCCTCGACGTCCGACGTCGAGGGCACCAGGAGCTTCTGGCCCGCGTGGTAGTACTCCGCCGAGAACGCGATGTTCTCCCAGCGCTCGCAGTTGATGGTGAAGGCACGCGCCACGATGTCGACCTCGTGGTCCACCAGGACCGTCTCGCGGTCGCCCGACGTGATCACGCGGAACTGGATCTTGTCCGGGTCGCCGAGGATCGCGTCGGCCACCTCGTGGGCCACGTCGATGTCGAAGCCCTCGATGTCGCTCGTGAACGGGTCGCGCGAACCCATGAGCAGCGTGTCCGCCGAGACGCCCACACGGAGAAAGCCGCGCTCGCGGATGTCCGCCATCGTGGAGCCCGACGACACCTCCGGGCTGCCGCCCGGGTCCAGCGACGCGACGGCCGGTCGGCCGTCGGCGCAGTCCTGGGCGGCGGTGGCCGTGCCGGGCGCCGTCGCGTCGGCCGGCCCCTGCGCCGCGGACTCCTGCGTGGACTCCTGCGTGGTCGAGCTCATCCCGGCCGCGCCCGTGAGCAGGTGGGTGGTCGTCTCGGGTGCGCACGCCGCCGTCGTGCCGACCAGGGCGAGCGCGACGAGGGCGGTGACGATCGGTCTGCGGGCTGCGCGCGTGCTCATCGGTACTCCTTCAGACGGACGTTCATCCCGGCGGCGGCGGCAACGGCCCCCGCGGCACCGAGCACGAGGGCCACCCACGCCGCGACCTGCGCGGTGGTCGCCGCCGAGCGGAGCCGGTCGACCGCGTCCGTGCTCGTGGCCTGGACCTCGGCGTGGGCCTGGTCGGAGAACGCGGCGAAGGCCGCACCCGCCGAGTCGTCGGCCCGGGACGTCGCGGCCTGGACGGCCGCCTCCCAGTCGTTGCCGTCGTCCAGCGCGCGGATCTCGGTGTGCTTCTCGTCCCAGGCGTTCAGGAGCGACAGGGAGTCGGCGGAACCGGAGCCCTCCGCGTCCTCCGCCTCGCCCAGCAGGTCACGCGCCCCGGCGACCGACGTCTGGTAGGACTCCTCGAACTCACTGCCCGAGCCCCGCTTGATCAGCGTGAACGACTCCATCGACTTGGCGTCGGTGGCCAGCGACAGCGCCTCCGAGGTGGCGACCGTCGCCGCGTACGGGCCGCTCGCGACCGACCGGGCCACGCCGTTGCCGCCCAGCACGGCCGCCGTCACGACCACGCCGCCCACCAGGAGGGCGACGCTCGCCACCGCCAGCCCCGTGTTCAGTACGCGGTGCGTGCGCCGTGCCAGCCAGAGCTGGACGGCGCCCAGCGCGACCAGGGCCAGCAGCACGAAGAGCAGCAGCGCCTGGGCGAGGGCGACGGAGCCCATGTCGGAGTCGACCCGCTCCGACGTCGAGACCGCCACCTCGTCGATGGTGGGCAGCACCTCGTCGCGCAGCGCCGACGACGCCTGGTCCAGGTAGGCGGCGCCGACGGGAAAGCCCTGCCGGTTGTTCGCCCGGGCCGACTCGACGAGACCCGCGTAACGCTGCACGGAGTCGGACACCGCGGCGAGGTCGGCGGCCTCGCCGTCACCGCGTGCGGTCGCCGCCAGCGACGGGACCGCCTCGGCGGCCTCGGAGAGGCTCGCCTCGTAGCGGGCGCGCGCCTCCGTCGGCTCCAGCCCGCCCACGAGGAACGCGTTGGTCGCCGTCGCGTCCGCCGACACCAGGTCGTTGCGCAGCTCCTGCGTGCCCACCAGCTGGGCGGCGTCCCGCTGGGCGTCCCGCAGCGCGGCGGCCTGGCCGTTGCCCGCGAGGAAGCCGGTCACCCCCAGCAGCAGGCAGGCCAGCACGGCCACGGCCGTGGCCAGTGCCAGCCGCCCAGGGGTCGTCGCGAGGCGCGCCGCGAGCCGGGAGGTCGGGGCGGCCGGCGCCGGGTCCGTCCCGGGCACGCCAGGGCTCGTCGTCAGCGGTGCGGTCACGTGGTGGCCTCGCCGTCAGTGCCGATGTCCACGACATCCTCCAGGTCTTCCGGGACCAGCGTGCGCAGCTGGTCCAGCGTCGGTCGTTCAACGTCCCGCAGGCGCCAGGCGTGCCGGGCAATTGCGGAATCCAGCACGTTGCGTGCCCACCGCCCGTTGCCGAAGCCCTCCCCACGGGGCTGGTCCGCCGCCAGGCGGTCGAACCGCTCCAGCGCGGCCGGCTCCGGCTCGAAGTCGGCGGCCCGGGCCATGGACGCGAAGATCTGCCGCAGCTCGTCGGCGGTGTAGTCCTCGAACGTGATGGTGCGGGCGAACCGGCTCTCCAGTCCCGGGTTGGTGCTCACGAACCGGGCCATCGGGCCGGGGTAGCCCGCCACGATGACCACCAGGTCGTCGCGGTGGTCCTCCATGTCCTTGACGAGGGTGTCGACGGCCTCACGGCCGTACTGGTCCTCGGCCAGCGCGTACGCCTCGTCGATGAACAGCACGCCGCCCAGGGCGCGCTCGACGACCGCCGTCGTCTTCTCGGCGGTCTGCCCCAGGTAGCCCGCCACCAGCTCGGACCGGTCCACCTCCACGAGGTGCCCCTTGTCCAGCAGGCCCAGCGCGCGGTAGATCCCGGCGACGAGCCGGCCCACCGTCGTCTTGCCCGTGCCTGGGTTGCCCACGAACACCAGGTGCCGGGTCAGCGTCGGGGCGCTCAGGCCCGCCTCGCCGCGTAGGCGCTCGATGCGGAGGAGCTCGGTCTGGCGATGTATCTCGTCCTTGACTCGTCCTAGTCCGATGAGCTGGTCGAGCTCTTCGAGGAGCTGGTCCAAGGTTCTTTCCGGCTCTTCGGGGGTTTCGGCTGGGGCGGCCGCGGGGTCCGAGACACCGCGCCGGGATGCGTTCACGGGCCCCAGGGGGCCCTCCACTTCGGGAAGGGATACATCCCGGCGCGGTGTCTCGGACCCCGCGGCCTTGTCTGGTCCGTCGCCTTCTGCGGTGGGGAACAGCGGTGGGGTGCGTGGCTGGGTTGGGTGCGTCAGGTGGGGTGGGGTGGTTGGCAGGGGGTGTGCTGTCGGGGGCGATGAGGCTCGGTCGCGGCCTGCTGCGGCGCTGCGGTGGACCGCCTTGGTGCCCTCTGCCGCCGCGATGGCGCTGATGCTGGGGTCGCCGAGGCTCGCCGCCGCGTCGACGACGGCGGCCAGCGCCTCGGCGTACTCGGCGCTGTGGGGTGAGCCGGTCGCGATGAGGTCTTCGAGCAGGTCGGTCGGCGCGCTGCGCCAGCGGCGGGCGCTCACGGCGGCGTCGAAGAACGGCTGCAGGCTGCCCGACGCCGGACGGGCGGTCGCCGTGATCCAGTCCGCCGGGGCGCCGGGCGACGACTCGGCGACCGCTGCCGCCAGCCGTTCGCCCTCGGTGCGTGCGGCCGGGCCGCTCACGCCGGCGACGGCGGCTGTCGCTGCGAGGGCGTCGAGGGCTGCGGCGAGCGCCGTCGTGCTCACGGGGCCTCCAGGGGGCGGTGACCCGACCCGGTCTCGTGGCCCGGCGACTCCGGGGGCGCCGGCGTGCCCGGGCTCGCGGTGGGGAGCGTGAGGCCGGAGGTGCCGAACTTCTCCTCGAGGAACCGGCCGTGGGCCACGAGGGCCACGGCGTCGGCGCGCGACACTGCGTCGGAGATCTTGTCGATCGTGGCGCCCAGCAGGTCGAGCTGGTCGCACAGGATCATGAGCGACGTCTTGCCGCGGTCCACCACCCGCCGGTCGGCGAAGTCCCGGGGGAGGCGCAGGTACGCGTCGACGGCCTCGGGCAGGTAGCTCGTCGCGGTGGCCACCACGGTGTGCGCCTGCTGGGACCCGGCGCCGAGCCGGTCCAGGCGCGGTGCCATCTCGTGCACGGTCTCCGCCACGCGCTGCACCCGGGCGGTCACCGCGGCGGGTGCCTTGCCGGACGCGCGCTCCAGCACCGCGTCGACGGACGTCACGATCTGCTCGGTCGTGGGCGGGGCCGGGATCACGGCGGTCTGCTCCACCTCCTGCGGACGTCCGCCGCCGAAGAGTCGCCGCCACCAGCTCATGCCTGCCTCCGAGCCCGCCGTCACGGGGTGTTGAGGTCGAGAGAACCGCTCGCCACGCCGTCGGTGTTGGTGCGCCGTGCCCGCTCCACGTACTCGGAGGCCTTGGTGGTCTCGGTCTGCAGCACGCCGATGGTCTGCGACATCGAGTCGAGCGCCCGGCTCTTGAAGTCGCTGATGGAGTCCATCGTGGCGTAGATGTTCGCGAACGCCTCCTGCAGCTGCTCGATGCCGATGGTCGAGCTCGCCGCCTGCTCCTGGATGGTCGCCGACTGGTCGGCGAGCATCTTGGAGGTCGAGGCGATCATGTTCGACGTCGTGGTGTTCAGCGCCCCGATCTGGTCCAGCACGAGCTTCTGGTTCGCGAGCGCCTGCGCCACGATGACGGCGGTGCGCAGCGCGGAGACCGTCGTGGTGGTGGCCCGGTCGACACCCTTGGTGAGCTCGATGTTGTTCTTGATGATGATGTCGATCGCGAGGTAGCCCTGGATGGACACGGCGAGCTGCGTGAGCAGGTCCTGGTGCTTCTGGCGCACGTAGAACAGGACGTCCTCGCTCAATGCCTTGGCCCGTTCGGGCTCGGCGATCTGCAGCTCGGCGATCTTCGTGGCGAGCTGGGCGTCGAGCCGCTCGGCCACGTAGATGTACTGGTTGAGGCGCGCCATCGTGTCCCAGAGGTTCTGCTTCTCCAGGTTGAGAGCCGCGTTGTCCTTGCGGAGCTCGTCCTGGCCGTTGTAGAGCGACTGGATGATCGCGTTGAGCTGCCCCTGCGCGGACTCGTAGCGGCGGAAGTAGTCCTGGAGCTTGTCGCCGAACGGGATGACGCCGAGGAACTTGCGCCCCACGCTCTTCTCGGACGGGTCCAGGTCCTCGACGGTGCGGCGCAGCTCCAGCAGTGTCTGGCCCACCTTGGAGCCGTCGGCCAGGCCGCCCTCCTTCAGCGCCCGGACGGGCGTGGCGAGCAGCCGGTTGCTGGAGTCAGCGGCCTGCCGGATGTCCTGGTCGCCCATGGTGCGCACGTCGTCGGCACGCTTGGCGAACTCCGGGCTCTTGGTGTCGGCGCTGAGCAGCCCGTCGAGGTAGGTGCTGACCTTCTTGTCGAGCGCCGGAGCCGCGGTGGGGTCCACCTTGGGCGCCATCTTGGGGGCCTGGGTCGCCGCGACGGGCTGGACCGGGTCGGGTGCGCTGAGCACCAGGGGCTCGGCGGCGGGGGCAGGCGGTTGAAGCGGCATCGGCTCGGTCATCGGTGCTCCTCGCGAGATAGGGCGTCCGAACGCGGCGAGTATATGCCGCGGGCCATCGCCGCTGGGGGGCGGAGGCGCTGCCCGGCGGGGTGAGAACGAGGGGGCGACCAGGAGAGTTCCCTACGGGCGGTGGGCACGGCCGCAGCCACTTCGACCTGCGCCGTGCTGTCCCGCTCTCGCGCTGTTTCATTTCACCCGGCAACGTCGGGGTGTGGCTCAGTCCAGGGTCTCGCGCGGCTCTCGCGTCCCGTGCGGCTCGCGCCGGACCAGCCGCCACGCGGACGGCAGCAGCAGGCCGGCGACCGCCCCCTTGACCAGGCCGCCCACGATGAACGGCGTGAGCCCTGCGGCGACGGCCTCGGCCGGGCCCAGCCCTGCCGCCAGCGCCAGCCACGGCACGCCGACGGCGAAGATCAGCGCCTGGCCGATGACGCCGAGAGCAAGGGTGCGCAGCGGGGTGCGGTCCCACCCGCGCTCGGCGAGCGCGCCCATCACGGCCGCGGCGAGGACGAACCCGATGAGGTACCCGCCGGTCGGGCCGGCCACCACCGAGATACCGCCGGCGCCGTCGGAGTACACGGGCACCCCGAGCCCGCCGAGCAGCACGTACACGCCCATGGCGGTCACGCCACGGCGCATCCCCATGGTGGCTCCGACGAGGATGACGGCGAGCGTCTGGCCGGTGACCGGCACGGGCGAACCCGGCACCGGGATGGCGACCTGCGCGAGCAGCGCGGTGAGCAGCACGGCCCCGCCGACCAGCGCGACCTCACGCGCCACGGTGCCGGACCAGGGCCGCAGGAGGTAGTCACGAGGGGCGGTAGCAGCGATCGACATGTGCACTCCAGGTTGGTGGGCGGCTACCAGTGTCGCGAGCGGTGTCGGGAACTGGCGCTGCGATGTTCGACAACCTTTGGTCACGGATCAGGTACCGGGCCCACTGTTGACACCCTGCCGGAGCCGCTGGCGTTCCCCGCAGGACGTGGGGCCGGGTCTGTCGGGCGTGGTCCGGTCCGAGCATGCACTTGGGCCTGGTTCTCGGCCGGTCAGCATGCGTGATTGCGTTCTGGAAGCGGACCTTGCCGGGAGCGGTCGGCCCGTCCAGCTCCTGGGTGGCTGGTGCGGCTCGGCGTCGAACCGCAAGATCGTGGTGCGGCTCGGCGTCGAACCGCAGGTCACGCGTCGATCCGGGCTCTGAGCGACGTGCTTCTTTCGGCTCGGCACGTGGGACCACGAGCATCGTGCGGTTCGGCACCAGCCACACTGCCTGATCGACCCACAAACTGCGGCTCGACGCCGGACAGCGTGGGCGTCCGCCTCGATCCGCCGGAATTCACCCGCGCCAGGGCTTCCGCGCGCCACGCGGCGGCGTAGATTTCTTCGGTGCTCACCGAGACGCCGCTGTGGCCGGAGCTGCCGACGCCGCACCCGGCGCCGTCCTCTCCGCGCGCCCGGCGGGCCGCTGAGCGCAGGGCACGCCGGGGCAGGCGCGTGCGGTGGGTCGTCGTCGCCGTCGTGCTGGGTCTGGGTTCGGCGACCGGTGGCGCGTATGCGCTCGGTCTGTTCGACCAGGCCCCGGTGGCCGCGCACGGGTCGTCGGCCGTGCCGGACGCGCAGGCGGCCGCCGACGAGGCAGTGACGCTCCGCGAGCAGCTCTCCGTCGAGATGAAGGCCGCGCGGACCGCCGCTGAGGGCCCGGACGGACAGGCCGCTCCCAAGCCGGAACGCCGCGCCCTCGACGCGGCCCTCGACGACGCCCGGCGGACGGCGACGGCGCTGGGTGCGGCGACCTGGTCGGCGTCGGGCACGCAGGAGCAGGCCGTCGCGCTGCTGGACCAGGTGGGCACGTTGCGTGCCGACGTCGAGGCGGCGACCGACGCCCTGCGGGAGGCCACCCGTCGGGTGGTCGAGTCCGGTCGGCAGGCCCGGCTCGAACGTGCCATGAGCGCGCTGGAGCAGGCGCGAGCCGACCTGCGGGAGACCGCGGCCGTGGGCGAGCAGGCCTTCGCCGAGTCGGCGGAGGTCGCCGGAGTGGCGGACCGCGAGGCCCTGCGAACGGCACTCGACCAGGCCGCCGACCTCGACGGTCGGGCGGGCGCGCTGTCGGAGCAGGTGCAGGGGCAGGGGAGCGCGGTGTCCGAGCTCCTCACGGAGATCGAGAAGGTGGCAGCGGCACTGTCCGCCACGACGGCGCAGGTCGAGGACGCCACCGCCGTGGTGCTGGCCGCGACCTCGGACGACGCGGTGGAGGTCGATGCGGACGCTGCCGAGGACCCGGCGGTCGCTGACGCCACCGACCCGGACACCGGAGCGGACGCCGGCACCACGGGCACGGACACCACGCCTGCCGGCACGTGCCCGGAACCCGACCAGGTGTGGACCGCGGAGAACGGCCACCTGTCGTCGTCGGAGCTGGCGTCGATCCCGTTCTCGTCGAGCCACTCCGTGCGCGCGGACGTCGTCGGTGGCCTCGCCGACCTGAACGCCGCGTACGCGGCCCAGTTCGGCGTGAACCTGACGATCAACTCCTCCTACCGCACCTACGCGCAGCAGGAGGCCCTGTACGACCCGTCGTCCAAGACGGCCGCGCCACCCGGGTGCTCCAACCACGGCACGGGCCCGGCGATCGACATCGGCGGTGGCGTGCAGACGTTCGGCTCGGCCCAGTACGAGTGGCTCAAGGCGAACGCCGAGGCGTACGGCTGGGTGCACCCGCCGTTCGCCGAGCCGTCCGGGCGCAACCCGGAGCCGTGGCACTGGCAGTCCGTCGAGGCGCCCAACAGCTACTGAGCCGCCGCGCCTGACCGAGCCCCTGGGGTGTGGTGCGCCTCACGTGGCGCCCACAGGCGGAATATCGCCGCGGGGACGGCGGGTTTGGGAGCATGAACGCAGTCGTTCGGACAACCTTCCAGACAGGATGTACACGTAGCCATGCCCTCGCGCCGGTTCTCCCGTCCGCGTGCTGCCGTCGTCGTCACGGCCGCCGTCGCTCTCCTGCTCGCCGCCTGCACAGCCGGGGGAGGGGGCGGGGAGCCCAGTGAGCCGGCGGGCGAACCGGTAGCCGGCGGAACCCTCACCTACGCGTCCGGTGACGCCGAGCCCTCGTGCCTCGACCCGCACGTCGGCGGCAACTACCCGCAGGCGCTCATCGCCACCCAGTACCTGGAGTCACTCGTCTCGCTGAACGAGGACGGCGAGGTCATCCCGTGGCTCGCCACCGAGTGGCAGGAGGGCGACGACGGCCTGAGCTGGGAGTTCTCCCTGCGTGAGGACGTGACCTTCACCGACGGCACGCCGTTCGACGCCGAGGCGGTGGCCGCCAACATCGCGCACGTGCAGGACCCCGCCACGGCGTCGTCGACCGGGTACCTCGCCCTGGCGAAGATCAAGGAGGTCGTCGCCGTCGACGACCACACGGTCCGCCTCGAGCTGAGCGCGCCCGACAGCGCGCTGCTGGAGTCGCTCTCGCAGGTGTGGGTGGCCATGGAGTCGCCCAAGGCGCTGGAGCGCAGCCAGGACGAGAACTGCGCGGCTCCGGTCGGCACCGGCCCGTTCGTCGTCGACGAGTGGGAACGCCAGGACTCCGTGACGCTCGTGCGCAACGACGACTACACCTCGCCGCCCGCCGACGCAGAGGGCACCGGCCTGCCGTACCTCGAGTCGATCGTGTGGCGGTTCATCCCGGACTCCGCGAGCCGCTACGCCGCGCTCCAGTCCGGTGAGGTGCAGGTCATCGACAACGCCCAGCCCGACACCATCCGGTCGGCCGCCTCCGACGACGCGATCGAGGAGCTGGACGCACCCCGCCCCGGCGCCGCCAACCGGATCGAGCTCAACTCCAGCAAGGCGCCGTTCGACGACGAGCTGGTCCGCGAGGCGTTCGTCCGCTCCGTGAACGTGGACGACGGCATCGAGGGCCTGTTCTTCGGCACCGCCGAACGCTCCTACTCGCCGCTGTCGAGCGTCGAGCCGCTCGGCCTGAGCCTGCCGGAGCTCTTCTCCGTCGACACCGACGCCGCCGCGGACCTGCTGGACGAGGCAGGCTGGACCGAACGCGATGCCGACGGGTACCGCGTCAAGGACGGCGAACGGCTCACCCTCGACTTCCCGGTGAGCACCAACCAGTCGATCCCCGCCGAGCAGTCCCTGTTCGAGCAGATCCAGGCGGACGCCAAGGCCGCGGGCTTCGAGGTCAGGCTGCACCCGCTCGACCTGTCCAGCTGGTACGGCGCGCTCGCCGAGAACGACTACGACCTCGTGAGCGCCCCGTACACGAAGGTGGGCCCGGACGTGCTGCGGATCCTGTACCACTCGGCCAGCATCGAGCCGGCGCCGAGCGGCTACTTCGCGAACCTCGCGCAGGTGGACGACCCCGCGGTGGACGACCTGCTCACCCGGGCCGCCGCCACGAGCAACCCCGACGACCGCCAGAGCCTGTACGAGCAGGCCCAGCGGATCATCCTGGAGGGTTACCACATCCTGCCGCTGTACGACCAGCAGAACCACTTCCTGTACTCGTCCACCGTGCAGGGTCTGCGGGCGATGCCGACGGTGTCGACGCCGACGTTCGCCGAGGCCTGGCTGGCGTCTTGACCCTTCCCGTCCCCACCACCGGGGCACGCAGGAGGCCGGCGCCGGGCAACCGGCGCTGGCTGCTCCTGCGGGCGGGCGGGGTCGTGTTCGTGCTCTGGGCCGCCGCGACCATCACGTTCTTCGCGCTCCGGCTGGTTCCCGGCGACCCGGCCCAGGCGATCCTCGGCGGCCCCGGGTCGCAGGCGGGCCCCGAGGCGCTGGCGCAGGTGCGCCGCGAGTACGGCCTCGACCAGCCGCTCGTCGTGCAGTACCTCACCTACCTCGGGCGGCTGCTGACCGGCGACCTCGGGCAGTCGTACTCCCTGCACAAGCCCGTGGCGACGGCGATCGGCGAGCAGCTCGGCCCGACGCTCGCCCTCGCACTGTGCTCGCTCGCGCTCGCCTGGGCGCTCGCGTGCGCGCTGGCGGCCTGGAGCGTGCGGGGCGGACGGGTCGCGTGGGCGATCGGGTCCGGGCTCGAGCTCGTGGCGGCCGCCGTGCCGCACTTCTGGCTCGCGACGGTCCTCATCCTGTTCTTCAGCCTGATGCTCGGCATCCTGCCGCCGGTCAGCGTGCCGGGGCCGCTCGGCATGGTGCTGCCGGCGCTCACCCTGGCCATCCCGCTGGCCGGCTTTCTCGGCCAGGTCATGCGCGAGTCCCTGCTGACCGCCATGGAGTCGCCCTTCGTCACCACGGCCCGGGCCCGCGGCGAGAGCGAGGTGCGGATCTTCTGGCGGCACACCCTGCGCCACGCCGCGATCCCCGCCGTCGGGCTGTCCGGCTGGGCGTTCGGCTCGCTGATCAGCGGGGCCGTGGTGGTCGAGTCCGTCTTCGCGCGCCAGGGCCTCGGCCGCAGCCTGCTGTCCGCCGTCCAGCTGCGCGACGTCACGCTGGTGACCGGCATCGTGCTCGTGGTCGCGATCGCCTACACGGTCATGACGCTCCTGACCGACGTCGCCGACCGGGCCATCGACCCGCGTGCACGGGCGGTGACGGAATGAGCGGCCCGCGCACCGCCGTCGTCGGCGCCACGTCGTTCCGGCCCACCGCCGGCGAGGTGCTCGCCGGCGTGGTCCTGGTGCTCCTCCTGCTCGCGGCGCTCTGGCCGGGTCTGCTCGCCCCCGGCGACCCGCTCGCCACCTCGCCCGCCGACGCCTTCCAGGCACCGTCGCCCGCGCACCTGTTCGGGACCGACGAGTCCGGCCGCGACATCTACACCCGTGTTGTCCACGGCGCGTCCGAGTCGCTCCTGATCGGCGTCCTGGCGACGGCCATCGGCATCGGCCTCGCGATAGTCCTCGGCTTCGTCGCGGGCCTCGGTCCGCGCTGGCTCGACTTCGGCACCACCCGGGTGGTCGAGGTGCTCTTCGCGTTCCCCGGCCTGCTGCTCGCCCTGCTGTTCATCGTCGTCACCGGTCCGGGCGTGCTGAGCTCGACGATCGCCGTCGGCCTGGCGACGGCCCCCGGGTACGCGCGCATCATCCGGTCCCAGGTGCGCCGGACGGCGTCCGCGGAGTTCGTCGAGGCGGCGCGCGTCCTGGGCCGCGGCCGGCTGTGGATCGTCACGCGCCACGTCCTGCCCAACGTGACCGCCGCGCTGTTCGTTCTCGCGACGCTCGGGCTCGGGCAGGCGATCATCTGGGTGTCGTCCCTGAGCTACTTCGGGCTGGGCGCTGTGCCGCCAGCCGCGGAGTGGGGGGCGATGCTCGCGGCGGGACGCACCTACATCGCCAACTTCTGGTGGATGACGTTCTTCCCAGGCCTCGCGATCGTCGCGAGCGCCGCCGCGGCCACCGTCGTCGGGCGCGGCATCCAGAAGCGGAACAGGAGCGCCGGATGACCGGGACGGAGCCGGGACGGGCAGCACCCGTGCTCGACGTGCGGGACCTGGTGGTCGCGTTCCCCGCCCGCGGGGCGGGGCGCGGCGGCGCACGGCGCGTCGTCGACGGCGTGAGCTTCCGCGTGGCGGCCGGCGAGTGCGTGGCGATCGTCGGCGAGTCCGGTTCGGGCAAGAGCGTCACCGCGCGCAGCGTCCTGGGCCTTGCCGGCCAGGGCGCGCGCGTCTCCGCGACGACGCTGACCGTCGGTGGGCAGGACGTGCGCACGCTGTCCGGCCGCGCGCTGCGCCGCCTGCGGGGCGGCACCGTCGGCCTGATCGCGCAGGACGCCCTCGTCTCCCTCGACCCGCTGCGGCCCGTCGGCCGGGAGATCGGCGACACGCTCGCCCTGCACACCGACCTCGACGCCGCGGCGCGCCGCGCGCGCACCGTCGAGCTCCTCGAACGCGTGGGCCTGCCGGACGCCGCGCTGCGCGCCCGCCAGCGCCCCGGCCAGCTCTCCGGCGGGCAACGCCAGCGCGCCCTCATCGCCTCGGGCATAGCCGCCGAGCCGGCGCTCGTCATCGCCGACGAGCCGACCACGGCCCTCGACCAGCCGGTCCAGGCCGGCGTGCTCCGCCTCCTGGGCGAGCTGCGTGACGACGGCACCGGTGTGCTGCTCATCAGCCACGACCTGTCGGTCGTGCGGGGCATCGCCGACCGGGTGCTCGTCATGACCGACGGCGTCGTGGTCGAGGAGGGGACTCCCGCCGAGGTGTTCGAGCGGCCACGGCACCCCTACACGCGCAAGCTCGTGGCCGCCGTCCCGGCGGGCCGGCCGCGCGGCACCACCCTGTCGGCCGAGGCCCCGGCGGCCGTCGCCCGTGCCGCGGGTGCCGAACGTAGGGATGGTCGCGGCACGGAGGCCGATGAAGCGACCAGGCCTTCGTTCGACGGCGCGGGTGGTTCGGGGGAGGTGCTGCTTCAGGCTGCTGGGGTCGCACGTACCTTTCACGTCGCGGGGCGGGAGATCGTGGCCGCCGCCGACGTCTCCTTCACGCTCCGCGCCGGGCGGACGCTCGGCCTGATCGGCGAGTCCGGGTCCGGCAAGTCCACCACCGCCCGGCTCCTGCTCGGGCTCGACCGGCCCGACGCCGGCGAGGTCACCCTGCTCGGCCAGCCGTGGAACCCGCTCCCCGAGGCCCGACGGCGCCCGCGCCGCTCCCTCGTCGGCGCGGTGTTCCAGGACGCGCTCAGCTCGTTCGACCCGCGCTGGACCGTCGGCGCCGTGCTGGCCGACGCCCTCACCCACGGCCGGACCACCCGGCCGGGACGCGTGCGCGCCGAGATCGCGGAGCTGCTGGACACCGTTGGCCTCGAGCCGGCCCTCGCCGCCCGCCGCCCGCTGCACCTGTCCGGGGGCCAGCGTCAGCGCGTCTCCGTCGCCCGCGCACTCGCGGCCGACCCCCGCGTGCTGATCCTCGACGAGCCCGTCTCCGCGCTCGACGTGTCGGTCCAGGCGCAGGTGCTCGACCTGCTGGACCGGCTCCAGCGCGAGCGCGGCCTCGCCTACCTCCTCATCACGCACGACCTCGGGGTGGCGCTGCACATGAGCGACGACATCGCGGTGCTGCAGGAGGGGCGCGTCGTCGCCTCCGGCCCGGCGGCGACCGTCTTCGACGATCCGCGGCACCCGTACGCGCGGCTGCTGCGGGACGCCTCGACGGCCGCCGCCCGCCGGGCGGGGGGAAGCTGAGGCACCCGGGCCCGTGCGGCTGCACGGACCCGGGGGTGCCTCGGGCAGGCCGTCAGAGCTCCGCGCGCGGCTCCGCGTCCAGCACGTCGAACGTGCCCAGCAGGCGCAGGTACGACGCGAAGGCCTCCTCGACCTGCTCCGGCCGCAACCCGTAGCGACCCAGGTCGTACTGGTGCGGCCGCGTCCCGGCCGGCCGGGCGAGCACCTGGTCGAGCCGCGCCTCGTCGCTCGCCGACCACGTCGCCCCGATGGCCGCGTACAGCCGCGGCACCTCCACGTGCGGGTCCGCGCTGAGCCGGTGGTAGGGGACGTCCACGATGGCCGACGGCGGCAGGTCGAGCCGCGACTCCAGGGCGCTGTCCACCCAGGTGACCATGGTGTCCAGCACGAGCTGCCCGACCTCCAGCGGGTCGGGGTCCTTCTGGTACATGGCCCACATCGTCTCCACGAGGCTGCAGGACGAGCCGAGCACGGTGGCCGGGTCGCGGTGCGTCCAGACGAAGGTGGCGTCCGGGAACACCTCCTTGATCGCCGCCATGTCGTTCAGGTGCCCTGGATACTTGACGATCCAGCGCCGGGGCTCGCGCCCGTGCTGCAGCACCTGCAGCCCCTGCTTGAGGTACGCGTAGTCGCCGGCCAGGTCGGCCGCGCTCCGCCGTGCGTACCAGCCGCGGTACGACGGGACGGAGCCGTGCAGCAGCGCCCAGTAGGTGCCGTGGGGGAGGAGCATCATCGACTCCTCCGGCTGCTCGGCGCGGCTGGGGTGCATGTGCTTCAGCTCGGGCGCGAGCAGACCCGTGACGAGCTGGCTGCCCTGGTCGAACTTCTTGATCTCGCGTGCGGCGACCGCTGGGTCCTCGAGACCGGTGTAGGACATCTCCCACATGAGCGGTCCCCGGTGGGCCGGCGACGCGGCCAGCACCCGATGGGCGAGCGTGGTCGCCGTACGCGGCAGCCCGAGCACGAACACCGGGTCGGTGACGGGCTCGGCGGCGATCTCCGGGCGCTCGGCCAGCAGGCGGTTGATGCGCAGCCGGTTGGCGTACCGGTCCTTGACCGAGTTGAGCACGAGGACCCAGCCCAGGGGCGTCAGCCGGGGTTCCGCGGCGATGCTCTGGAACACGACGCCGAGGCCCTCGGCGAACTTCCGGTCCTGCGTGCCCGCCTCGTTCTCGACCTGGGCGACTGCCTTGGCCCAGGCGCTCGCTGGATCGTCGCGCCCCCGGACGACGGGGGCGAAGACGGTGTTGAGAACCCTGGAGGCTCGGGTGGTACGGCTCACGATGTCCCTTCTCGTGCAATCGGCCTGGCGGGTCGTGCGGCGTACGGCGGCTATGGAACGTGCGGCGTCGGCGAGGGCTGTCGCTCGGGGCGGAAGACCACCGGGAGGGCGTCCAGCAGGCGGAAGCGGAAGTCAGGCGCCCACCGCAGGTCCTCGGCCCGGGCGGCGAGCGTGGGCGCGAGCCGGCGGTGCAGGGTCTCGGCCGACGTGCGGACGATCAGCCGCGCCAGGTGCGGGGCGGGACACGCATGGGTGCCCACCCCGAACGCGAGGTGGGCGCTGCTGCCGGAACCGTCCCACGTGCCCTCCCCGCGGATGCTCGGGTCCGTGCCCACCGCGCCGACCCCGAGCAGCAGCGCGTCCCCGCGCTGCACGAGCTTGCCGTCGAGCAGGAAGTCCTCGGCGGCGATCCGCGGCGCCAGCGTGCCGACCGGCGACGCGGTCCAGAGCACCTCGTCGAGCGCTTCGTCGGTGCCGAGCCGTCCGCCCGCGAGCCGTCCGGCGAACCGCTCGTCGGTCAGCGAGAGGTAGAGCGTCTGCCCGAGCCAGGCGCGCAGGCCGAGGGTCGCGGTCGCCGCGAGCGACAGGAGGCTGAGCGCGGCCTCGGCGGTGCTCTCGTAGGCGGTATGCCGGGCGAGCCGGCCGGCGGGGGTCGGCGCGCCGTCCGGCATCCGGGCGGCCGTCTGCCCGGTGAGCAGAAAGCTCACCTCGTGCACGGCCGAGGCGGCCTCCCGACCCGTGGTCCCGCGTGCGGCGGCCTCGAACACCTGCCGTGCGGTCGCGGCGTCGAACCCGAGGAGCGTGCCGAGCGTGAGGTGTGGCAGCGGCGCCACGTACTCGCGCACCAGGTCGGCCACGCCGGTCGCGGCGAAACCGTCGATGAGCTCGTCGCAGCGGGCACGGGTGGCCTTGGCGACCTCGGCGTCGTCGACCACGCCCAGCACCTCGTCGAGCGGGGTGCGCAGCCGGCCGTGCACGCTCCCGTCCGCCTGCTCCACGGTCAGCCGGTCGCCGGTGGCGAAGGGCCGCAGCAAGGGCGACCCGGTGGGCCGCGCCTCGTGGCCGCTCCAGGTTCCGGTCGCGTTCGTGAGGGGGAACTGGTCCCGGGCCATCGCGACGATGGTCCGGTACTCCGTCACCAGCCAGGCGCGGGTTCCGGGCTCCAGCTCGACGGGCGCGACGTCGCCCCACTCCTCGCGGAGCCGCGCGTGGAGGGGGCCCGTGTCGCGCGAGGCGGTCAGCTCGGTGACGGGCGTGACGGTGACAGGGTCGCCGAGCCTCAGGGGGCGGCCGGCGGAATCGCCGACGGCGTCGCCGGTGCCGGCGACGCCGTCGATCGTGGTCGTGGTCATCGTGTGCCCGTCTGGGTCGGGTACAGGGTTGTTGTTTCCGCCCAAACCATGCCGGATATGTGACTATCTGTCGAGGTATGTCCAGGATGAAATGACCTGGTGTTGGTGAGAAGTCACCAGGGCACCGAGCAGCGGCACCGGTCTCAGCCGGCGTCGGCCGAGGCACGCACCGTGGTGCGCTGCCGTGCGGCGACGAGGTGGGCCCGGATCACGGCGGCGCACACCACGACGACGAACACGGCCAGGCCCGCCCACACCATGACGGGGGTGACGTTGAGCCCGGCACCCTCGACGCCAGGGGTCCGCCCGCCGTCGCGCCCCGAGCCCGCCACGGCCAGCACCACGACGACCGTGAGCGACACCGCGACACGGGCCACCCAGCGGCCCACGATGTCCAGGGGGCGACGGCCCTGCCGGTGTGCCGGCGCGAGGATCCGGACCAGCAGCAGCGCCGCGACGGGCAGCTGCAGCAACCACACGGTGGTGCGGAACCAGCCGTCGAACCAGACGTTGGTGCCGTACAGCAGCGTGTGCCAGACGCTGAGGACGTAGACGACGATGATCGAGGCGTGCAGGACCCGCCACGTCTTGGCGCCGATCCGCCGTCGCGCGTAGTAGGCCAGCCCCAGCGGGATGGCCAGGTAGAAAGCCAGCAGCCCGATGAGGATCGCGATGACCCCCGTACCGCTGGGGTAGACGCCGGGCACGAAGACCCGCAGGAACGCGTACCAGAGATTGCCGGCCGGGTCGAGGCCCTCGGCGTTGCCGCGCACCTCCTCGGCGAAGAACCAGAAGGCGTGCCCGAACATCAGCACCACGGTGGTCAGGCTGGTGGTGCGGTGCAGCCTCTCGACGGCCGGCGGCGACAGGCGCAGCCAGGGCTGCGGACGGCTGGACCGGAGCAGGCCGAGCAGCACGGTGATCCACGCCCAGAGCAGACCCGACCAGCCGAACGCCTGGCACATCCAGTACATCCAGTAGGTCCCGGCGCCGCCCGCCAGGTACGGCATGACACCGAGCGTCGCCGACGTCCCGGCGTGCACGCGCCACGTCAGCAAGGCGAAGATCGCGAGGGTGATGACCAGCGCGATCGCGGCGTCCAGCCACGCTGCCCGGAGATCCTGGCGGAAGGCCGCGGCGTCGAACCAGCCGCGGACCTGACGGACGTCACTCATGTGGTTCCCCTCGCTCGTCATCGGGCGTATCACCGCCCGCGGGGGGCTTGCCCACAATCTAGGGATAGGTCAGACATTTGCCAATACTCATCCCGCGATGCGCAAAATGGCGCGCAGCCGCTGTCTGCCCAGGTCGTCCGTGGTGGCCGCCGCGGGGCCGCACGGCTACGTCGCCAGCGACCGCACCGTCTCGATCGTGTCCGCCTCCGTGGCGCCCTTGTCGTCGCGGTAGCGCAGCACCCGCGCGAAACGCAGCGCCAGCCCGCCCGGGTAGCGCGTCGAGCGCTGCAGCCCGTCGAACGCGACCTCCACGACCTGCTCCGGGCGGACCGTCACGACCCAGCCGTCGTCGTCGACCTCCAGCTCGCGGAACCGCGCCGTCTGCCACTCCAGCATCTCGTCGGTCATCCCCTTGAACGTCTTGCCCAGCATCACGAACCCACCCTCCGGGTCCCGTGCGCCGAGATGGATGTTCGACAGCCAGCCCTTCCTGCGCCCCGAGCCCCGCTCGACCGCGAGGACCACCAGGTCGAGCGTCTGGCGCGGCTTGACCTTGACCCAGCCCGCCCCCCGCCGCCCCGCCGCGTACGGCGCGTCGAGCGACTTCACCACCACGCCCTCCTGCCCCTCACGCAACGCACCCGCGAAGAACTCCGCCGCGGCCCCCGGATCCGCGGTCACCAGCCGGCGCGGCGTGTGCGGCCCCGCGACCTCGTCGAGCACCGCCAGGCGCTCGCGGAGCGGCGCGTCGACCAGGTCGCGCCCGTCCGCATGGAGCACGTCGAAGAAGAACGGGGCGAGCTGGAGCTGGGCCGCCAGCTCCGCCTCGGGCGTCGCCTCCCGGGTGGCCGAGCGCGCCGCCGTCTCCTGGAACGGCCGGGGCACGCCGTCTGGCCCCACGGCGAGCGCCTCGCCGTCGAGCACCAGCCGGTCGGACGGCAGCGCCCGCACGGCCTCGACGATCTCCGGGACGCGCGCGGTGATGTCGTCCAGCGAACGCGTGACGACGCGCACGTCGTCACCGAGCCGGTGCACCTGGACCCGGATGCCGTCGAGCTTGACGTCCACGCACAGCTCGGTGGGCTCGCCGGCGGAGGCCAGCTTCTCGAACGCGGCGGCCATGTCCGGCGCGGACTGCGCGAGCATGGGCCGCACGGGCCTGCCGACCTCGAGCGTGAACGTCGCCAGCGCGGTCAGCGGGTCGTCGGCGAGGAGCACGGCGCTCGCGACCGGGCCGGTCGCGCCACGCATCATGACGGCGCGGCGGACTGCGTCGGCCGGGACACCGGCCGCCTCGGCGACGGCGTCGACCACCACCGAGTCCAGCGCGCCCTGGCGTAGCTCGCCGGCGACGAGGCCGCGCAGGAGGGCCTGCTCGCGCTCGGTCGCGGTGCCGAAGAGCACGGTGGCGGCGGAGGCGCGAGCCTGCGCGGACCCGGTGCCTTCGAGTGCCGCCATCTCGGCGAACGCCGCGTCGACGTCCTGCACGGTGAGCGTCGGCTCCGTGGCCGGCCGCGGGAGGTCGCGCAGCGCGGCCCAGCCCAGCCCGGTGCGCCGCTGCCGGAGCGAGCCGGCGAGGTAGGCGACGACGATCTCGAGGTCGGCGGCGATCTCGTCCCTGGTGGGGTGGCCGTCCGCGGCCTGGCCCACGGCGGCCGGCTCGCCTGATCGGTCCCGCGTGGCCGTGCGGCGCAGCAGGTCGGCGATGGCGGCCCGCTTGGCGAGGCGCGAGCGGGTGGCGGCGACGGCGTCGGACGTGGCGGCGACCTCGGCGAGCAGCATGTTCCATCTTGACGTGCTTTCGGCCGGAGCGCGGGCGGACCGGGCGCCTGCCCCGGGGTCAGCCATGGGGCCAGGCGGCCACCGCAGCCCCGACGTCCGCCGCGGTACGGGCGGGGACGCCTGGCACGAGCTCGAACGGCGCTTCGCCCTGCTTCGGTGCGCGACGCCACGTGCCGATCAGACGCCCGTCCAGCAGCACCGCCGGGCGGAAGGTCCCGTTGGTGAACGGGACGACCGTCCGCATGGCCTCGGCGTCGGCGACCAGGCTACGGTCCTGGTAGCCCAGGACCACCTCGTCGAACCCGGGCACGAGCACCACGCCGGAGTGCTCGGTGAGCCACGAGGTGAGGCCGGCCGCGGCGCCCCCGCCGAGGCAGCGAGGGTCGGTCTCCCGCCCGACCAGCATCGCCGTGTCACCGACCCGCACCTCGACCAGGGCATCCGGTTCCGCCTCGCGGAGCTCGGACACCGCTGCGCGGACCGGCCGCTTGGGCAGGCCCAGCCACCAGGCGAGGTCGTCGTCGGTCGCGGGCCCCCGGCTGGTGAAGTAGGACCGTGCGATGCGGCGCAGGGCATCGCCGGGTCGCTCGGCCGGGGGACCGGGGTGGCCGGCGGGCGGCGTCGCGACCATCGCCTGCTGCGCTCCCGCGAACGGGCCCCAGTGCAGCACTCCGCGGAGCGCCAGGGTGACGATCAGGTGGTAGCCGCGCTGGCCCTCGACGGGCACGCCGGCCTGCCGCCACAGGTCGAGCATCGCGGCACGCGTGATCCCGCCGGCGTGGTCCGGCGCCGCGAGCGCCTCCCGGGTGAGTGCCTCCACGCGGTCCACGAGGGCGTCGTCCAGACCCTCGGTCTCGCGGGTGCGCCGGCCGGACCGGGTCACGCGCTCGGCCGTCAGCGAGACGAGGGCGGCGAGGTCGGCCGGTGTGGTGGCGAACAGGGTGCCGCGCTGGGTCCAGCCACGCACCAGGTCGCCGGCGTCGAACGCGGCGCGCACGTCCTCGACCGTGGTGCCCGGACGGGACCGGATCGCGATCGCCCGGAGCACCGCCGGCAGGTCCTGGCCCTGGAGCGCGACCATCCGCCGGACGGCGTCGACGGGGGACGGACCCGGCGCGTCCGGCTCGCCGCCCGGCCACCAGAGCCGTTGGGTGCGGAGACGCAGCCGGCGTGCGACCTCGGGGGCGATCTCTGTGGTTCCGGAGGGCATGCGGGAAGGCTACGTGGAGCCTCTGACACGCTGTTCGAGCCGGCGACGGGCCTACGGCAGCGGCGTGAAGCGCACGCCGCGGAGATAGTCGTACGAGACGTTGGCCGTCCGCACGGGGTCCGGCTGCTCGTCCCGCTCGATGACGTAGCTGTGCGCGCCCGGGTGTCGCAGGTGCGACAGGATTCCCGGGAAATCGATGGTCCCCTCGCCGAGGTCGGTCTCGATGCCTTCGGTGGGCGTCCCGTCCTTCAGATGGAGGAGCGGGAACCGCCGCTCGTAGGCGTCAAGGTACGGTCCGGGGTCGACGCCGGCCCGGAGGATCCAGTAGAGGTCCATCTCGAACCAGACGAGCTGCTGGTCCGTGCGGTCGAGCCAGATGTCGAACAGGATCTCCCCGGTCACCGGGTCGGTGTGGAACTCGTTGTCGTGCAGGTGTGCGTACCAGCGCAGCCCGTAGCTCTGTGCCGCCTCGCCCCACTGGTTCATCTCGTCGGCCATCCGGCGGTAGCCGTCCGCCGTCTGAGCGCCGTCCATGTAGGACACCCCGACGTACTGCTGGCCGAGCGTGACCGCCCGCTCGAACGTCGCCTCGGCCTGCGCGCCGCGGAAGTCGCTCGGGTTGTGGTGGCTGCCGATGACGCGGAGACCGTTGTCGTCCACGATCGTCCTGAACTGCTCAGGGGTGCGGTTGCCGTAGTCGTACGCGGGCTCGATCTCGCTGTAGCCCGCGTCGGCGAGCATCGCGAGGGTTCCCTCAGGGTCCGCGGCCAGCATCGTGCGCACCGAGTACAGGCCGAACCCGATCTTGCCCGGCGGTACCGGGCGCGCGCCGGGGCCGGCCGGTACGGCGGCCGTCGTGGCAGCGGGCGTGGCCGCCGACGCGACGGTGGCGCCGGACGTCACGGCGAGCGCGGCCGCCCCGGCGGCCTGGAGCAGGTGGCGGCGGCTCAACTTCTGAAGATCATTGGTCATCTTTGACACCTCTATCGATGGAAGTCGTGAAACATGACCATATGTACGGGAGTCGGGAAGGGCAAGGGCTCTGGTGCGCACCGACGCGCGCCGCTGCATCGTCGTGCGGGTCTGTCCCCGTTTGGCATGGTCAAGCCCTGCTGCACCTAGGTGTTGCTGGTCATGACGTTGGTGACGCCGGTCGGTAGCTTCGTGGCTGGGGGCTGGTTCCCGACGGCGGTGTGGGCCC
>NZ_BAAGRP010000015.1:0-106201 GCF_054782895.1 Promicromonospora xylanilytica
TCCCAGCAGGGGATGGAACCCGCGCACCCTTTCGGGTGGGCGGGTTCCATCCCCTGACTGCATTCCCGGAACAATCCCCGGGCAGCCTGCAGGTCGCGGGGATTTCACAGTGGCCACGGGGGAATCGGGGCGAGCGAAGGCTGTGCGGAGACTAGACTGGGCGCCATGTCCACCATCTCCCGCGACGAGGTCGCGCGCGTGGCTGCGCTGGCACGGATCGATCTGCGACCGGACGAGGTCGCCCGCCTGGCAGGCGAGCTCGACGTGATCGTCGAGTCCGTCGCTCGCGTGAGCGAGGTCGCTACCGCAGACGTGCCGGCCACGAGCCACCCTCTCCCGCTGACGAACGTGTTCCGTGACGACGTGCCGGAACCCGCCCTGCCGATCCAGGACGTCCTGGACGGCGCCCCGCAGCAGGAGAACGGACGGTTCGCCGTCCCGCAGATCCTCGGCGAAGAGTGATGGGAAGCAGCGACATGACACAGGACATCACCCGGCTCAGCGCGTCCGACCTCGCGTCCGCGCTGGCCCGTAAGGACATCTCCAGCGTCGAGGCCACACAGGCCAACCTGGACCGCATCGCCGCCGTCGACGGAGACCTGCACGCGTTCCTGCACGTCTCGTCGGACGAGGCACTGGCGACCGCTGCCGACGTCGACGCGAAGCGTGCCGCGGGCGAGGAGCTGCACCCGCTCGCGGGCGTTCCCATCGCGGTCAAGGACGTCGTGGTGACGAAGGGCCTGCCCACCACCGCGGGATCGAAGATCCTCGAGGGCTGGATCCCGCCGTACGACGCGACGCTGGTGCAGCGCATCAAGGCCGCGGGCCTGCCGATCCTCGGCAAGACCAACATGGACGAGTTCGCCATGGGGTCCTCGACCGAGCACTCGGCGTTCGGCAACACCAAGAACCCGTGGGACCTGGACCGGATCCCGGGTGGCTCCGGCGGCGGCTCCGCCGCGGCCGTGGCCGGCTTCGAGGCGCCGCTCGCCATCGGCACCGACACGGGCGGCTCGATCCGCCAGCCGGGCGCCGTCACCGGCACGGTCGGTGTGAAGCCCACCTACGGTGGCGTCTCCCGGTACGGGCTGATCGCCATGGCCTCGTCGCTCGACCAGGCCGGCCCCGTGACCCGGTCGGTGCTCGACGCGGCGCTGCTGCACGAGCTGATCGGCGGCCACGACCCGCACGACTCGACGTCGATCAACGAGCCGGTTCCCGGCGTCGTCGCGGCGGCCCAGCAGGGTGCCAAGGGCGACCTGAAGGGCCTGCGCGTCGGTGTGGTCAAGGAGCTGTCGGGCGAGGGCTACCAGGCCGGAGTGTCCGCGCGGTTCGACGAGTCGCTCGAGCAGCTGCGCGCCCTCGGCGCGGAGATCGTCGAGGTCTCCTGCCCGAGCTTCGGCTACGCGCTCGACGCGTACTACCTGATCATGCCCGCCGAGGCCTCCAGCAACCTGGCCAAGTTCGACGGCATGCGGTTCGGCCTGCGCGTCGAGCCTGCCGAGGGGCCGGTCACCGCGGAGCGCGTCATGGGCGCCACCCGCGGCGCGGGCTTCGGCGACGAGGTCAAGCGCCGCGTCATCCTGGGCACGTACGCCCTGTCGGCCGGCTACTACGACGCCTACTACGGCAGCGCGCAGAAGGTGCGCACGCTGATCCAGCGCGACTTCGCCGCGGCGTTCGAGCAGGCCGACGTGCTGGTCTCGCCCACGGCGCCGACCACGGCGTTCAAGTTCGGCGAGAAGCTCGACGACCCGCTCGCGATGTACCTCAACGACATCGCGACGATCCCCGCGAACCTTGCCGGTGTGCCCGGCATGTCCCTGCCGAACGGCCTGTCCGACGACGGCCTGCCGGTCGGCTTCCAGATCCTGGCCCCCGCCAAGGCGGACGACCGGCTGTACCGCGTGGGCGCCGCCCTCGAGGCAGCCCTGGAGTCCCGCTGGGGCGGACCCATCCTGAACAAGGCACCCGAACTCAAGACCACGGAGCTCGCCCGATGACTGCCCAGACATCCGCGACGGCGACGAAGCTTGTCGCCTACGAGGACGCCGTCCGCCGTTACGACCCGGTGCTGGGCATCGAGGTGCACGTCGAGCTCGGCACGCTCACCAAGATGTTCTGCGCGGCCGAGGTCGCCTACGGCGGCGAGCCCAACACCCAGGTGACCCCCGTGAGCCTCGGGCTCCCCGGGGCGCTGCCGGTGGTCAACGGCAAGGCCGTCGAGTACGCGATCCGGATCGGCCTCGCGCTGAACTGCACGATCGCCGAGAGCTGCCGGTTCGCCCGGAAGAACTACTTCTACCCGGACGTGCCGAAGAACTTCCAGACGTCGCAGTACGACGAGCCGATCGCCTTCGACGGCTGGATCGACATCGAGCTCGACGACGGTGAGGTCTTCCGCGTCGAGATCGAGCGCGCGCACATGGAGGAGGACGCCGGCAAGAACACCCACGTGGGTGGCTCGACCGGCCGCATCCAGGGCGCCGAGTACTCGCTCGTCGACTACAACCGCGCGGGCATCCCGCTGGTGGAGATCGTGACGCGGCCCATCGAGGGGGCCGGCGAGCGTGCTCCCGAGGTCGCGCGTGCGTACGTGCAGACGCTGCGCGACATCTTCCGCTCGCTCGACGTCTCCGAGGCCAGGATGGAGCGCGGCAACGTCCGCGCCGACGTGAACCTGTCGCTCCGGCCCACGCCCGAGTCACCGCTGGGTACGCGTACTGAGACCAAGAACGTGAACTCGTTCCGGTCGATCGAGCGCGCCGTGCGCTACGAGGTGTCCCGCCAGGCGGGTGTGCTCGACGCGGGCGCGTCGGTCGTCCAGGAGACGCGACACTTCCACGAGGAGGACGGCACCACGTCGTCGGGCCGTGTGAAGTCGGACGCCGAGGACTACCGCTACTTCCCCGAGCCGGACCTGGTGCCGGTGGCCCCGAGCCGCGAGTGGGTCGAGGAGATCCGGGCGACGCTCCCGGAGATGCCGGTCGCCCGTCGCCGTCGGCTCCAGACGGAGTGGGGCTACGCCGACGCCGAAATGCGTGACGTCGTCAACGCGGGCGCGATCGAGCTCATCGAGGCGACCGTCGCCGCGGGCACGAGCGCCGCGGGCGCGCGCAAGTGGTGGATGGGCGAGCTGGCCCGCCGGGCCAACCAGGACGAGGTGACGCTCGAGGAGCTCGCCGTCACCCCGGCGCAGATCTCGCAGCTGCAGGGGCTCGTCGAGTCGGGCCGGATCAACGACAAGCTCGCCCGCCAGGTGCTCGACGGCGTGCTCGCCGGCGAGGGCGACCCGGAAGCCGTCGTCGTGGCGCGCGGCCTCGAGGTCGTGTCCGACGACGGTCCGCTGCTCGCCGCCATCGACGAGGCTCTGGCGGCCCAGCCCGACATCGTCGAGAAGGTCCGTGGTGGCAACCAGGGACCGGTCGGCGCGATCATCGGTGCGGTCATGAAGGCGACGCGGGGCCAGGCGGACGCCAAGCGGGTCAGGGAGCTGGTGCTGGATCGGATCGCCCAGTGAGGTCGCGTTCGGCGAGGCCGGTCACGTGACCCGCGGGCCGCTCCTGCACGGCGAGATGATGCGGTTGCGCCCCATCGAGGGGCGCGACGCGGCACGCCTGTGGGAGGCGGTGCAGGACCCGGAGGGCACCCGCCTGACCGGGACGACCGCCGTCTTCACCCGCGACCAGATCGACGAGTGGGCCAGCACGGTCAGCGACCGGCCCGGCCGCTACGACTGGGCCATCTGTCCGGCCGCGGAGCGGGACGGCAAACCGGTCAGCGACGAGATGATCGGCGAGATCGTGCTCAACGACCTCGACGAGGACGTCCGCTCGGCCAACCTGCGGCTCCAGCTGCTGCCGAACTACCGCGGCCGCGGGTACGGCAGGGAAGCCATCCAGGAGGTGCTCCGGTTCGCGTTCGACGGTGTCGAGGGCGAGCCGGGGCCCCGGCTCCACCGGGTGAGCCTGGACGTGCTCAGCATCAACCCACGTGCCCAGGCGCTGTACGAGTCGCTCGGCTTCCGCGAGGAGGGCCGGCTGCGGGACATCTACCGCGACGGCGACACGTGGGCGGACGCCGTCGTGATGAGCATTCTCGAGGACGAGTACCGGGCGCTGCAGGACTGAGCCGGCCCGGGCCGGCTAGGGACCGCCCGTGATGTAGGCGGTCAGCTGGTCGCGCTCGGCCTGGACCTCGGCGATCCGGTGCTTGACCACGTCGCCGATGCTCACGATGCCGGTCAGCCGGGCGTCCACGAGCACGGGGACGTGCCGCACCCGGTGCTCGGTCATCACGGGCATCAGCTCGTCGAGGGTGGCCTCCGGTCCGCAGGTGTGCACCGCGGCGGTCATGATCGCCTCCACCGTGCCGTCGAGCACCTCGTCCCCGTCCGAGTGCAGCCGCCGGACGACGTCACGCTCGCTGACGATCCCGTCGACGCTCACGCCGTCGTCCGACACCACGACGGCGCCTATGCCGTGCTGGGCGAGAAGGGCGAGCAGGTCCCGCACGCTCCGGTCCCTTGAGATGGTGACCACCGAGCTGCCCTTGCGCCGCAATGCCTCTGTCACCCGCATTCGAGCACCTCCGTCGCGTGCACGCCGGGGACCGCGTCCTTGCGTGCCCCTGCTACGACCGTACGGCACCAGGCGAGGATCAGGTAGGGGAGGGGGAACACCGGAGGGTCACCCTGTGGACGCCGGCCGTCGTGGAGCGCGTACCGGAGGTAGCGTGCTGCAGGCCGTTCGCCTTGCACACAGCGCGGCCACCCAGCATCGAAGGAGCTGAACTGTCATGAGTCGTCCCCTGCGCTCCCGGACGTCCACCCACGGTCGCAACATGGCCGGAGCCCGCGCGCTGTGGCGCGCCACGGGCATGGGTGCCGATGACTTCGGGAAGCCGATCATCGCGATCGCGAACTCGTACACGCAGTTCGTACCGGGGCACGTCCACCTCAAGGACATGGGCGACCTCGTGGCGTCGGCGGTCCGCGAGGCCGGCGGGGTGGCCAAGGAGTTCAACACGATCGCCGTCGACGACGGCATCGCGATGGGCCACGCGGGAATGCTCTACTCGCTGCCCAGCCGCGACCTCATCGCGGACTCGGTCGAGTACATGGTGCAGGCGCACACGGCGGACGCCCTGGTGTGCATCTCGAACTGCGACAAGATCACGCCCGGCATGCTCAACGCCGCGCTCCGGCTCAACATCCCGGTGATCTTCGTGTCCGGCGGCCCCATGGAGGCGGGCAAGGCGGTCGTGGCCGACGGCGTCGCGAAGACCCCGCTCAACCTGATCAACGCGATCAACTACTCGGCCGACGAGAACGTGGACGACGCCGCGCTCGGCCTGGTCGAGGAGAACGCCTGCCCCACCTGCGGCTCGTGCTCCGGCATGTTCACCGCGAACTCGATGAACTGCCTCACCGAGGCGCTGGGGCTGTCGCTGCCGGGCAACGGCTCGACGCTCGCGACGCACGCCGCCCGCAAGGAGCTGTTCCTCGAGGCCGGCCGCACCATCGTCGACCTGGCCCGCCGGTACTACGACGACGAGGACGACAGCGCGGCGCCGCGGGGGATCGCGACCAAGGCGGCTTTCGCCAACGCGATGACGCTCGACGTCGCCATGGGTGGCTCCACGAACACGGTGCTGCACATCCTCGCCGCGGCCCAGGAGGCGGAGGTCGACTTCACGCTCGCCGACATCGAGGGCATCAGCCGCCGGGTCCCGTGCCTGTCGAAGGTCGCGCCCAACCACCCGGACTACCACATGGAGGACGTCCACCGGGCCGGCGGTATCCCCGCGCTGCTGGGCGAGCTCGACCGGGGCGGCCTGCTCGACCACGACGTCACCTCCGTGCACACGCCGACGCTGCGCGCCTGGCTCGACGACTGGGACATCCGAGGCGGCAAGGCCACCGAGCGAGCCCTCGGCCTGTTCCACGCCGCGCCCGGCGGGGTGCGCACCACCAAGGCCTTCTCCACGAACAACCAGTGGGAGAGCCTGGACACCGACGGCGCGGGCGGCTGCATCCGCGACGTCGAGCACGCGTACACCGTCGAGGGCGGGCTCGCCGTCCTGCGCGGCAACCTCGCCGAGGACGGCGCCGTCTTCAAGACGGCGGGCGTGGACCCGGACGTGTTCCACTTCGTGGGCAAGGCGCTGGTCTGCGAGTCGCAGGACGAGGCGGTCGAGAAGATCCTGACCAAGCAGGTCGAGCCGGGCCACGTGGTCGTGGTGCGCTACGAGGGCCCCGCCGGCGGCCCGGGCATGCAGGAGATGCTGTACCCGACCTCCTACATCAAGGGCCGCGGCCTCGGGAAGGTGGTCGCGCTCATCACGGACGGCCGGTTCTCCGGCGGCTCCAGCGGCATCTCCGTGGGGCACGTCTCCCCGGAGGCGGCCGCGGGCGGCACGATCGGCCTGATCGAGGACGGCGACGAGATCGAGATCGACGTCGACACCCGCATGATCCGGGTCAACGTGGCCGACGATGTACTCGCCGAGCGCCGCGCCAAGATGGAGTCCTCGGAGCGCCCGTGGCAGCCCGTCGCCCGCGACCGGTACGTGTCGCCCGCGCTGCAGGCCTACGCGGCCCTGGCGACGTCGGCCGACCGGGGTGCCGTGCGGGACGTGGCGCGGCTGCGCCGGGGCTGATCGCGCGGCGGCGTTTCGAGTGTCGGAGTCTCGTGCCATGGTGGGGTGATCCGGACACCTGACCCAGGGAGAACGACTCATGAGCGACGCGATCACCGCTGCCGATTTCATGGCGGGCGCGGGCACCGGCGACTGGCGGGTGCAGGGCGGCTCGGCGGTCGTGCGATTCACCACAGGCTCGTTCGCCACGGGGCTGAGGTTGATCACGCGCATCGGCGCGCTCGCCGAGGCCGCCAACCACCATCCGGACGTCGACCTGCGCTATGAGACCGTGACGGTGCGGACCTCGTCACACGACATCAGCGGGCTGTCCCGCCGAGATCTCCTGCTCGCGCAGGAGATCTCGGCGGCGGCTCGTGAGCTCAGCATCGCGGCGGACCCGGGCGATCTCTGACCGCCGAAAAACATGGTGAGCCGCGTCCGGCGGGCGGGTAGAGTCCCGCGTTTGTGCGCCCGCTCCCGTCCCCTGCCCGGAACCCGTACTGGCGGTTCCTGGTAGCGGGCTTCCGCGGGCAGTCCGCCTACCCGCTGGCGATGCTCGCCGGCCTGGTGGCGAACGCGACGTTCGGCCTGCTCAAGGGCGGAATCATGGGCGCAGCGGTCGAGAGCTCGGGCGGCGAGCTGGCCGGCTACTCGGCGGCCACGATGGCAGCGTTCGTGTGGCTCGGGCAGGGGATGCTCGGCTCGGTGAACCTGTGGGGCGGCAACGACCTCCAGGTCCGGATCAAGTCGGGCGACGTCGCCGTCGACTTCCTCCGGCCGGTGAGCGTCCAGGCGGCACACGTGCTGACCGAGATCGGCAAAGGGCTGTTCGCCCTGCTGCCGCGCGGGCTGCCGAGCGTGCTCATCGGCGTGCTGCTCGCCGGCATGGCCCTGCCGCCCTCCGCCGGCGCGTACGCACTGGGCCTGCTCAGCCTCCTGATCGGCATCGCGGTCTCGCACGCGACCATGTACGCCGTGGCGACCTCGGGGTTCTGGCTCGTCGAGAGCCGCGGCATCAGCGTGTTCTACATGGCGATCTCCGGATTCTTCGCCGGCCTGTTCACGCCCATCTACCTTTTCCCGGACTGGCTGCTGACCGTCGCCCTCCTCACGCCGTTCCCGTCGATGATGCAGCTGCCGATCGACGTGCTCTCCGGGCAGGTCACCGGGGCCGGGGCATGGCAGCACGTCGGGGTGCAGACCCTGTGGCTCGCGCTGGTGCTCGGCGCCGGGCACCTCGCCACGCGGGCCGGACGCCGCAGGCTGGAGGTGCAGGGTGGCTGAGGCACGCGGCAGGCTACGGGCCTACCGGGCGGTCATCGCGAGCCGGGCTCGCTCGCAGGCCAGCTATCGCGCCAGCTTTCGCATGGACCTCGTCGGTGCGGTGCTGGTCGGGACCATCGAGTTCACCGAGATCTGGGTGCTGTACTCGGCGACGGACCAGATCGGCGGGTTCACGCTCGCGCAGATCATGCTCGTGTTCGGCCTGTCCGACCTCGCCTTCTCCCTGGCGGACCTGGTGGCGGGACACTGCGACAACCTGCCGGTCTACGTGCGCGCCGGGACGCTCGACGTGTTCTTCCTGCGGCCGCAGCCGCTGCTGGCACAGCTCGTGACGAGCGACCTCAGCCTGCGCCGCATCGGGCGCTGCCTGGTGGGCGCGGCGGCGCTGACCGTAGGGCTCGTGATCAACGACATCGACTGGAACGCCGGCACGGTCGGCCTGCTGGTACTCGCGCTGGTCTGCGGGTTCGTCATCTTCACCGCACAGTTCGTCACCGCCGCCGGGCTGCAGTTCTTCCTGGTCAACGGCGCCGAGATGACCAACGCGTTCGTGTACGGCGGACGGTACGCGGCGACGCAGCCCGCCACCGTGTGGCCCCGGGGCCTGCTGGTCGTCTTCGCCGGCGTCTTCCCCGTGGCCTTCGCGTCGTACCTGCCGGTGTCCACCCTGCTCGGCATGCCCGGCCTGGCCGGGCTGCCGACCTGGCTCGGCTGGTGCGCGCCGGTGGCCGCCCTCTGGGCGGTCGTCGTCGCGGGACTGTGCTGGCGCTGGGGCCTACGTCACTACCGAGGAGCTGGCGGATGAACGTCATCGAGGCAGAGGGCCTGACCCGGGTGTTCACCGGGCGGCCGGACCGCAAGAACCGGCTGCGGCGCAGTCGGCACGTCGCCGTCGACGGCCTGGACCTGACCGTCGAGGCAGGAGAGTCGGTCGGCTACATCGGCGCGAACGGCGCGGGCAAGTCGACCACCATCAAGATGCTCGTCGGCATCCTGGTGCCCACCAGCGGCGCGGTGACCACCGTCGGGCTGCACCCGCTGAAGCAGCGCCGCGCGCTCGCGCGCCGGATCGGCGTGGTCTTCGGGCAGCGCTCACAGCTCTGGTGGGACCTGCCCGTGCGGGAGTCGTTCTCGATCCTCGCCGCGATCCACTCGCTCTCCGCGGCCGACGAGCGCGCCCGCACCGCCGAGCTGGTGGACATGCTCGAGATGGGGGAGTTCCTGTCCACGCCGGTACGGCAGCTGTCCCTGGGGCAGCGCATGCGCGCGGAGGTCGCAGCGGCACTGCTGCACCGGCCGGAGCTGGTCATCCTCGACGAGCCGACGATCGGCCTCGACGTGCTGTCCAAGCAGCGCCTGCGCGAGTTCCTCGTGGCGCAGCGGCGCGAGCACGGCACCACGCTGCTGCTGACCACCCACGACATGGGCGACGTCGAGCGGCTCTGCGACCGCATCCTCGTCGTGGACCACGGACAGCTCGCGTTCGACGGCACGCTCGACGGGCTGAGCCGCACGGTCGGCGCCCGGCGCGAGCTCGTCGTGGACCTCGCCACGGAACGCCCCGACCTGGTGGACCTCGACGGCGCGGAGCACGTCCGCAGCGAGTCGGGCGGCCTGCGGCAACGCCTCGCCTTCGACCCGCAGCACACGACGGCGGCGCGGGTGCTCGCCGCCGTGTCCGAACGGGCCGAGGTCGTGGACCTGTCGATCGCCGAGCCCGACATCGAGGACGTGGTGCGCGAGATCTACCGCGCCACCCGCCGCTGAGCCCTCCGGCGGCGGATCAGCGGCGGGAGACCAGCAGCTCCGACCAGGCCGGGACCAGCACACCCCGGGCCGCACGGCGCCGGACGACGCGCAGCGGCTCACCGGTCGACCACAACGTCCGCAGCAGGGTGTTGATCTCCGCCCTGGCCAGCGCCGCACCCAGACAGAGGTGCCGGCCCGCACCGAACCAGAGCTGCCGCGACTCCCGCACGTACGGCCGATCAGCCCGGAACGGGCCCGCCGCGGCATTCGCCGACCAGACCAGCAGCATGATCCGCTCGCCGGCGCGCAGCCGGGCACCGCCCACCTCGACGTCGGCGGCCACCCCTCGGCCGATCACCGACGCCGGACTCGTCACCCGCAGACCCTCACGCACCACGTTCTCGACCGGGTCGGCCTCCCCGGGGTTCAGGAGGCGGGCCGTCCGCGGCCCACCGGCCTCGGCCGAGGGGACGGGTACACCCGCCGCCGTACCTGCCCGCATCGCCGCGAGCATCCGGTGCTGCTCGCCCGTGTCGATCAGCAGCGCCGTGGTCCGGCCCATGGCGCTCGCGGCGGTCTCCGTCCCCGCGACCATGAGCAGCGAGGCCAGTCCCGAGGTCTCGGTCAGCCCGAGGCCGAGCTCCCTGCACCGGCCGAGCAGGGTGTCCGGAGGGGCGTCGCGCCAGCCGTCGGGGATCCCCGCGGTCAGCTCGGCGACGATGGTTTGCGCGGTCGCCACCTGGTCCGGCGTCAGGATCGTCGACCCCGCGGTACCGAGCGCGACGGTGGCCAGGCGCTCCCCGGTCTCGAAGATCCGCAGCGCCCCCTCGTCGTCGGGCCAGGCGCCGCCGTGCCCCGCCGGGCGGGGGATGCCCAGCAGGTCGATGACCATGCGCCCCACGAGCACCCGGGCGAGGTGCGCGACGTCGAGCGTTCCGCCGGAGCCGAGCACCGCGTCCGCCTCGGCGATCCGCTCGCCCCAGGCGGTCTGGACGAGGTCCCGCGAGACGGCCTCGGTGAAGAGCTCGCGCGTGCGGGTGCGCAGGTCGTGGTGGCCGGGACCGTCGAACAGGTCGAGCACCCAGTCGCCGAGGATCTGGGCCCACAGGTTCCCCACGCCACCCTCGCCGAGGATCGTGAACGACCGGTGGTCCTGCAGCACCGCCCGCGCCACCACCGGATCTGCCGTGACCCACCCGATGCCTGGCACCTTGCGCACCGGGGAGCCCGCGCCGGGCCATCTCCGCGCGGCGGTGCCGGCGAGCAGCAGGCCGGCCATCGCGGGCCGGGCGCGGTACAGCAGCCCCAGCTCGTGCCGGGTGGTCGGAAGCATCTGGTTCACGGCCGTCACCCTATGGGCTCAGCCGTACAGTCCCTGGACGTCCAGCTCGATCGGGAACGGCAGGTCGACCTTGAGGGTGTCGCGGAAGATGCCGATGGGGACGTAGGTCCTGGTCAGGTCGTCGAGCTCGTAGACATGGATCGCGGTCGACGCGTTGCCGTCCTCGTCCTCCACCCGCCAGAAGTGACGGATCCCCGCCTCGGCGTACTTGTGCGGCTTGACCGACCGGTCGCGGTGCCTCGACTCAGGGGAGACCACCTCGACCGCCAGCACGATGTCCTTGGCCTCGTACCAGGTCGCGTCGCCGGCGATGGACGCCGTCGACGCGATCAGGTCGGGCTCGGGACGATTGTGCTTGTCCAGGAGGACGGTCATCTCGCTGTCGACGGAGACTCCTTCCGGAGCCTGGCGCGTCAGGTTGGTCCGCAGGGCAAAGATGACACTGCTGTGCCAGCGGCGTTGTGGGGACATCATGAAGACGAGGGCTCCGTCGATCAGCTCGGTGTGGCGTGGAGCGTTCGGCAGATTGTCCAGGTCCTCGGCGAGCCAGCCTTCCGGGCGCGGCGGGCGCATCCAGTCGGGCAGCTCGGTCATGGCACCACGGTAGCAACGCGCAACTGTCGTGTCAGGACTCGTCGCTGCCGCTGTCGATCGCACACCTAGACGTTAATACGTCTAGCGAAGACCCGCGCGGCATGCGCGTGCCCTACCCTGTGCCGAGTGCTCCCCGAACCGGCCGCTGTGCTGAACCCGGCACCGGCCCGACCTGCCGAACCGTCCGCGTCGCACCCGACGGCGCCGCACCAGCCGCGTCCCCGCCCCGTCGCCCGCATCGTCGACGTCGCCGTGCACCTGCCCGAGCGCACGCGCGACGTCGCCGAGGCGGAGCGTGACCTGCACCGCAGGAACCCGAAGGTCGCGCCGCGGCTCCCGATGGTGTCCCGCCTGACCGGTGTGCGCCGCGTCCACGTGGCCGACGACGACCTGCAGGCCTCCGACCTCGCCGTCGCCGCGTCCCGCACCGTGCTCGGCCGCGCCGGGCTGGGGCCCGCGGACGTCGACCTGCTGATCTTCGCGTCCGCCACCCAGGACATGATCGAGCCCGCCACCAGCCACATCACGGCGGCCAAGCTCGGTGTGCGCGCACCGGTGATGGACGTCAAGAACGCGTGCAACTCGGTGCTCAACGGCATCGAGGTGGCCGAGGCCCTCATCGGCACCGGCCGGTACCGCCGCGTGCTCGTCGCGTGCGGCGAGATGCCCACGCGAGGCGTGCGGTGGGACGTGCCGGACCGCCGTACCTACGCGATGTCCGCGGCCGGGTACACGATGTCCGACGCCGGCGCGGCGGTGCTCCTCGAGGCGACCGGCGAGGCGACCGGCGCCGTCGAGACCTTCGAGGACGACCTGGCCGCCGAGCTCGCCGGGCTGGTCCGCGACGAGGGGCCGGGAGCGCCCGGGCCGCCCGGGGGCCCGCCTTCCGGCATCCTCGCCTCGGCGTTCGCGGCCGAGTCGCAGCACTGGGACGTCGGGATGCTGCCGGGCGGTGGAACCGTCAACCCGCGCGACCCCGAGCGGAGCTACTTCGAGATCGACGGCTCGCGGCTGCGCGAGGCGTTCCTCGCGCTCGGGTCGGGCCCCGTGGGCCAGGCCATGGACCAGGCCGGCGTGACCATGGACGACGTCGCGCTCGTCGCCGTGCACCAGGTGGCCGTCGGCTATCTCGGGGACGTGCACCGGGCGCTCGGCGTGCCGGCCGACCGCACGATCGTCACCGTCGCCGATCACGGCAACATCGCGTCGGCGACCCTGCCGCTGCAGCTCGTCGAGGCGCAGGAGTCGGGACGGCTGCGGCGGGGCGACGTCGTGCTGCTGCTCGGGCTCGCCGGCGGCATCAGCATGGGCGCGATGGTGGTCCGGTGGTGACCCCCGCCGAACGCCCGCGTCTCGCCGTCGTCGTGCCCGCGCTGAACGAGGCGCACGAGCACGGGATCCTGCGTACGCTCGAGGCGCTGCACGAGCAGGAGGACGACGACTTCGACCTGGTGGTCGTGGACAACGGCTCCACGGACGGCACGCCCGACGTGGTGCGCAAGGCGATCGCCGAGTGGGGGCTGCTGCGCTGGCACGTGGTCACGGAGGACCAGAAGGGGACCGGCGCCGCCGCCGACACCGGGATGCGCGCCGCGATCCGGCTGGGCGCCGAGCTGCTGGCCCGGACGGACGCCGACTGCCTGCCCCCACCGGGCTGGACGCGCGCGGTGCGGGAGGCGTTCTCGTCGGGCGACGAGCTCGTCGCCGGGCGGCTGGTGCCGCGCGACGACGACCTGCCGGTGTCGCGGTTCCAGCAGGGCGTGCTGTCGTTCGCGCTGTGGGCCTCGAGCACGTTCGGCAAGGTCCGGCCCGGCAACCAGGACGAGGGGTACCTCGGGCCGTACGTGATGACGCCCGGCTGCAACATGGCGATCACCGCGTCCCTGTACGAGCGGGCCGGCGGGTTCCCGCGCACCCGCATCGAGGACGTGCACGAGGACCGCGCCCTCGTCAACGCGGTACGGCGGCTGACCACCCGGTACGGCGAGCACCGTGCCGTGTGGGTGCGCGCCTCGACCCGCCGCGTGCACGCCTGGGGCCTGGTGCGCACCCTCGGCTGGTACGCCGACCACCGGTACCGGCCCGAGGTCGTGGACATCCGATGAGCGCCGTGCCGGTGATGGCCGACGCCCGGGGCGTCGGCGCGCCGGGCGAGGGCGTCTGGGAGGAGCGCGTGCAGCGCGCGGCGCACCCGCTGGCCTACCCGGCGCTGCGGTCGGCGCGGAGCCGGCCGGTGGTGCGCGTGCCGCGGATCGGGGTGGTGGTGAGCGACGCCGCGCTCGCCCGCGAGGTGCTGCTCGACCTCGACCACTTCTCCAAGGTGGGCCCGGGGGCGCCGTCGGACCTGTGGACGCCGGTGCTCGGCCCGTCCGTGCTGCTCAACATGGAGGGCGCCGAGCACGCCGCGCTACGGCGCGCGCTCGGGCCCCTGTTCTCGCCCCGCGCGGTGCGCGAGCTGGTGCACGCGGACGACGCCGGCGGTCCCGGTACCCTCCCGGAGCTCACGCGCCGGCTCGCCGACGGGCAGACCGTCGACCTGGCGGCGGCGGTCACCACGCAGGCCGGAGCGGTGATCTGCGGGATGGTCGGGCTGCCCCCGACGGACGAGGCCGTGCGCTCGGCCATGACCGCCGCCCAGACGATCACCGGGATGGTGCGGCTGCACCGGCACGGCCTCACCCGCACCCAGGTGGCGCGGGCACGGAGCGTGCTGGACCGGCTGACGGCGCCCGCGCGGGCCGCCTACCGCGCCGGTGACCCGGCGACGGTGCCCGGCCGGATGCGCGACCTCGGGCTCTCGGAGCGTGAGGCGATGGGCGCCGTCGGCGCGTTCGTGCTCACCGGCACCGAGACCATCCAGTCGTTCGTGCCGCGGCTCGTGGCCGTCGCGCACGACACCGGCTGGACCCGGCGCCTGCTGACGGACGACGCGCCGCTGCGGCGGCGCGCCGTCGAGGAAGGCCTCCGGGTCACCGTGCCGACGCCGGCGATGCTCCGCTCCGTGCGCGCCGCCACGACGGTCGGCGGCGTGCCGGTCACCGCGGGGGACCGCGTGGTGATCGCCACCCTGAACTGCTGCCGGGCGCCGGGCGGGTTCGACCCGGACCGCCCCGTCGACCCGGCCGTGCGGCACCTCTGGTTCGGCGCCGGCCCGCACTTCTGCCTCGGCATGCCGCTGGCCATGGCGCAGGTCGACGCGGTGCTCGACGCGCTCGCCGCGGCGTCGGACGACGTCCGGACTCCGGTCGTGGGGCGCCGTCGCGCCGCCCGTGGCGTGCTCGTCCCCGCCTACCGCTCGCTCGAGCTACGCCTGCAGGAGACGGCTGGGGAGTACGCCGCATGACGCACTTCGTGGACGAGCTGCTGACCCGTGCGCAGCGCACACCCGACGTGGTCGCGCTCCGCTGGTTCGGCGGAGGCCCGCCCGGCGCTCGCGACGGCGCCCGCGCGCGGCAGGAGGTGACGTTCGGCGACCTGGCGGACCGGGTCGAGCGGACGGCGGCCGGGCTGCGGGCCGGCGGCATGCGGCCCGGTGACCGGGTCCTGTTCAGCATCCGGCCCCGGCCGGAGGGCGTGATCCTGTGCCTCGCCGTGCTGCGCGCGGGGGGCGCCGTCGTCTTCGTGGACCCCGGTTCGACGCCGGAGCTGTTCGCCGCCCGGATCGCGGCGGCCAGGCCGGCCTGGGCCGCGACCGAGGCGCTGCTGTACGCGGCGTCGTCCGGTCCGCTGCGGGGGATCGCCCGGTCGCGCGGGCTCCTGCTCCCGGACTACGGGCGCCTGCCGGTGCGGCACCTGTACACGGGCCCGTGGCTCCCCGGGGTGCCGCGCGGGGCGCTCCGGGTGGCGCGCCTGGGCAGGACCACGGAACAGACGCCGGAACCGCCCGCGCCGGACGAGGTCGACGCGGAACGGGAGGCGCTCGTCGTCTTCACGTCCGGGACGACGTCGGACCCGAAGGCCGTCGTGCACACCGCCCGCACGCTCGGCGGGATGCTGGGCCTGTTCGCGCAGGTCGGCGGCCTCCGGCCTGGGCAGCGTGCGCACACCGACCAGATGTTCCTCGGGCTGCCCGCGCTGCTGGCGGGCGGCACGTGGGAGATCCCCGCGAGGGCCCCGAAGGACGCGCCCGAGGCGTTCGCGCGTGGCGTGGCCGGCGCCGACTCGTCGTTCCTCGTCCCCGCCGACGTGACGGCGCTGCTCGACGTGCTGGAGGCCCGCGGTCCCGCCGGCCCGGGTGACGGGCCCGCCGTGCTCGCCGTCGGGGCCGCGCCGGTCACCGTCGCGCTGCTCGAACGCGGCCGCCGCGTGCTGCCGGGCACGCGCTGGCTCGCCGTCTACGGGGCGACCGAGATCCTGCCCGCCGCGGTGACGGACGCGGACGAGAAGATCGCCGCCGCCGCGGACGGCGACCTCGTGGGCCGTCCGCTCGACGGCATCGGCGTCCGCATCGACACGACGGCCATGGATCCTGACGAGGCCGAGGACGAGGCCCCGGTGACGTCCCAGGGCGCGCGCCAGGTCGGCGAGCTCGTACTCACCGGGCCGTCCCTCATGGCCGGGTACCTGTCCGACCTCGACGCCGGCGGGCCGCGTGCCACCGAGCACCGCACCGGGGACCTCGCCTACCAGGACGACGCCGGGCGGATCGTGCTGGTCGGCCGCAACCGGGACATGATCATCCGCGGGACGGTGAACATCTACCCGGGCCTGTTCGAGCCCCGGCTGCGGGACCTGCCGGGCGTGGCCGACGCCGTGCTGGTCGGCGTCCCCGTACCCGACGGGGACGAGCGGGTGGTGCTCGTGGTGACCGCCGCCGAGTCCCCGGCGGCCGGTGCGCCGCAGCTCCGGACCGGCACCGCGCTGACCCGGACGGTCGCGGAGCAGGTCACCCGGGTCCTGGACCACGGAGCACTGCCCGACCTGGTGGTCGAGGCGTCGCACCTGCCCGTGGCCGGGCGCTCCCGGAAGCCTGATCGTCGCGCGCTGGTCAACTTGGTGTCACCGCTGGCCGGTACAGTGCGCGCATGAGGGTGGCGGTGACCGGTTCGTCGGGTTTTGTCGGTGGGGCTGTGGTGCGCGATCTCGCGGCGCGCGGACACGAGGTGATCGCGTTCTCGCGGCGCGTGCCGCGGCTGCCGAGCGAGCTCCTGGCCCAGGTGTCCCATCAGTTCTGGGATCTTCGGGACGGGCCGCTGGCCAAGGAGGACCGCGCGGAGGACGTCGACGCCGTCGTGCACTGCGGCGCCGCCGTGGCGGACGGCGGGAGCCACGCCCACGCGTGGGTCGTCAACGTCGAGGGCACGCGCGCGGTCCGTGAGACGTTCCCGGAGGCACGGTTCGTGCACGTGTCCTCGGGCAGCGTGTACGACCCGCGCACGCCGAGCGTCGCCGTGTCCGAGTCGGAGGCGCCGTCGCGCGGCTACGTCAACCCGTACGGCTCCACCAAGGCGGCCGCCGAGCGGTACCTGACCGCCGACGCCGCGCGGGAGGGCCGCGGCCCCGTCATCGTGCTGCGGCCGCACGCGGTCTACGGCCCCGGGGACACGACCCTGCTGCCCCGCCTCGAGTCCGCGGCGGTCGGCGCCTGGCTGCCGATCCCCGGTGGCGGCAAGGTGCGCCAGCACCTCACGCACGTCGACACCCTCACGCAGGCGGTGCGGGCGGCTCTCGTCGCCGACGTCGAGCCGGAGGTCGCGGCCGGCCGGCCGCTCGTGGCCAACGTCGCCGACGCGCGGCCCGTCGACCTGGACGAGACGCTCGAGCTGCTGATGTTCGCCAGGTTCCGGCCGGTGCAGGTGGTCGGCATCCCGATCCGCCTCGCGAACGCCCTGGCCTGGGCGGGGGAGCGCGTGTCCCGGTGGACCGGCCGCGAGCCCCGGCTGTCGCGGTACGCCATCAGCCACCTCGCGATGGAGCGCACCTACGACCTCACGGTGCTGCGCGAGCGCCTGGGCGTGGACCCGGCGCCGACGTCGCTGCACGGCGCGATGAGCTGGTAGCCGGCTCGCCCGGAGGCGCGGAATCCCGGGGCTCGACCCCCTTGCTGTCTCGGATGGTGGGACCTTCGGCCCGCTGGGTGACACCGGCGCAGATTCGGCGTAACGTGCGTCACGTGCAGACGATCATTCTTGTAGTACTTCCTGAGCGCGCGGCCTAAGCCCCAGCACAGGCATCGTCCGCGCGCTCACCCTGGCAGTCCTTGCTCATCAAGGACCCGGGGTTTTTTTGTTGTCACGAACGCTCGCTTTCGCCCCGGACGGGGCGCGACGGCAGGAGATCCGCATGACCGGTACACCGACACCCGCACAGATCGCCGCGCGTGCAGAGGCGCGTGACCAGGTGCGCACCGAGCTTCGGTCCCGTGTGGTTTCGGGCAAGGGTGAGACGGAGGCGGCAGCGCCGCGCGTCGGGCCCGAAGAAGTCACGGGCGCCGAGTCGATCGTCCGGTCGCTCGAGGAGGTGGGCGCAGAGGTCGTCTTCGGCATTCCCGGTGGAACGATCCTGCCGACCTACGACCCCCTGATGGACTCGGCGAAGCTCCGGCACATCCTGGTGCGCCACGAGCAGGGCGGCGGCCACGCGGCGTCGGGCTACGCCCATGCGACCGGCAAGGTCGGCGTGACGATGGCGACGTCGGGCCCCGGTGCGACGAACCTGGTGACGCCGATCGCCGACGCGCACATGGACTCCATCCCGCTCGTCGCGATCACCGGCCAGGTGGGCGCCTCGTCGATCGGTACGGACGCGTTCCAGGAGGCCGACATCGTCGGCATCACGCTGCCGATCACCAAGCACAACTTCCTGGTCACCGACCCCGCCGAGATCCCGCGCACCATCGCGGAGGCGTTCCACATCGCCTCGACCGGCCGGCCAGGCCCGGTGCTGGTCGACATCGCGAAGTCGGCGCAGCAGGCGCGCACCACGTTCTCGTGGCCGCAGGACCTGAACCTGCCGGGCTACCACCCGGTGACCAAGCCGCACTCCAAGCAGATCCGTGAGGCCGCGAAGCTCCTGGCGACGGCCCGGCGGCCGGTGCTCTACGTCGGCGGCGGTGTGATCCGTTCGGGTGCCGCGGAGCTGCTGCGCCAGCTCGTCGACCTGTCCGGCGCGCCCGTCGTGACCACCCTGATGGCCCGGGGCGCCGTCCCGGACAGCCACCCGCAGCACCTCGGCATGCCGGGCATGCACGGCACGGTGCCCGCGGTGGCCGCGCTGCAGAAGGCGGACCTGGTCTTCGCGCTCGGCGCCCGGTTCGACGACCGCGTGACCGGCAAGCTCTCGAGCTTCGCGCCGCTGGCGACGGTCGTGCACGCGGACATCGACCCGGCCGAGATCGGCAAGAACCGCGAGGCGGACGTCCCGATCGTCGGCGACCTCCGCGAGGTCATCGGCGACCTGCTGCCCGAGCTGGCCAGGGAGCACGAGGCGCACGGCAAGCCGGACGTGGAGGGCTGGTGGCGTCAGCTCGACGAGTGGCGCCGCACCTACCCGCGCGGCTACACCGAGCCGGAGGACGGCCATCTCTCGCCGCAGCACGTGCTCCAGCGGATCGGTGACCTGACGGGACCCGAGGGGATCTACGTGGCGGGCGTGGGCCAGCACCAGATGTGGGCGGCGCAGTTCATCAGCTACGAGCGGCCCAACAGCTGGATCAACTCCGGTGGCCTCGGCACGATGGGCTACTCGGTCCCCGCCGCCATGGGCGCGAAGGTCGGCTCGCCCGACCGGACCGTGTGGGCGATCGACGGCGACGGCTGCTTCCAGATGACCAACCAGGAGCTCGCCACCTGCACCATCAACGACATCCCCATCAAGGTGGCGGTGATCAACAACAGCTCGCTGGGCATGGTGCGGCAGTGGCAGACGCTCTTCTACGAGTCGCGCTACTCCAACACCGACCTGCACACGGGTCACGGCACCATGCGCGTGCCCGACTTCGTGAAGCTCGCCGACGCCTACGGCTGCGAGGGCATCCGCGTGGAGCGGGCCTCCGACGTGGACGCCGCCATCAAGCGGGCCAACGAGATCGACGACCGTCCGGTGGTCGTGGACTTCACCGTCTCGCGCGACGCGATGGTGTGGCCCATGGTCGCCGCCGGTGTGAGCAACGATGACATCCAGTACGCACGCGGCATCTCGCCGGCGTGGGAGCGAGAGGACTGACCCCATGTCGAGGCACACCCTGTCGGTGCTCGTGGAAGACAAGCCCGGCGTGCTCACGCGCGTCGCCGGGCTGTTCGCCCGCCGAGCGTTCAACATCCACTCCCTGGCCGTCGGCCCCACGGAGCACGAGGAGATCTCGCGCATCACCGTGGTGGTCGACGTCGAGGAGAACCCTCTGGAACAGGTCACCAAGCAGCTCAACAAGCTGGTCCATGTGATCAAGATCGTCGAGCTCGAACCCGAGTCGTCGGTGCACCGCGAGCTGCTGCTCGTCAAGGTGCGGGCGGACGCCACCACCCGAACCGGGGTGCTGGAGGTCGTCGAGATGTTCCGGGCACGCGTCGTCGACGTCGTGCCGGACTCCGTGGTCATCGAGGCGACGGGTCCCGCGGCGAAGCTCGACTCGCTGCTCGCGGCGCTGGAACCGTACGGCGTCCGTGAGATCGTCAAGTCCGGGACCCTGGCCATCGGCCGGGGAGCCCGGTCCATCACCGACCGTGCCTTCGAGCGCGCGGTCCGGTCCGCGTGACCTACTGACTTACTTTCCCACCCGAGATATCAACTCAAGGAGCAAGAACCGTGGCTGAGCTGTTCTACGACGACGACGCCGATCTGTCGATCATCCAGCAGAAGAAGGTCGCTGTGATCGGATACGGCAGCCAGGGCCACGCGCACGCCCTGAACCTGCGTGACTCCGGTGTGCAGGTGACCGTCGGCCTGCGCGAGGGCTCGTCGTCCCGCACGAAGGCCGAGAACGAGGGCCTCACCATCGCGACCGTGCCGGACGCCGTCCGCGACGCCGACGTGGTCGTCATCCTCGCACCGGACCAGGTGCAGCGGCACCTGTACGCCGAGGACATCGCGCCGAACCTCAAGGAGGGCGCCGCGCTCGTCTTCGGGCACGGCTTCAACATCCGGTACGGCTACATCAAGCCCGAGGCCGGCCACGACGTGCTGATGGTCGCCCCCAAGGGCCCCGGCCACATCGTGCGCCGTGAGTTCGCGGACGGCCGCGGCGTGCCCGTGATCGTCGCCGTCGAGCAGGACGCCTCCGGCACGGCCTGGGACATCGCCCTCTCGTACGCCAAGGGGATCGGCGGCCTGCGCGCCGGCGGTATCAAGACGACGTTCACCGAGGAGACCGAGACCGACCTGTTCGGCGAGCAGGCCGTGCTGTGCGGTGGCGCCTCGCAGCTGGTCCAGTACGGGTTCGAGACGCTGACCGAGGCCGGCTACCAGCCGGAGGTCGCGTACTTCGAGGTGCTGCACGAGCTCAAGCTGATCGTCGACCTGATGGTCGAGGGCGGCATCGCCAAGCAGCGCTGGTCCGTCTCCGACACCGCCGAGTACGGCGACTACGTCTCCGGTCCGCGGGTCATCGACCCGAGCGTGAAGGAGAACATGAAGGCCGTGCTGGCCGACATCCAGAACGGCGCCTTCGCCGAGCGGTTCATCGCCGACCAGGACGCGGGTGCCCCGGAGTTCAAGGAGCTGCGCGCCAAGGGCGAGCAGCACCCGATCGAGTCCACCGGGCGCGAGCTGCGCAAGATGTTCTCGTGGATCAAGCCGTCCGACTCCGACTACGTCGAGGGTCAGGCCGGTCGCTGACCGTAGCGTCCGCAACGCACGGCGCCCCGCTCTCCCGGACGGAGAGCGGGGCGCCGTCGCGTGTCAGGCGGGGCGCCGCCGCTCCGCGAGGAGCGGGACGGCCACGCCGACGAGCGTGAGGGCAGCGCCCACGAAGGTGGCGACCCCTGGTGGCGTGGCGCCCGGCGTCAGCGCGTCGAGCACCAGCGCCGTGACGATCTGCCCGGCGATCATGCCGAGGCTGAGCAGCAGGACGCCGATCCGGTGCACGATGGCCGCCGACAACGCGATGAACGCGATGCCGATGAGCCCGCCCGTGTACAGCAGCGGGTCCGTCGGGAACGCGCCGTCGGGCAGGCCCTCGACCAGCACGGACACGCCCAGCGCGGTGGCCAGCACGACGGTGCCCACCACGAAGTTCACGAACGTGGCGGCGAGCACGTCGCCTGCGGCGGCGCGGACGTGCCCGTTGACCGCCTGCTGCCAGGCCGACCCGATGCCGGCCAGCAGCGGGAGCAGCGCCAGAGCCAGGGCGGACGGCGAACCGAGGCCCCCCGACATCGCGACGACGACGGCGGCGACGGTCAGCACCGGGCCGACGGCGCGTGGGAACGTGATCAGCCGTACGCCGCCCGGACCGAGGCCCCACCGGTCGATGACGACGGACCCGATGGACTGGCCGGTGACGAAGGCGACGATGAAGGTGGCGACCCCCAGCGCTCCGACAGTGAGGCCCTGGGTGGCGACGAAGAACCCGCCCGCGGCGCCGCCGAGGAGCTGCCACGGGCGCAGGCCGCCCGCGCGCACGGCGGCCGAGATCCGGCGCATCCCGGCCCGGCGGCGGCGCGAGACCAGCAGGGCCAGGGTCAGCAGGACCAGCCCGGACCCGAAGGAGACGACGGCCGCGAGGTAGCCGCTGCCGAGATGGTCGGCCAGCGAGCCGTTGATACGGCTCTGGACGGCGACCCCGGCTCCGCCGACGATCGCGAGGACGACGCCCGCCGCGGCGCGTCCGCCGGGACGGTCGGCGGGCAGGGTGGTGTCGGCAGCGGGGGCGGGATCGTCGAGCGAGAGGGTCGGGGGCACCAGACAAGTCTAGGAACGGCGCTTGCCCGGGGCACCGGTGCGGGGCTGTCTGCCGCGTCACACGAACGCGGCGCCCCACCCCCGAAGGGATGAGGCGCCGCGGCAAGCCGACCCGTCGGCCAGAACTGGCCGTCAGCCCTTCAGGGCGTCCACCCAGTCCTGGTTCTCCGCGATCCAGGCCTCGACACCGGCGGCCGGGTCGCCCTCGTTCTTGTTGACGACCTGGTCCTCCAGGGTGCCGTACTGCTCGTCGTCCAGCTTCGCGTTCGCCATCATCTCGGCGACCTCGGGGAACTCCTCGCTGAAGCCGGCGGTCGCGAGCTCGTGGAGGGCCTCGGGCTCACCGAGGGCGCCCTTCGGGTCCTCGAGGTCGCGGACGGGGAACTCGTTGTTCGCCCAGAAGGGACGCCACAGGGTGACGACGATGTCCTCCTCGGCTCCGACGGCCTCCTCGAGGGCGCTGAGCATCGCGGACGTCGAGGAGGTCTGGAGCTCCCAGCCGTCCTCGTCCAGGCCGTACTGCGGGATGACCTGCTCCTGCGTGGCCTTGGTGAGGCCGGCGCCCGCCTCGATGCCGACGATCTTGCCGTCGTAGTCGGCCGACTTGCCGACGAGGTCCTCGATCGACTCGAGCTCCGAGTACTCCGGCACCGCCATGGTCAGCTTGGCGTTGTCGTAGTACGCGCCGAGGTCCTCGATGTCGTCGCCGTACTCGTCCATGTAGGACTTGTGCGTGACCTCGGGCCACGCGGAGGGGTACACGTCGACGTCGCCCTCGGCGAGCCCGGTGTACAGCGGAGCGGCGTCGTTGATCTCCTCGATCTCTACCGTGTAGCCGTCCTCCTCGAGGATGTTCTTCCACAGGTAGGCGGTGCTCAGGCCATCGGTCCACGAGGGGATGATGCCCATCGTGATGGTCTTGTCGCCGCCGCCGTCACCGCCGCCGCTCTCGTCGCCGGAGCCGCAGGCCGTGAGGCCGAGGGTCAGGGTGAGAGCCGCCGTGGCGGCTCCGATCCGCTTGCCGGTCGTGCCGATCATCGGAGTCCTTCCGTTTCGTATACAGGAATCGTTATGTATGGGTACAGGTGGTCTGCGAGCGGTGGAGGTCAGGCCGCGCTGGTGGCCGGCGTGCGGGTGAGCCGGTCGCGCAGCTCGCGGATCCGGCCGCGCCCGGGACGGCGGGAGCCGATCGACGCGGTGAGCCGGTCCAGGAAGATCGCGAGGATCACCACGGAGATGCCGCCGTCGAACCCGAGCGCGAGGTCGAGGGTCGAGAGGCTGGCGATCACCTCGCTGCCGAGCCCGGGTGCTCCGACGAGGCCGCCGATCACGGCCATGGAGAGCGACAGCATGATCACCTGGTTGATGCCGGCCATCACGGTCGGCAGGGCGAGCGGAAGCTGGACGTCCTTGAGGATCTGCCCCGGGCTGGCGCCGAAGGCCTGCCCTGCCTCGACCACCTCGCGGTCGACCTGGCGGATGCCGAGCTCGGTGAGGCGCACCGCCGGCGCCAGCGCGAAGATCACCGTGGCCACCATGGCCCCGGCCACACCGATGCTGAACAGCTTGACCACGGGGACCAGCCAGACGAACCCGGGCATGGTCTGCAAGAAGTCCATGATCGGCTTGAGGATGTTGCTGACCGTCGCGGACCGTGCCGCCCAGATGCCCAGCGGGATACCGATGACCAGGGCGCACAGCGTGGCGACCACCACGATCGCCAGGGTGTCCATGGCGGGCTCCCACATGTCCATCCCGATGATCAGGACCATGCCGACCAGGGTGCCGAGGCCGAACTTCCAGCTCCGGACGAGCCATGCGAGGAGCGCGAAGACGATGGTGAGGACGAGGGGGTCGGGCGCCTGGAGCAGTCCTGCGAGCCCGTCGATCGCGCCGGTGATGAGGTCGCCGAGGACGTCGAAGCCGGCGTCGAAGGTCTCCTTGAACCACTCGAACCCGGTCTCGAACCAGTCGCCGATCGGGATGGGCGGCACGATCGTCAGGGGAACGGTGCTGTCAGCCACGGACGGCCTCCTTCGTCTCGTCGGTGCCTGACACCGGTTCGTCCACCGTCGGCGCAGCGGCCGCCAGCTCGGCGTCGGTCTGCGTGGACAGCGCCGAGAGCAGCGTGACGCGAGGGATGACGCCGCTGAGCCGCCCCGCGTCGTCCACCACCGCGATGGCCGGGGTCTCGGCCGCCGGGCCGAACAGGTCGGCGAGCGAGGTGTCGGGGGAGACGCTCGCGAAGTCCGGCAGGGGCTTCAGGAGGCCGTCGAGGTTCTTCTGGTCGAGGTGCATGCTCACGTCGTCCTCGCGGACGTAGCCCTTCAGCGTCCGGTCGCGCGCGGTGACGAACAGCGCCGAGACCTGGTGCTCGCGCATCAGCTTGTGCGCGGCACGGGGCCCCTGCTCCGCCCCGAGCACGGCGACCGGCGGCTCCATGACGGACGACGCCGTCAGCACGCGGGTGCGGTCGACGTCGGCGACGAACTGGGCGACGTAGTCGTTGGCCGGGTCGGTGAGGATCTCCTCCGCCGTGCCGACCTGGACGATCCGCCCGTTGCGCATCATCGCGATGCGGTCACCGATGCGCATGGCCTCGTTGAGGTCATGGGTGATGAACAGGATCGTCTTGCCGAGCTTCTGCTGCAGCTCGATGAGCTGGTCCTGCATGTCGCGCCGGATCAGCGGGTCGAGGGCGCTGAACGCCTCGTCCATCAGCAGGATGTCGGAGTCGGCGGCGAGCGCGCGGGCCAGGCCGACACGCTGCTGCATGCCGCCGGACAGCTCGCTCGGCAGGTGCTCGTCCCAGCCGGTCAGCCCGCAGAGCTCCAGGGCCTCGTGGGCACGCCTGCGCCGCTCCTCCTTGGCCACACCCTGGGTCTCGAGGCCGTAGGCGGCGTTGTCGATGACCGAGCGGTGCGGGAACAGCGCGAAGTGCTGGAACACCATGCTGATGCGCTCGCGGCGCAGCCGGCGCAGATCCTTGCCGGTGGCAGCGGTGATGTTCTCGCCGTAGAGCTCCACGTGACCGGACGTCGGTGGGTGGAGCCCGTTGATCATGCGGATGAGCGTCGACTTGCCGGACCCGGACAGGCCCATGACGACGAAGATCTCGCCCTCTTCCACGGTGAACGACGCGTCGATGACCGCGGGCGTCAGCCCGGATCTCTTCAGCTCGTCGGTGTCGGCACCGGCCTCGAGGCGCTTGACGCCCTCGCTTGCCTTGCGGCCGAACACCTTGTACAGATGATGTGCCTGGATGGCTGGCACAGAGCCTCCTTGCCTTGGCAGGAAATATGGGAAGGCACGTTTGTGCGACGTGGACCGTCGTTCACCAGACCATGTCTGGTCATGCACATGCAAACTCGGTAAGCGTTCGTTATCGGATCGTTCAGCGTTCGTAACGCTGGCCACGCTCTCGTCCGGCGTGGGCAGGTAGGGCAGGATGTCCTCGTGACCCACGACGTGAACCCGCAGGCCGCGGACGACAACGAGCCGACCGACGCCGAGTCCAGGGCCGAGTCCTTCGACCCCGCGACGTTCCAGCCCGAGGCGGTGTCGGTCGAGGAGGCCGAGCTCGCCGCGGAGGTCCTCGACTTCTGGGCGGCCACCCGCCAGTACGCGGGCATGGCGAGCGCGAGCATCGTGGTGGGCCCGACCGTCGGCGAGACCGTGCCGCCGCAGGCCTGGTCGTTCGGCGACGAGCCGGGGCTTGCCGAGCGGCTGCTCGACGCGGTCCTCGCGGGGGACAAGACGGCGACCTCCTCTGCCCTGTGGGACTACGAGGACGAGGAGGCCCCGCTGCCGGTCGTCGGCGAGCTGTCGATCCTGCTGGACGGCGCGAGCCACCCGCGGGCCCTGATCCGTACCACGAGCGTGGAGACCACGACGTTCGAGGAGGTCGACGAGGACTTCGCGGCGGCGGAGGGCGAGGACGACCGCACGCTCGAGTCGTGGCGCACCGGGCACGAGGCGTACTTCCGCCGCAACCTCCCGGAGGGCCGGGAGTTCGCGACGGACATGCCCGTCGTGTGCGAGCGGTTCGAGCTGCTGTACCCGAGGCGCTGACCCGCCGGGGCTACGCCCCGGTCACATCTCCGCCGCCAGGCGCCGGTCGACTCCCGTCCCGCGCTCCGGGTCGCTCCCGCGCACGTGGATCTCGACGCTCCGGGCGGTCGCCCGGTACAGCCGCAGCTCGGCGTCACCGCTGAGCTCCTCCACGCCGTACGCCCGCACTCCCTTGCGGACGGACGAGAAGGCGGCGGCGACGGCCTCGTGGAGCTCCGCGTCGGGCACCTGGGCCGCGTCGGCGCCGATGTAGACGGCGGCGATGTCCGGGCCGGGGTCGACCTGTGAGTTGAAGATGACCAGCTCGACGCGGGGTTGCGCGGCGACGTTGCGCGAGTGCCGCGCGCGGGGAGACGAGATCCAGTAGAAGTCGCGGTAGCCGGCGTGATTGTAGAAGACCGGCGAGACGCGCGGCGTGCCGTCCGGCTGGGCCGTGCCGAGCACCATGAAGTGGTTGTCGTCGATGACGCGTCGTGCGATGTCCCGAGGTTCCATACCGGGTGGACGGGCGGCGTGAGAGGAACTCATCGGGGACTGTCGGTGTCTCGTCCTACGGTGTGTGCAGCGGCCGTGGCCACGAGCCGCCGGTCAACGACACGAGGTGATGGCGATGACGCTGCGCTGGTACTCGACCGTGGTGGAGTCCACGGACCACAAGAAGCTGGCCCGCTGGTGGGCCGAGGCCCTGGGCTGGGAGGTCCGGTTCGAGCTCGACTCGGAATCCGTGCTGGTGCCGCCGTGGGCGGTCGAGCTCTCGGAGAAGCTGGACTTTCACCAGGTGCCGCCGGGCATGGTGTTCGTGCCGGTGGAGCACGAGAAGGCCGGCAAGAACCGACTGCACTGGGACTTCGCGCCGCACACGAGCGACGACCGGGACGCCGAGATCGCCCGGCTCGTCGGGCTGGGGGCGACGGTGATCGACGTCGGGCAGCCGGAGGACGCGACCTGGACCGTCCTGGCGGATCCGGACGGCAACGAGTTCTGCGTGCTCTCGGCCAGGGAGGTGTAGCCGGGCGGGGGAGCGCGTGGCGTGGCGATGAGTTCGCCGGGCCGTCGTCGTCCACGCTGCATGAAGACGAAGAACCTCGCACAGCTCTATGACCTCGCCCCGCTCGACTGGGCGCCGGTGGCGGCGAGCCTGGACGGGCTCACGCAGGCGCCGGGAACCGGCGGGCCCGACCGGCACTCGCACTGGCTCACCACGATCAACGCCGACGGAAGCCCGCACGTCACGGGGATCGGGGCGATCTGGTTCGACGGTGCGTACTGGGTGGTCTCCGGCCGCTCCGTGCGCAAGGGCCGCAACCTGGAACGGGACCCGCGCTGCTCCGTCGCGGTGGCGACCGGCGACTACGACACGGTGGTGGACGGCTTCGCGGAGCTGGTCACCGACCCGGCCACCGTCGCCAAGGTGGCCGAGGTGCTCCAGGACGGCGGCTGGCCGTGCGCGCCGGACGGCTCCGGCGTGGCGCTCACCGCTCCGTACAGCGCGCCGTCGGCGGGTCCTGCCCCGTGGCACGTGTACCGCGTGACGCCGACCAAGGCCACCGCGCTGCTCGTGAAGGACCCGGGCGGCGCGACGTCGTGGTCGTTCGACTGAATCCACGTCCATTCCGTGAGACCCGCGTCTCATACGGCTGGGCGCGCGCGTAGGCTCCGGACATGGCACAGGTGGGCAGGACAGAGGGTATCGACCTCGCAGTGGTCGCAGGTGACGGCATCGGCACCGAGGTCGTGGAACAGGGGCTCGCCGTGCTCGAGGCGGCACTGGCGCCGTCGGGCACCAAGCTCTCGACCACCGAGTTCGACCTGGGCGCGCGCCGCTGGCACGCCACGGGCGAGACCCTCACCGACGAGGACCTCGAGAAGATCAAGGGTCAGGACGCGATCCTGCTCGGCGCGATCGGCGACCCGTCGGTCCCGAGCGGGGTGCTGGAGCGCGGTCTGCTGCTCAAGCTGCGCTTCGCGCTCGACCACTACGTGAACCTGCGGCCGACCAAGCTCTTCGAGGGCGTGTCCAGCCCGCTCGCGAACCCGGGCGAGATCGACTTCGTCGTGGTCCGTGAGGGCACCGAGGGGCCGTACGTCGGCAACGGCGGTGCGCTCCGCGTCGGCACGCCGCACGAGATCGCCACCGAGGTCAGCGTCAACACCGCGTTCGGCGTCGAGCGCGTGGTCCGGGACGCGTTCGCCCGGGCCGCCGCCCGCCCCCGCAAGCACCTCACGCTGGTGCACAAGCACAACGTGCTGGTGCACGCCGGCCACCTGTGGCGCCGGACGGTCGAGGCCGTGAACGCCGAGTTCCCCGACGTCACGACCGACTACGCGCACGTGGACGCCGCGACCATCTATCTGACGACCGACCCGAGCCGGTTCGACGTGATCGTGACCGACAACCTCTTCGGTGACATCCTCACCGACCAGGCCGCCGCGATCAGCGGCGGTATCGGGCTGGCGGCGTCGGCCAACATCAACCCCGACCGCACCGCGCCGTCGATGTTCGAGCCGGTGCACGGCTCGGCCCCCGACATCGCGGGCCAGGGCAAGGCCGACCCGACGGCGACCATCCTGTCGGTCGCCCTCCTGCTGGACCACCTGGGCTTCACGGACGAGTCCGCGAAGGTCCAGGGCGCCGTCGCGGCGGACCTCGCGGAGCGCGGCGACGCGGTACGCACGACCGACCAGGTAGGCCGCGATATTGCGGCCCGCGTGACCGAGTAAGCCCGCTGTACGACGGCGGACGCCCGGGTCACGCAGACCGAACCCGGACGCCGCCGTCATACGTCGAAGGCCGTCCGGGCAGGCGCCCGGCACGGAATGCTCCTCCTGCCTTGCCGGGCGTGGAAGACTGACAACAGCATTCCGGTGAAAGGCATCGACATGACGACAACGACGGACCCCATCCTCCCCTCCCGGCTCGAAGACCTGGTGGCGCTCTTCGACGTGCGGCCCACCGACGTGCCGACGCCGGACGCCGAGCGCGCCGAGGCGCTCCGGGCGCCCAGGTTCGGGACGGTGTTCACGGACCACATGGCCCGGGTCTCCTGGACGAGCACGGACGGTTGGAAGGACCGGCGGATCGAGAAGTACGGTCCGCTGCAGCTCGACCCCGCGACGGCGGTGCTGCACTACGCGCAGGAGATCTTCGAGGGGCTCAAGGCCTACAAGCACGCCGACGGCTCGATCTGGACGTTCCGTCCCGACCAGAACGCGGCCCGGTTCGCCCGTTCGGCGCACCGCCTGGCGCTGCCCGCGCTCAGCGTGGACGACTTCATCGGGTCGCTGGCCGCCCTGGTCCGGACGGACATCGAGTGGGTGCCCGACGGCGAGGACTCGTCCCTGTACCTGCGGCCCTTCATGTATGCGTCGGAGGTGTTCCTCGGCGTGCGGCCCAGCCTCGAGGCCGAGTACCTGGTGATCGCCTCGCCGGTCGGCCCGTACTTCCCGGGCGGCGTGAAGCCCGTGTCCATCTACGTCTCCGAGCAGTACCACCGGGCGGGCCCGCCCGGGGGCACCGGCGACGCGAAGTTCGGGGGCAACTACGCCGCGAGCCTGCTGCCGCAGCTCGAGGCGCAGAAGCAGGGCTTCGACCAGGTCTGCTTCCTCGACGCGGCCACCAGCACCTACCTCGAGGAGCTCGGCGGCATGAACGTGTTCCTCGTGACGGACGACGGCAAGCTCCACACGCCCGAGCTCGGTTCGATCCTGGAGGGGATCACCCGCGCCTCGGTGCTGCAGCTCGCCGCCGACCGCGGGTACGAGGTGGTCGAGCGGCGCATCCCGCTCGCGGACATCGCGGCGGGGCTCGAGTCCGGCAAGGTCAAGGAGTTCTTCGCGTGCGGCACGGCTGCCGTCGTCACGCCGGTGGGGCGCCTCGCCGGGGCCACGTTCGACCACGAGATCAACGGCGGTGAGCCGGGCGAGCTCACGATGGCGATCCGCCAGGAGCTCACCGACATCCAGTACGGGCGCGCGGAGGACCGGCACGGCTGGATGCGTCGGCTGGCCTGATCAGCCCCAGAGCCGGCCGACCGCGTCGCGGGCGACGAGGAACCCCACGATCCCGACGACCCACGCCGTGGTGCTCGCGGCGTTCTTCGTGAGCCACCTGTCCAGCCGGCCGAGCGGGCGCTCCACGAGCCGTGCCGCGAACACCCGTGCGGCCAGGAGGACGAGCGCCGGCGCGATCATCACCACGCAGTAGCCCACGATCCAGAGTCCCGACATCGGCCAGTCGGGACCCTGGGTCCCGATCAGGCCCAGCGCCGCGAGGTACGGGAGCATGGAGGCCACCTCGACGAGGCCCGCCCCGACGGCCAGCGCCGCGAGCGCCGTCCCGCTGCCGGACTCGCTGCTCAGGACCCGCTCGCGCCACCTGCTCAGGCGTCCTGGGCGGACGGGCTCGCCGGCGGTGGCGGTGTCGCTGGTGCTGCTCATCGTGCCGGGCGTGGGGCTTCCCGGCGCCATGGCCGCGGCCGGCTCGGTGCGCTTGCTGCCCCCGACGGGCTCCAGCTTGAAGCTCCACGCGAACAGCCCCACACCGACCACGAGCTGGGCGATCAGGAACGGGCGGGTGCTGGACAAGGTGGTGAGCGTGTCGCCGAGGGCCCCTGCGCCGAGCAGGATCGCGAGCCCGACGAGCGCGTAGAACCCGGCGATCGACCCGAGGTAGAGAAGCATCCGCCCCACCCGGACGCGGCCGGGAGACATGAGCAGCCACACGGGGATGAGCAGGGTCCCGAAGCTTGTGGAGTCGATGAGCGCGAGCACGGCCAGGGCGCCGATCAGCGCGGCGCCCGTGAGCTCGGCGGAGAGGAAGTCCATGCGGACAGCCTGGTGCAGGCTCCGCACGTGCGCATCGACCGAAGCGCCGAGCCCGCGTACATCGTTCGGATGACCCGCGGTGTGCGCCTCCGTGCTGTGATGAGCACATGCTCCGCCTGACCGCCCTGATCGCTGCCGTCACCAAGGCCTACCTGGCCGAGGACCGGCGCGGCGACGTCCTCACGGCGGCCGTGCTGTTCGCTCTCGCTCTCGCGCTCGACGCGCTCGGCCTGATCCGCACGTCCTGGAGCGGGCTGCCGGACGTGCCGTCCTGGTGGTTCGTCGTGCCGGCGGCCGTCGGCTGTACCGCGCTCGTCTGGCGCAGGGCCTACCCGCTCGCCGTGCTCGGCGTCACCGCGGTCGCGTCCGGCGTGGACGTGGCGCTCGGCGGGAGCGTGGGCCTGATCGTGATCCTGTGGGAGGCCCTGTACGGGGTGCACCTCTACGGTGGCCGCAGGTCGCGTCGGATCAGCGCGGTCGGTGTGGGCGTCGTCTCCCTCGCCGGCATGATCGTGGTCGGCGAGGTCACGGGCGAGGCCAGGTACGTGATCCTCGCGGGGCTCCAGGCGGTCGCCCTCCTCGTCACGCCTATGTGGTGGGGTGCGAACGTGCGCCAGGGCCGAGAGCTCACCGAGGCCGCCCACGCGCGGGGGCGGCTGGAGGTGGAGCGCAGCACGGCGCTGCTCCACCTCGCCGAGGCCGCACGGCACGACGCCGTGCGTGCGGAGCGCACGGCCGTCGCCCGCGATCTGCACGACGTCGTCGCCTCACACCTGTCGGCGATCACCATCACCTCGGGTGCGGCGCTCGCAGGTCCTGCGGAGCCGGAGCGTGACCGGGCGGCGCTGCGCAGCGTCCGCGCCGAGAGTCTTGCCTCTCTGCAGGAGATGCAGGCCATGATCAGGGTGCTGTCCGCCGAGACCGATCCCGACGGGTCGAAGCCGAGTGGGCAGGCGGACCTGCTGGCCGCGCCGCGCGTCGCCCAGCTCGCGCCCGTGCTCGAGCAGGTGCGGCTCGCCGGGGTGGAGCTGACGTCGACCGATCCCGACGACGTGCTGACCGGTGGCACGGTGCTGCCCACCGCGGTGGACCACGCGGTGTACCGGGTGGTGCGGGAGTCGCTCACCAATGTGCTCAAGCACGGCGGCTCCCGCGCGGAGCTCCGTATCGCCGCGGGAGAGAGGCTGGAGCTCGAGGTGCACGACGACGGGGTGCGTCCCGGTGGCGCGCCTGACCCCGCCGACGTCGGGGGCGGCACGGGACTCGGGCTGCTCTCGATGCGGGAGCGCGTTGAGTCCCTCGGCGGCACGTTCTGGGCTGGTGCTGGGCCCGGCGTCGGCTGGCGCGTGCGCGCCGCGCTGCCGCTGCCGGACCACGCCGAAGCGGCGCTCGGGCTGGTGCCAGGCGCTGGGTCAGGGCTCAGCGCATGATCCGCGTGCTGCTCGCCGACGACCACGCGGCGATCCGTGCGGGCCTGCGCATGCTCCTCGCGACGGCCGACGACATCGAGGTGGTCGGCGAGGCCGGCGACGGCGCGGTGGCGGTCGCGAACGCGCGGGCACTGCGCCCCGACGTGGTGCTCATGGACGTCCGGATGCCCGGGACCGACGGCGTGACCGCCACCCGGCAGATCGTCGAGGAAGGGCTGTCGGAGGTCCTGGTCCTGACGACGTTCGACCTGGACGAGTACGTGTTCGGCGCCCTCAGGGCCGGCGCAGCCGGGTTCCTGCTGAAGACCGCGGAGACGACGGCTCTGGTCGATGCGGTGCGCCACGTCGCGGCCGGTGACGGCGTGGTGGCACCCGAGGTGACCCGCCGGCTCATCGCCGAGCTGTCGGCGCCACGGGAACGCAACGGGGGTGGGAGCAGGGACGGTGAGCGGCGTGAGCTGCCCGCCGACCTCACACCGCGGGAGCGCGACGTGCTCGCCGGCCTCGGCTGCGGACTGTCGAACGCGGAGCTGGCCACCGAGCTGACGATCAGCGAGGCCACGGCGAAGACCCACGTGTCGCGGGTGCTCGCCAAGCTGGGCGTGACGTCCCGCGTCCAGGCCGCGATCGCCGCACGCGATGCGGGGCTTGCCTAGAAGGGTGGTTCGTCGAGGTCGGGCTGGCCGGTCGGTGTGGTCGGTGTGGTGCCGGGCTCGGTGGTGGCGTACCGGCGTGGGAGTCGTCGACCGGTCAGAGCATGCAGGGACAGGTCGTGGCTGGTGTCGGGGTCGATCTGGTCGAGCTCGACGTGGGTGTCCAGGACGGTGGGCGGCCGGGTGTGGACGCGGCCGGTGGGAGTGGTCCAGGTCGTGACCGCGGTGACAGGGTCGCGGACGATGCCCCAGCCGGCGTGAGTCTTGAGCAGGTGGTGCTTGCGGCACAGGGCGTGCAGGTTGTCGGCGTTGGTCTGCCCGCGCCGGTCGTCTCCGTTCTCGCTCCTGTTCGTGGTGCCGTGGCTGTTCTTGTGGTTGTCCCCGCTGTCGTGGTCGAAAGGTTGGATGTGGTCGAGATCGCAGCGGCTCGCTGGCAGGTCGCAGCCCCACAGGAAGGTGCAGGCCCCGTCCCTGGCCTCGACCGCGGCCCGCAGCACCTTGCCCGGCTGGTAGGTCGTGGAGGAGTAGTCGGTCAGGATCCCCGTGACCGGGTCGGTCAGCAGGCGTTGCCAGGTGGCATCGGTCGCGATGATGCGGGCGGTCTCGGCAGGGATGGGGCCATAACCGTCCAGATGTCCAGGTGCCTGGTCCAGCCCGAGCAGCGCACTGGCGGGGATGGTGACTCGCACGACCGGACGGGTCGGCGTGATCCGCACCGGCCGCACGACCTGCTGCACCGGCGCGCGGCCACCACACGTGCACACGGGCGGGTTCACACCGTCCGTTCCCTCGCTGCTGCCATTGCTGCTCCCTCTGCTCGTCCCGCTCCCAGGGCCGTCGTTCGAGCCGCGGTCTGCGGGGTTCGCGCGAGTACCCGCGGCGAGCTCGGTCGGGTGGGTAGTCGCTGACTCAGGCGAGGGCACTGTAGACGGCTCTGCAGACGGCTCTGCAGACGGCTCTGCAGACGGCTCTGTGTCGGTCTCTCTGTCGGTCTCGTGGTCGGTGAAGCGGTCGGCGGGCAGGAGGCGGCCGGTGACGATCCCGGTCAGGGAGTCCGCGCGCAGCTGCCCGAGGGTGCGGTCCTCGCCGGTGGCACGTCGTAGCTGGTGGGCCACGTCGTCCACCACGCTCCAGACCGCTGCGGCGTCCGTGGCGGGCAGGTAGGCGGAGAGCCAGCCCATGTCGTTCTCCGCCCGGTCCACCTGCACGCACCGGCGCTGGGCGGCCGCCTTCGCGGTCTGTGCCGCGCCGTGGCGGGCCTTGGCGAACGCGAGCATGCGGGTCTGCAGCCACTTCCACGTGCGTCGCGGCGCCTGGGGAAGATACCGGTCGATCGCCTCAGCCCGCTCGCCCACGGTCAGCTGGGATGCCGAACGCAGCAGGACGTGCGCCTTGCGCACGTCGATCCGCCCCGCGACCAGCGCAGCGATCACGCTCGGGTGCCGGGCACCGGACTCGGCACGCACCACCACCTCGACCGCTTCCGGCTCGGTGACCACCAGCTCACCCGTGACCTGCCCGACGAGCGAGTTGTGCGCCAGGGCGTGCGTCTCCCTCGCGGAGCGTTCGGCCACGACGCGGGCCTGCACACCCGCCATCCAGGACTGCACCCGCCCACAGGCGACCATCAGGTCCCCCAGGGCATCATCGGACAGCTCGGCCAGCCGATCGGGATCCAGCTCAGTCGGCCGGTCCACGGTCTCGGCGACCACGCGAGCCAGCTGCGCGCCCGGCGCCTCGGCCAGCGCACGCCGCAGACTCTCGACCGGCCACAGTGCGATCGGCACCGCGTCCGGCGGCCAGTCCGGCCCGATGGCGGCAGGCAGATCGTCCGGCACCGCACCGTGCGGCGACCGCCATCCGTCGTCCCGGAACGGGTCGTCCAGGAGCGCGGCGGGCACGCCGTCATCGTGCAGTCCCTCAGCCATGCCGACCCACCCCCCCGCACGATCTGTGCATCAATAAGCCCTGCTGTGAGCGTCAATTCAGCGGACGCGTGTTCGATATTCAGCCTACTGCGTACCACTGACACTCGCCCTGCCTTCTGCCTCGCGCCCAGGGCAGGCGGGTGCGGTCGCCTGAGGTGCCCGGCCTGGGCTCTCACGACACCCTCGACCGTCGTGCCTGCTGGCCGACTCATCGCTGCCTCTGCCCCGTCCTCCGACCCGAACGCCGTGGGCGGGCGACGAGTGAGCAGGGCGGCGCCGCCCCTGCTCGGCAGCGACAAATCGGCGGAAAGCGACTGCCCGAATGTCTTGACTTCACCCGGTGCCGCCCCGAGCATGGGAGCGTTCCCACAGGTGCACACGAGAAGGGCCTCGTCATGCAGAGAACTGCGCGCACCCTGGCCGGCATCGTCGCCGGCCTCGCACTCACGCTCGCCTCGGTCGCTCCGGCGGCCGGGGCCGGAACGACCAGCGGTCCTGAACCCGGAGGCATCGCCGCGCTCCAGGACCAGGGCCAGGGCCAGGACCAGAGCCTGAACCAGAGCCACAGCACGGACCACCTCAGCACACACCACCACGGCACAGACCACCGCACCCACCACCACAAGGCGAAGCACCGCCCCACGAAGGTCGCCGACATCGCCGCCGACATGCAGCCGGGCTGGAACCTGGGCAACAGCTTCGACGCGACCGGTGACGACGAGACGTCGTGGGGCAACCCGCGGGTCACCGAGGAGCTCCTGGACCAGGTGCGGGCCCAGGGTTTCAACAGCATCCGCGTGCCCGTCACGTGGGGGCAGCACCAGGGCGGTGCGCCCGACCACACCATCGACCAGGCCTACCTCGACCGGGTCGAGGAGGTGGTGGGCTGGGCGCTCGACGACGGTTTCTACGTGCTGATCAACATCCACCACGACTCCTGGCAGTGGGTGAACACGCTGCCCACCGACCACGACGCGGTGCTCGACCGCTACACGGACACCTGGACGCAGATCGCCGACCGATTCAGGGGCGCCGACGGCAGGCTGCTGTTCGAGAGCGTCAACGAGCCCCAGTTCACGGGTAGCCCGGGCGAGGCGGCTGACCTGGAACACCTGGCCGAGCTCAACCAGGTGTTCCACGACGTCGTGCGCGCCTCCGGAGGCGGGAACGCGACCCGGCCGCTCGTGCTGCCCACGCTGAACACCGGTTCCGAGCCGGCCAAGATCGATGCGCTCGCGGCGCAGATCGCCGCCTTGGACGACCCGAACCTCATCGCGACGGTGCACTATTACGGGTTCTGGCCGTTCAGCGTAAACATCGCCGGGTACACCCGGTTCGACGCAGAGGTCCAGCAGGACGTCACCGACACGTTCGACCGGGTGCACGCCGCGTTCGTGGCGCAGGGAGTGCCGGTGCTCCTGGGGGAGTACGGGCTGCTCGGGTTCGACCGGCACACCGGCACCGTCGAGCAGGGTGAGAAGCTGAAGTTCTTCGAGTACCTCGGGTACACGGCCCGCGAGCGAGGCATCACCACGATGCTCTGGGACAACGGGCAGCACTTCGACCGCACCGCCCACGCCTGGCAGGACACCGCGCTGTTCGACCAGATCTCGTCGAGCTGGACCGAGCGGTCCGGGACGGCGTCGTCCGACCTGGTGTTCGTGCCTGCGTCGGGTGCCGTCGCCGCGCAGGGGCTGACGCTCCATCCGAACGGCACCACGTTCGAGGCCCTGCTGCACGACGGCACGGAGCTGGCCGCAGGGGCGGACTACACGCTCACCGGTGACGAGCTCACGCTGTCCGCCGCGCTGCTGGAGCGGCTGGCGGGCGACCGCACCCCAGGGCCGGCCGACGAGCTGGTGGTCCGGTTCTCCGGCGGTGTGCCGTGGACGCTGCGGGTCGTCAACCAGGAGACACCGGTGCTGCGTGACGCCTCCGGCACGACGGCGTCGTTCGCCGTACCGACGTCGTTCACGGGCGACCTGCTCGCGACCATGGAGGCGCGGTACGCGGACGGGTCCAACGCCGGGCCGCAGGGCTGGACGCCCTACAAGGAGTTCGACGTGGCGTTCGCGCCGGACTACGGCACCGGGACCATCACCCTCACCCCGGAGTTCTTCGCCGAGGTGAACGACGGGGTGGTCGAGCTGACGTTCCACTTCTGGAGCGGTGACACGGTCCGCTACACGCTGACCAAAACGGGAACGACGGTCACGGGCACGCCGTCCTGACCTACCCGGACTGCTGAGTGCTGGGTATTCGTCGGTTTCTGCGCGGCAGGGCGGCGAATATCCAGCACTCAGCGTCAGGGGGTGCGGCGCACCACCGTGCGGCTCAGGGTTCCCGTGAGCAGCGAGTAGACCGCCGAGCCGATGACGATCCAGACGATCGCCGCGAGGATGGCCGGGACCAGCTCGAACTGGCCCGCGAAGGGCACCGCGGCGAGGATCACCGTGGCGAGCGCGACGACCCAGCCGAAGAACGACCGGGGCCGGGGCGTGCTCATCACCAGCAGGTAGAGCACGGCCGCCGCCGCGAGGGCGAAGAGCGCGCCCGCCACGACCCAGGCCAGCAGGTCGGAGCCGGTGCCGAACAGGTCGGCCTGGGCCTGGATCTCGAGGTTCAGCACCTCCTCGAGGATGAAGTCGGCGGCCAGTCCGATCAGGGCGGCCACGAGTGTCGTCGCCAGCGCGCCGGCCCAGAACCGGCCAACCTCGAGGCCCAGGCGAGGGTTCTCGGTGCCGGAGGTGACGGGCTGCACGGTGGAGCCGTCGGGCACGGGCCGCGTCGGGGTGCCGGGGGTCTGGGCCGGTGGCGGGTACGCCGGTGGCGGCTGCTCCCCGTAGTCGGCGTCGTAGGGGCGGTTCGGGTCACTCATCGCGGTACCTCCCGGTTGTGAGCCCTATGTCCACTCCACCACGGATCAGCGAGAACCGCACGGCACATCAGGCCCCCGAGCAGCAGAGGGGCCCGCTTGACTTCCCATGCTTACTCGGTAACTATGGCGAAAGTTCCAATGCTTACCGAGTAACTATCGGAGGTTCGGCGTGTCCGTACGACAAGGCTTTCTCGCACTCCTCAGCGAGCAGTCCATGCACGGTTATCAGCTGCGGCAGGAGTTCGAGCGTCGCACGGGCGGCACCTGGCCGCTCAACATCGGCCAGGCATACTCCACCCTGACGCGACTCGAGCGCGACGGGCTGATCGAACCCGCCCAGGTGCTGCCCGACGACGGCGACGCGCCCCTCGCGTACCGGCTCACCGACCTGGGACGAACCCAGGCAGCAAAGTGGTGGGACACCCCGGTCGACCGTGGCGCGCCCGCCAGAGACGAGCTCGCGATCAAGCTGGCGCTCGCCGTCACCGTCCGGGTCGACGGGCACCCCGTCGATGTCGCCCGGATGGTGCAGCGGCAGCGCACGGCCACCATGTCGGTGCTGCAGGACTACACGCGGCTCAAGCGCGAGGCGAGCGACGACCTCGCCTGGTCCCTCGTGCTGGACAGCCTCGTCTTCGCCACCGAGGCCGAGCTCCGCTGGCTCGACCACGTCGAGGCGAGCGTGCTCAGGGCGGCCGGGCCGCGGACGGTCCGGCAGGAGACCCGTGCAGACGCGGAGAACGCTGGTGCGACCGAGCCGAAGGAGACCGTCCGATGAACCCGGTCCTGCAGTTCAGTGCGGTGTCCCGCGTGCACGGCAGCGGACCCACCGAGGTGCACGCCCTGCGAGCCGTCGACCTCGAGATCCAGGAGGGTGAGATGGTCGCCGTCATGGGCCCGTCCGGCTCGGGCAAGTCCACGCTGCTGCACCTCGCGGGCGGCCTGGACACCCCGACGTCCGGCACGGTGCGGGTCGCTGGGCAGGACATGGGGTCCATGGGCCTGCAGGAACGCTCTGCCCTGCGGCGGCGGCACGTCGGGTACGTGTTCCAGGACTTCAACCTGATCCCGGCACTGACCGCGCTGGAGAACGTGATGCTCCCGCTCGAGCTCGACGGCAGGGCGACCCGCGAGGCCCGCGTCGCCGGCCTGGCCGCGCTCGAGGAGGTCGGCCTCGAGAACCTGGGCGGCCGGTTCCCCGACGACATGTCGGGTGGTCAGGCTCAGCGCGTCGCGATCGCGCGGGCCCTCGTCGGGCCACGTCGGCTGGTGCTGGCGGACGAGCCGACGGGCGCACTCGACTCCGTGACCGGTGAGGCCGTGATGCGGACCCTGCGGGCCCGCGTCGAGTCCGGTGCGGCAGGCCTGCTGGTCACCCACGACGCACGCCACGCCGCATGGGCGGACCGGACGGTGTTCCTGCGCGACGGCGTCGTCGTGGACTCCACGGGCTCCGCTGCCGGGCCCGAGACCCTGCTGGGGGTGCAGGCGTGACCGCACTGGCGCGCTGGCGCGGCCGCTGGCGGATCGCGCTGCGGAGCGGCGCCCGTGAGGCACGACGGAACAAGGCCCGGACGGCGCTCGTCGCGGTGCTGGTCGGGCTCCCGGTACTCGGTGGTGCGGGGCTGCTCACCGGCCTGGAGTCGACGGAGGTCACGGACACGACCATCGCGCGCGACGTGCTCGGCCCGGACCTGCAGGCCCAGCTGCAGCTCTTCCACCCGAGCGGCGCCGAGCAGTCGTCGAACGGGCAGCAGGCGAGCGTCGTCGACCACGGCGCCGACGCCGAGTGGCCCGCGAGCGCCGAGCTGGAGGCCCAGGCGCGGGCCGAGCTGGCCGACGGCGCCACCCTGGTGCCGTACGCGAACGCCGGCCGGGCGTTGCACGGGCCTGAGCTCGAGACGACGGTCGGCGTGCTGACCACCGACCTCTCCGTGCCGCAGGTCGCGGCCGCCGTCGACCTGCGTGCGGGCGACCTGCCCGGGGCGGGCGAGATCGCCGTGTACTGGCGTACCGCACAGGACCTCGGTCTCGAGATCGGTGACACGGTCGGGACGGAGGGCCTCGGTGACCTCACCCTGACCGGACTGCTGACGAAGCACCAGCCCACCAGGGCCGCAGCGGTCGCCCACGTGCCGGACGGCGCCCTGCCCGCCGGGAAGAACGGTCTCGACGAGTCGCTCGCCGACCGCGGCTGGTACGTGGCAGGGGTGCCGGTGACCTGGGGCCAGATCCGTGCCCTGAACGAGCACGGGTTCGTGGTCACCAGCCGGGACGCCCTGGTCGACCCGCCGGACCCGTCCCAGGTCGCGCTCGCCGCGCAGACCGAGGGCGCCGGCGACCGACAGCAGCTCCTGCTCGTGCTCGCCGTGGCAGGGATCGGCCTGTTCGAGGCGGTGCTGCTCATCGGGCCGGCGTTCGCCGTCGGCGCCCGCCGGCAGGAGCGCGCCCTCGGCCTGGTCGCCGCGAACGGCGGCGACGCGCGCGCCCTGCGAGCCATCTCCCTCGGCAGTGCCGCGGTGACCGGCCTCGCGGCCTCCGCCGTCGCGGTCCTGCTCGGGGTCCTCGCCGGCACCGTGGGCGTCTGGTGGTTCGAGATCCGCGGCCTGGTGGTGCCCTGGCCGCAGCTCGGCCTGTGCGTCCTGATCGGGCTGCTGATCACCCTGGTCGCCGCCTGGCAACCCGCCCGGCGGGCGGCACGCCAGGACCCCGTCCTGGCGCTCGCCGGACGGCGCTCCCGTCCCGGACCGGTGGCCTGGCTCACCGTGGCCGGTGTCGCCCTGACCGCGGTCGGCCTCCTCGTCGCGCTCCTGACCGCTCCCACCGGGAGGCCGCTGCTGCTCGCCGGCGGAATCGTGGTCGCGGAGCTGGGGCTGGCGATGCTCGCGGGCCCCATCCTGAGCGGGCTCGGCAGGCTCGCGCCCGTCCTGCCCGTGGCCTGGCGGTTCGCGCTGCGCGACGCCGCACGTCAGCGCGGCAGGTCCGCACCCGCGATCGCCGCGGTGCTCGTCGCGGTGGCGGCCGCCGTCGGCAGCATGGTGTTCGCCGCGTCGAGCCTGGAGCACGACCGGCGCAGCTACACGATGAGCGTCACCGAGGGGACCCTCGCCGTGACCAGCGGTGACACCGCGGACGGCCTGGCACCCTGGACCGCGCCGATCACCGACCAGGTCCGCAGGTTCGTCCCCGACGCCGGGCCGCTCGTCCCCGTCGACACGCTCGCCAGCAGCACGCCCGGAACGACCGCCATGGTCTTCGCCGAACCGCCGGATCCGGAGGCCTTCGGGTACGCCGGTGGTGGTGCGGCGGGCGGCCCGGCGTTCTCCGGCACGCTCGTCGACGACGGGACGCTCGCCGAGTACCTCGCCTACCCCGATCCCGACCGGGCCGCCACGGCACTCGCGGCAGGAAAGGTGGTAGTGCCGCACGGGTACCTCTGGCCCGACGGTACCGCGCACCTGACCGTCAACCAGTACGACTCGGCGACGGGCGACGACGTCGGCGAGCCCCGCACGGTCGTCGTCCCCGCCGTCGCGGCCGGTGACGGCCTCTACGAGAGCCCGCTGCTACCGGTCGTCCCGCCCGCCCTGGTCGACGAGCTCGGCCTCACCACCACGGTCGGCGCCCTCGTCGGCCGCCCCGACACGATGCCCAACCAGGCCCAGATCGACACGCTGGACTCCGCGGTCGGTGCCCTCGGTACCGACGAGGCGGCAGCCCCGTCCCTGACCGCCGACGTCGAACGCGGCTTCCAGGACTTCGGCACCCCGCAGGCCGCCCAGGTGCTCCTGATCGGCCTCGTCGCAGGGTTCGTGGCGCTCGCGGCGGTCTGGATGGCGGCGGCGCTCGCGGCCGCCGAGTCCCGGCCGGACCTGGCCACGCTGTCCGCCGTCGGCGCCTCGCCGGGTACCCGGCGAGGCGTCGCGGGAGCCCAGGCCGGCGTCATCGCGGTGACCGGCACACTGCTCGGCCTGGTCACCGGGCCGGTGCTCGGCATCGCGTTTGTGCTCTACAAGAGGTTCGAGTGGGGCGAGGCGGATCCTGCCTGGCTGGTCGAGGTGCCCTGGCTGGGCATCACGGGCCTGGTCGTCGCGCTCCCGCTGCTCGGCGTGGCGGCCGCCTGGCTGGTCACCCGTTCGCGCGTCGACCTGACCCGCCGCCTGGACGGTTAGCGAACCCCCTGCAGGTCGAGCACCAGGTCCTTGACCGCCGTCGCCGGGACCTGGCCGGCGTCGTCGTCGACCCAGGAGGCGACGGACGACGGCACCTCGGCCGCCGAGCACAGCACGAGCGGCGTGTCCGCCGACGAGTCGGGCAGGCGGCCGTGCGTGCCGCGCACGTACGACGCGTCGAGCGGGGTGGTGCTCATCGCGTACCGCAGGCCCAGCTTCTTGCGCACCAGGTTCATGCCGGCCTTGGCCTTGGCGAGCGGGTCGGCGGGGTTGAAGAACAGCTCGGCGGGGTCGTAGCCCGGCTTGCGGTGGATGTCGACGCCGCGCGCGAACTCGGGCGCGCGGTCGTCGTCGAGCCAGTAGTAGTACGTGAACCACGCGCCGGGCTCGGCCACGACGACCAGTTCGCCGGCCCGTTCGTGGTCCAGGCCGTACTTGGCCTGCGCCTCGCGGTCGAGCACCTCGTCGACGCCGGGTACACCGCGCAGCAGGTCCGCCACCCGGGTCAGGTCGGCCGGGTCGTCGACGTACACGTGCGCCACCTGGTGGTCGGCGACGGCGAAGGCGCGCGACGTCCACGGGTCGAGCTGCTCGCGTCCGTCCTGCGTGTAGACCTCCAGGAAGCCCTCGCGCCGCAGCAGCCGGTTGATGTCCACGGGCTGGTTCGCGGGCCCGATCCCGTACTCGGAGACCGCGACGACGGTGACGCCCGCCGCCTCGGCGTCGTCCAGCAGGGGGGTCAGGGCGGCGTCGAGGTCGGCCGCCGCCCGGTCGGCCTCGGGCGACTCGGGCCCGAAGCGCTGCAGGTCGTAGTCGAGGTGCGGCACGTAGGCCGTCGTGAGCTGGGAGGTCCGCGTGCGCAGCAGGTGGCGGGTCACGTTCACGATCCACTGGGTCGACGCGATCGACGCCGTCGGGCCCCAGTACTGGAACAGCGGGAAGTCCCCGAACCGGCCCACCAGGTCGTCGTGCAGCGCGGCGGGCCGGACGTACCCGTCCGGCGACTTGCGCCCGTCGGCGTGGTAGATCGGGCGGGGGGTGATCGTCAGGTCGGTGGTCATGCCCATCGCGTACCACCAGCACACGTTGTCGGCCTGGTAGGCCGGGTCGTGGCGGCGAGCGGTCTCCCAGACCTTCTCGCCGGCGACGAGCTTGTTGTGCTGGCGCCAGAGGTACACGTCGCCGAGCTCGCGGAAGTACCACCCGTTGCCGACGATCCCGTGCTGTGCCGGCATCAGACCGGTGAGCATCGTCGACTGCACGCTGCAGGTCACGGCGGGCAGCACGGTGGCGAGCTCGGACTGCCAGCCGGACGCCGCGAGCCGGCGCAGGCGCGGCATGTGGGCGAGAGCGCGGGCGGTGAGTCCGACGACGTCGAGCAGGAGGACGGGCTTCATGCTTCGGTTCCTTCCGTGGTGGCTTCGGCCGGGCCGGTCAACAGGTGCTTGCGGGCCCACCGGAGCTCGGCCGCGATCCCGGCGACCAGGCCCGCCTCGCCCGGTGCGCCGCCGTCCACGCCGTCCGGCAGGACCGACCACGTGTACGTCTCGACGTCGAGGTGCGCCTCGGCGCCGTGCGGGGCGGCCCGGACGGCGGCGACGGCGTCGCGCAGCACCTCGGTCGTCGCGGCCAGCGGCGCCGCCGGCTCGTGGTGCAGCGGCACGTGGAAGTGCACGCGCCACGGCCCCTCGCCCGGCAGGCCCGGGCGGCGGTCGGTGTCGCCGAGCGCCACCGGCAGGTCGTCCGACGCGAGGACGTCGCCCGCCGCCGTCAGCTCGCGTACCTGGTGCAGGTAGCGCTGCTCGACGAACCGACCCACGGCGTCCCGTGCGCCCGGCGCGGACAGGTCCGCGACCTCCAGCGCCGCCGAGGCCTGCACCTTCACCACGCGCAGGCCGGCGTCGGTGATGCGGCGGACGGCGCCGGCCGGGTCGGCGAACGAGACGGCCAGGTGACAGGTGTCCAGGCAGACACCGATGTACTCGGGGTCGATCCGGCGGTCGACGGGCCACTCGGGGCCGGTACGTGCGGCGAGCCACGCGACCACGTCGTCCACCGTGTCGAGCACGCAGCCCGGCTCGGGTTCGACGGCGATGCGCACGGTGCGGCCGGTGCGCCGCTCCAGCTCGCGCAGCTCGGCGGACAGCGTGGCGAAGGCCTTGGTCGCCTCGTCGTCGTCCGCGCGGGTCCAGGGGGCGCGCCACGCCAGGGGCAGCGTCGAGATCGACCCGGCGGCGCCCTCCGGCAGCAGGTCGGCGAGCACCCGGGCGCACGCGAGGACGTAGTCGAGGCGGGCCCGCTCGGCCCAGGTGGGGGAGTAGACCGCGAGCTTGACGACCTCGCGGTGGAAGCCGCCGTACGGGAAGGCGTTGAGCGTGTGCACCTGGAGCCGGTGCTCGGCGAGTGCCGCACGCAGCCGCGCACGGTCCTCCGCGGAGGCGTCCAGGCGGTGTGCCACCTCGGCGGGCAGCCACAGGCCGACGCCGAGGGTGTCGAGGCCCGCCGCCTCACGGACCGGTCCGGAGTACCGGGCGAGCTGGTCGATCACGCCGTCGAGGTCCTCGGCGGGGTGCACGTTGGTGCAGTAGGAGAGCAGCATCGTCTGGTCCCCCTCAGGCTCTCGCGCCGCGGAGCACGGACGAGCCCTCGAACTCGACGCCCGGGGCGGGCGGGGCCCCCTCGGTGAACCCCGGTACCGGGTCCAGCACCAGGTTGCCCGACTGCCCGTAGAAGGCGACGGGGTTGCGCCACAGCACCTTGTCGACGTCGTCGTCGCTGAACCCCGCCGCGAGCATCGCGTGGCCCGTCTTGGCGGTCTTGAGCGGGTCGGACCGCCCCCAGTCCGCCGCGGAGTTCACGATCATGCGCTCGGTCCCGTATTCCTTGAGGATGGCGACCATGCGGTCCTCGTCCATCTTGGTGTCGGGGTAGATCGAGAACCCGGCCCACGCACCGGCGTCGAGCACCATGGCCACGTTGGTCTCGTTGAGGTGGTCCACCAGCACCCGCTCGGCCGGCAGCCCGGACTCGGCGACGACGTCGAGGGTGCGGCGCGTCCCCGCGAGCTTGTCGCGGTGCGGGGTGTGCACCAGGACGGGGAGCTCCGCGTCCTGGGCCATCCGCAGCTGGGCGGAGAACACCTCGTCCTCCTCGGGCGTCATCGAGTCGTAGCCCACCTCGCCGACGGCCACCACGCCGTCCTTGAGCAGGTAGCGCGGGATCTCGGCGAGCACCTCGCGGCAGCGCGGGTCGTTCGCCTCCTTGGGGTTGAGCGCGATGGTCGCGTGGTGCCGGATGCCGAACTGCGCCGCCCGGAACCTCTCCCAGCCCAGGAGGGAGTCGAAGTAGTCGGTGAACGAGCCCACACCGGTGCGGGGCTGGCCCAGCCAGAACGCGGGCTCGACGACGACGCGCACCCCCGAGGCGTACATCGCCTCGTAGTCGTCGGTGGTGCGGCTCGTCATGTGGATGTGCGGGTCGAGGATGCGCATCGTCACTCCTTGGTGCGGCTGAGCGGGGTGCTGCTGAGGGGGGTGGTCGTGAGCCGGTCGAGATCGGCGGGCACGGGGCGTCCGGCCGCCTGCCGCTCGGCCGCGAAGTCACGGGCCATGCGGTCGAGCTCGTCGTCGGCGCGGTCCTGGAGCCCGGCCGCCGCGTCCAGGCTCGTGCCCTGGAAGACGAGCTTGAGGATCGCGTGCCGCCACGTGTGCTGGTCCAGGTACCGCGCCCCGAACGGCCCGACGGCGGACGCGACGAGGCTCGGGTCGTTGGTGCGCAGCGCGTCGGCGGCGAGGTCGAGGCCCGCGGCGACGAGCGGACCGGTGCCGGTGTCCGCAGGGCCGAGGGCGTCGCGCCCGGTCAGCGCGTCGAGGCCGCGCAGCACCCCGCGCCGCTCGGCGGCATCGCCCTGCTGGTAGAGGGACACCAGGCGCTCGGCGCAGTCCTGGCCCGTGCCCACGGCGTCCACGAGCGCGACGACCAGCTCGGCGCGGGCGGCGTCGTCGACGGTGCCGTGGACCACGCCGCCCGGGTCGGTGTCGGGCCGCAGCGGCGCGCGGCCCACGCGCCGGGCGGCGAACGCGAACGCCCGGGCGACGCTGTCCGGGTCGCGGGCCACCTCGGCACGGGCCTCGGTGAGCCAGTCCGGGCCGGGCCGGGCGCCCGTGTCCGTCGCGCGGCTGTCGGTGTTCATGACCTACGTCCTTTCGCCGGTCGGCGCGCCGGTGACGGCGGCCCAGGCCCGCAGCAGTGCGGTGCGGCTGTCGAGGGCGAGCCGTGGCGCGTCGTGGGAGTGGCGGGGCAGCTCGACGGCGGCGACCCCCGTGTAACCGATGTCGGCGAGCGTGGCGAGCACCCCCGGCAGGTCGATGCTGCCCTCGCCGAAGGGGCGGTGCTCATGGTGCGTGCGGGGCATGTCGTCGAGCTGCACGTTGCGCAGGTACGGCGCGGCCGCGCGGAGCGCCCCGTCGACCCCCTCGGGCTCCACGACCAGGCAGTGCCCGACGTCCACGGTGATCCCCAGCTCGGGCGGCGTGCCGACGTCGCCCAGCAGGCGCAGGGCGTCGTCGACCGTCTCGACCAGCATGCCCGGCTCAGGCTCTACCGCGAGCCGCACACCGCGTTCCCCCGCGTACTCGACCAGGGCGGGGACGCGGTCGCGCAGCCGGGCCCAGCCGTCCGCCGGGTCGGCGTCGGCAGGCAGGATCCCCGAGAAGAACGAGACGCAGCGCGCGTCGAGGTCCGCGGCGATCTCGATGGCTCGCTCCAGGAAGCGCATGCGCAGCGTGGCGTCCCGGTCGACGAGCGTGGGCCGGTGCTTGTGCAGCGGGTCCAGCAGGTACCGGGTACCGGTCTCGACGACCACCGCCGCGCCCGTACCCCCGCGCATGCGCCCGAGGTGCGCGCGCAGCGCGGTGACGTCGTCGCTCGCGAGCGGTGCGAACGGGTCGAGGTGCGGAAAGCCGAGAGTCAGCGCGACCGCGTCGTACCCGACGTCGTCGAGCACGTCGAGCGCCGTGTGCAGGGGGTGGTCACCGAAACCGTTGGTGCCGTAGCCCAGCAGGAACGGTGGTCTCACGTGATGCTCACCCCCGCGCGGCCGCGAGCGCGGCTCAGCAGCCGCAGCCCGTAACCGGCGGCGGCGACCCCGGCCAGGAGCGCGGTGGTCCCGAGGCCGCCGGAGCGTGCTGCCCACGTGGCCTGGAGCGGCACCATCGCCTGGATGCCGGACCGGGTCGCCGTGCGGGCGTTCGCCGCCGTCGGCCGGGCCGCCGCGCGCACCTGCGCGGGCAGGCAGGCCGCCGCGTAGGCGCCGGCGGCCGCGGCCGTCGTCCACCGGACGACGGCCTGGCGGCCGGTACCCGCTGCTGACGAGCCCGTCGCGGGCGCAGTGGCGGCCGCGGCGATCGCGCCCGCGACCGTCCCCGCGGCGACGCCGCCGGCCACCTGCGTCGTGGTGCCGTGCACCTCGCCGCGGGAGAGCACCGTGACGCCGAGGGTGTGGGCGGCGAGGCCCGCGGCGGCGGGGAGAGCCGACCGCACGTTCCCCGGCGTGGCGCCGAGCAGCACGTCGAGCCCCCGGCACGCCGCCATGACGGCCGGCCCCGTCGGGTGGTCCTTGGCGACCAGGTCGTAGGTCCAGACGCAGGCGGCGAGCGGTACGGCGACGGCGAGCGCGCGCCGTCCGCCGGCGATGCCCGCGGCCGCCACACCCCCGGCGGTCAGGGCCGCTCCGACGGCGAGCGCGCCGCGGGGCGTGATCCGGCCGGACGGGATGGGACGTTCGGGGCGCTCGGTCGCGTCGAGGTGCCGGTCGGCGTAGTCGTTCAGGGCCATGCCGCCCAGGTAGAGGCAGGCCGAGGCGACCGGGAGCAGGGCGTGGCGGCCCTTGAACGGTACGGGTGTGCCGGCCCTCGCGGCGGCGAGGCCCGCCAGGGAGTCGCCGATGACGCTCAGGGCGGCGGGTGCGCGGACCAGCTCGGCGAGGTCTCGCAGACCGGCCCGCCGGCGCCGTTGACCACAGCAGTCGCTGCCGACGCCGGCGGTGCCCCGGCAGCAGGTGCTGTGGTCGACGGCCGTCCGGCCGGCCGGCGACTGCTCGCTCAGCGGTGGGTCGAACCGGGGCCTGAAGCGGCGTTGGCCGGACCGCGAGGTCATGGTTCGACCTGCGCCGAGGCGCCGCGGACCCACTCCTCGAGCGCGCGGGCCTGGTCTGCCGCGTCGTGCACGTCGGAGCCCCACGGGTCCTTGAAGAAGAAGCCCAGCTCCTGGACCGGACCGCTGATGCCGGCGGCGTGCGCGAGCGCGAGCAGGCGGGCCAGGTCGAGGACGAGGGGCGCGGCGAGCATCGAGTCGTGCGCGCTCCAGGTGGTCTGGAGGGTGAGCCGCGAGCCGAGGAAGCCCTCGACGTGCACGTGGTCCCAGGCGACCTTGATGTCGCCGAGGTCCGGCACGTTGTCGATGTGCAGGGGGGTGATGTCGCTGCCGGTCAGCGCTGTCAGTCCCCGCGTCTTGGTGGACAGCTTGCTGCGCACGGCGTCGGGGTCGGCCAGGGTGGCGCCGTCACCGCCGCCCAGCAGGTTGGTCCCCGCCCACGACAGCACCTTGAGGTTGCGCGCGGCGAACGCGGGCGCCAGGACCGTGCGGAGCCAGGTCTGCCCGGTCTTGCCGTCCTGTCCGGCGACGGGGATGCCGTGCTCACGGGCGAGCTCGGTCAGTGCGGGCAGGCTCATGCCGGCCGACGGGGTGAAGGCGGCGTACGCGGCTCCGGCAAGGATCGCCGCGTACGCCGAGACGGAGGACGCCGGGAGCACGGCCCGCGCGGGGTCGGCCAGGGCGACGAGCAGGGCCGCGGGGTCGTCGTGCTCCGGCACGGGGACCACGGGGGCCTCGGTGGAGGAGAGGTCCACCACCACGACGCGGGCCAGCGCGTTCCGCTCACGGAACGACGTGATGTCGGCGGCCAGACGCTCGGCGACGGCCTGCTGGGACTCGTCGTCCGATCCGCCGTGCGGGTCGTAGCCGGGGCGTACCTCGGCGTCGGCGCGCTCGAGGGCGTCGTGCGCGGCGGCGAACAGCCGCGGCGGGACCATCCCGGTCTCGACCAGGCACTCCGCGCGCTTGGTCATGGTGACGGAGGAGATGTCGTGCCCGCCCACCACGAGGTCGGCGAACTCCGGCAGACCCGCCGAGGCGAACGGCTCCTGTGCGGTGACACAGCCCGTCGGTGGTGACTGTCCCTCGGCAATGGCGGCTAGGCCTAGTGCCGCGGTACTGGCCACGGAGCCACGGGCTCCGACGAACCAGATTCCCGTGCGTTCGGCGGCATGGTGGCGTGCAGTGGCGTCGTACATCATCGCTCCCCGGATCGACGTCGTCGTCCCGAGCAACCTATCCCGGACTTATGCCGATAAGCAAACAAAAGTTCAAAGATCATCGGAAGAAGCGAGATCGTCGACAACGGGCGGCCCGCGAGGGCGGGCGACGAGCGACAGGGTAAGCGCCGTCCGCCGCTGAAAGCCAGGGGTGAGCCGCGTCCGCGTCCGCCTGCTGGTCACCGCTTCCGCCGCCCGGCGGGCTGTGGCACGATGGCCCCCATGAGCCCGCGCTGCACCCCGCGACAGGTGATCATCATTTCGTAGCGCGTCCGGAGACACCCCACCGGACGCGCAGACCTTCCACACCCGGAGGGTCTTTTTTTATTGGTCTGAGGGTCCTGCGGCCCGGTCAGCCACATCGTCAGCCACATCGTTGGGAGCATCGATGACCACCGCCTCGTTCCAGGTGTACGACACGACGTTGCGCGACGGCGCGCAGCAGGAGGGCATGAGCCTCTCCGTCTCCGACAAGCTCGCCATCGCGGCTCTCCTCGACGAGCTCGGCGTCGGCTACATCGAGGGCGGCTGGCCGGGTGCGGTCCCCAAGGACACCGACTTCTTCGCGCGCGCCGCCACCGAGCTCACCCTCAAGAACGCGGTGCTCGCCGCGTTCGGGGCCACCCGCCGCGCGGGCGTGCGTGCGGGGGACGACCAGCAGGTGCGAGCCCTGCTCGACGCCGCCACGCCGGTGGTGACGCTCGTGGCCAAGTCGGACGTGCGGCACGTGGAGCGCGCGCTGAAGACCACTCGCGCCGAGAACCTCGCGATGATCGGCGACACCGTCGCGTTCCTCGTCGCCGAGGGCCGCCGCGTGGTGCTCGACGCCGAGCACTTCTTCGACGGCTACCGGCACGACCCCGACTACGCGAGGAGCGCCGTCACCGCTGCGTTCGACGCCGGCGCCGAGGTGGTCACGCTCTGCGACACCAACGGGGGCATGCTGCCGACCTGGATCGGCGAGATCGTGCACGAGCTGCGGTCCACCGTCGCCGTCGGGTCAGGGCAGCTGCTCGGCGTGCACGCGCACAACGACAGCGGCTGCGCCGTCGCGAACTCGCTCGCCGCCGTCGAGGCGGGCGCCACCCACGTGCAGGGCACGATCAACGGGTACGGCGAGCGGACCGGCAATGCCGACCTCGTCACCGTCGTCGCCAACCTGGAGCTGAAGGGCGGCATGTCCCTCCTGGCCGACGGCGGTCTGCGGGAGGCCGCTCGGATCTCGCACGCCATCAGCGAGATCACGAACATCTCGCCGTTCGCGCGCCAGCCGTACGTCGGGGCGAGCGCGTTCGCCCACAAGGGCGGCCTGCATGCCAGCGCCATCCGGGTGGACCCCGACATGTACCAACACACCGACCCCACGCTGGTCGGCAACGACATGCGGATGCTCGTCTCGGACATGGCGGGCCGCGCCTCGGTCGAGCTCAAGGGCCGCGAGCTGGGCTTCGACCTCGCCGGTCAGGGCGAGCTGCTGTCCCGGGTCACCAACCGGGTGAAGGACGACGAGGCGGCCGGCTACACCTACGAGGCGGCCGACGCGTCGTTCGAGCTCCTGCTGCGCTCGGAGCTCGGTCGCCGTCCGGAGTTCTTCGCCGTCGAGTCGTGGCGCACCATCATCGAGACGCTGCCGGCGGGCGCGGCCCCGCCGTCGGTCCACGCGCCCGACGCCGACGCCGTGGCCGAGGCGACCGTCAAGATCCGGGCCGGTGGCGAGCGCATCGTGACGACGGGAGAGGGTAACGGGCCGGTCAACGCGCTCGACCAGGCCCTGCGCACCGCGCTGTCCCAGGTCTACCCGGAGCTCGCGCGGTTCGAGCTCATCGACTTCAAGGTACGCATCCTCGACACGGAGCTCGGCACCGACGCGATCACCCGGGTGCTGATCGACACCAGCGACGGTGAGCACTCCTGGTCCACGGTCGGCGTGGGCCCCAACGTGGTCGAGGCGGCCTGGGAGGCGGTCACCGAGGCCTACGTGTACGGCCTGCTGAAGTCGGGCGTCGAGCCGCGTCCATGAACCTGCCGAGGTAGTCGTCTGGCGAGGTAGTCGGGTGGCGAAGTAGTACTACTTCGCCACCCGACTACCTCGCCAGACGACTACCTCGGCGCGGGTGGGTCAGGCGACCGGTGCGGCCGGGCGGTCCGCCCGGGGGGTGCCCAGGTCGAACCGCTGGTCGCGCACGGCGTCGTACGTCGCCTTGATGGCGATGGACGAGCGGTCGTACGTGCGCTGGGCGACGCGGACGAACAGGTAGTCCACGACGGTGAGCTGAGCGATACGGCTCGACATCGCACCCACCCGGAACTGGGTCTCGCGTGCCGTGGTCGCCAGGACGACGTCGGACACGAGGCCGATCGGTGCGTCCGGGAAGTTCGTGATCGCCGCGGTGAGGGCGCCGCGCTTGCGCGCGTTCTCCAGGGACTGGTTGGTCTCCCGCGTCTGGCCGGAGTGCGAGACGCCGATCGCGACGTTGCCCGGCTCGAGCAGGGCCGACGAGGCGAGCTGCTGGTGCGGGTCGGGGGACGTGAACACGAACACGCCGATGCGCTGCAGCTTCATCGCGAGGTCCGCGGCGGCGAGGTTGGACGAGCCGACACCGTAGACGTCGACGCGCTTCGCCTCCGAGATGGCGGTGGCGACCCGCTCGATCGCGTCGGTGTCGATCATGCGGGCGGTCTCTTCGATGGTGCGGGCCTCGTGGAAGGCGATCTTCGAGACGACGGCTTCGATGTCGTCGGTCTGGTTGATCTCACCCTCGGCGATGCCGGAGCGCTCCATCTCGACCTCGCGCCGGCTGGTCGCCTGGGCCAGGTCGATGCGGAACTCGGGATAGCCCGCGTAGCCGACGGCGCGGCAGAAGCGCACGACGGTGGCCTGTGACGTGTCCGCGTGACCGGCGAGCTCGGTGATGGTCGAGGCGACTACCGTGTTCGGGTCGTCGAGGACCGTCTGCGCCACTCTGGCCTCTGCGGGTCGCAGCGTCGGTAGTGCGCGCCTGAGTCGGACGAGGACGTCACCTGTCATGTCGCATCTCCCGGGATGGGGTGGTGGGGCTAGGGGTCGAGAACATACACCGGTACCGGGGATTCGGGCATGACGCAGCAGTGATGGAACCTGTCAGTGAACGACAGCCGGTCACTGAAGCTCGTCACCGGGCAGCTCGGTCGCCGAGAGCTCCGCGGCCAGAGTGTCCGAGGCGCCCATGTCTTCGGCGGCCTCGTTGAGGGTGTGGTGGCCGTCCACGCGGACCGTGAGCCACGGCCGGAATCCGGCCACGGACTGCGGTGCCTCACGCAGGCGGCGGGCCAGGTTGAGCGCACCGTCGAGCGGCGAGCCGTCGCTCGGGACGAGCGAGACGTCGGGCCGGTCCTCGGAGAGGTGCTTGGTGAGCGACACCGTGAGCGGCGACTCCTCCTGCACCAGACGGCCGGTGGTGGAGGCGAGCGGCGGGATGCCCCGGCCCAGCGCGCTCGACAGCGTGTCCGCCAGGTGCCGGCCCGCCTCGTCGAGGATGCGGATCGACGTGGAGTCGCCCTCCGCCGCCGCGATGATGACCTCAGGGGCCATCGACGCGAGCTGCCGGGCGCGCTCCGCGTTCTTGTAGAACTGGTTGGGCCAGCTCTCGATGAGGCCGAACTTGGTGACCGCGGCGTCCAGCAGGCGCTTCGAGGCCCCGCGGGACGCGCCGTCGTGGTAGCGGCCTGCCGCGCGCAGCGCCTCGCCGCCGACCCAGACACCGGCGCCCAGGTCGCCGAGCAGGTGTCCCCAGCCGTCGGCGCGACGCCAGCGGCTCACGCCGTCGTAGCCGAACGCGACCGCTCCGGTGCCCACGGAGAGCACCGCACCGGCGCGGCCCTTCAGGGCGCCGAGGTGGGCGGTGAGTGCGTCACCGGCGACGGCGGTGCGGTTGGTACGCAGCTCGCGCGCCAGGATGTCGTGCACGTCGGTGGGCTTCTCGACCAGCGAGGTCAGGCCGGTGATGCCGACAGCGGCGGAGGCGACGGGAGCGGTGCTGCCGTCGCTCATCCCGTCGTGGCCCATGCGGGCGGCCCACGCGTTGAAGGACTGGCACAGGGAGGCGACCACCGCGGGAGCGTCGCTGCCGTGGTGGTTCACCTTGACGGCGCGGCCGCTCAGGCTGATGCGCTCGGGGTGGGTGGAACTGCCGAATTCGGCGACAAGGCGCGAGCCGCTGCCGCCTACGTCGAGAGCGACGACCCAGGCGTCGACCGCCGCTTCATCAATCCCCTGTGCGAGTTCGGACACCAGGTCATTCTGACATGAAACCAGGGCAAGGTTGTCTAAAGAGAGGAGGAAATTCTGGTCTGTTCTGCTGCGCCTTCTGGCCAAATATCGGATGTGCCCGACGTCGGACCGCACCTGCCGTACCTCAGGCGCGGCTCCGACGTCGGACACCGCAGGCACCGTCGCCTACTGTGAACACGTGCGAGGAGAGTTCAAGGTTCCACTCGGAAAGCTGGTTCGTGTCGAGACCGACGTGGTCGAGACGGAGGGGTCCGCCGGGCGGCTGGCGGGCACGCGGGTGAGCGGGGACTTCTTCCTCGAACCCGACGAGGCCCTCGAGGCCATGAGCGCCGCCCTGGACGGGATGCCCGCCGACGCCTCGAAGGCGCAGCTCGCGGAGGCGGTGCGCGGGGCGCTCGAGGGTGCCACCGCGGTGGGGTTCGACGCCGACGCCGTGGCGGTGGCCACCCGGCGTGCGCTGGGCCACGCGACCGGCTGGGAGGACCACGAGTTCCAGGTGGTCCGGACCCCTGCCGTGTCGCCCCTGCTCAACGTCGCGCTCGACCAGGTGCTGACCGAACAGCTGGGCGCGGGGCGGCGCGGGCCGACCCTGCGGTTCTGGGAGTGGGACGAGTCCGCGGTGATCATCGGATCGTTCCAGTCCCTGCGCAACGAGGTGGACGTCGACGGCGCCGCACGGCACGGGGCCCGCGTGATCCGGCGGATCTCCGGAGGTGGCGCGATGTTCATGGAGCCGGGCAACACGATCACGTACTCCCTGTACGTGCCGGGCTCACTCGTGGACGGGCTGAGCTTCGAGCGGTCCTACGCGTTCCTCGACGACTGGGTGATCGGCGCCCTGCACGAGCTCGGCATCGACGCCGCGTACGTGCCGCTCAACGACATCGCCTCGCCCGCGGGCAAGATCGCCGGTGCCGCCCAGAAGCGGCTCGCCGGGGGTGCCGTGCTGCACCACGCGACGATGGCCTACGACATGGACGCCGGCAAGATGACCGACGTGCTGCGGATCGGGCGCGAGAAGCTCAGCGACAAGGGCACGCGCAGCGCGAACAAGCGGGTCGACCCGCTGCGTTCCCAGACCGGGCTCGCCCGCGCCGCGGTGATCGACGCGCTCGAGGCGTCGTTCCGTGCGCGCTACCGCACGACGACCGGCGAGATCACCCCGGAGGAGTGGGGGCTGGCCGGGCAGCTGGTGGAGTCGAAGTTCGGTACGCCGAAATGGACGGCGCGCGTTCCGTAGAACGTGCCAAGGGCCGTGCCATAGGACGTGCCTCTGATCGCGTGCCATGATGGGCAATCACGGTTTGGTAACACCCCTAGCAGATAGCCCATGCCGTCAGTAATCTCCACGCAATGCCGCGTATAGGGAATTTCATTTCTCAGGAATGTCACCTGGCTACTCTCGCGGCACCGAGCGGAAGGAAGCCGAACGATGACTCGAGCGATGCGACGGCCCATAGCTGCGGCGACGGGCGCACTGCTTCTCGCCGCCACGACGGCCGCGTGCGGCGGCGGGGGCGGCGGCGATAACGAGGGTGACGGAACCCTCGACGTCTGGATCATGCAGGGCACGAACCCCGACGCCGACGGCTTCTTCGCCGACGTGTCGGCGGCGTTCGAGGAGGAGACCGGGGCGACGCTCAACGTCGAGTTCGTCGAGTGGGCCGACGCCCACGACCGGTTCGTCACCTCGATCGCCGGCGGTACCACCCCGGACGTCGCGGAGACCGGCACCACCTGGACCCCCGAGTTCGCCGACGCCGGCGCGCTCGCCCCCCTCGACGAGCACGTGGAGGGCGCGGGGATCGGCGACGACCTGGTCGAGGGGCTGGTCGAGGCGGGGACCTACGACGAGCAGCTCTACGGCATGCCCTGGTACGCCGGGGTGCGCTCGCTGGTCTACAACACGGAGATGTTCGAGAAGGCCGGCGTCGAGCCGCCCACCACGTGGGCGGAGCTCGAGGAGGCGGCGGCGGGTCTCAAGAAGGAGTTCCCGGACAAGATCGCCGTGGCCGTGCCCGGCGACGCCGAGTTCACGGTCTACCCATGGGTGTGGGGCGCCGGCGGTGAGGTCGCCACGCTCGAGGGAGACACCTGGACCTCGCACCTCGACAGCCCCGAGTCGCAGGAGGGCATCGAGTTCTGGACCGGTCTGGCCACCGAGGGCGGCTACTCGTCCACCGGCGCCACCACCTGGCGCGAGACCGACGTGCTCGACGCCTTCGCGGCCGGCGACGTCGGCATGGCGGTCATGGGCTCCTGGACGCCGGGCGCGATCGTCGACGCGAACAAGGACATGGAGGGCAAGTTCGCCGCCGTGCCGATCCCCGGCAAGGACGGCGGCATCGCCCCGTCGGTCCTGGGCGGCTCGCACCTGAGCATGTTCGAGACGGCCGAGGACAAGGACCTGGCCTTCACGTTCATCGAGATGATGACGACCGGTGAGTTCGCGCAGCAGTGGGGCGAGCAGTCCGGCTACTTCCCCGGCCAGGTCTCGCTGCTGGACGAGACGCTCGAGAGCACCGACCCGCTCGTCGCGCCGTTCGCCCAGCAGTTCGTCGAGGGCGGTGCCTCGGTGCCCGTGGCACCCACCTACGGCGCCGTGCAGGCCAAGCTCACCACGAGCACGATGATGCAGTCCATCCTCTCGGGAGACGCCGACGTCGCCGAGGCGAGCAAGGCCGCCGCCGAGGAGATGACGAGCGTGCTGAACGGGTCTGAGTGACGCAGCAACTGACGGAGACCCGTCTGCGAGGGACGCTGCCGCGGTTCAGCCGGGCCAGGGCCGCCACCGTGCGGCCCTGGCTGCTGCTCGCCCCCGCGCTGGTGGTCCTTGCCGTGCTCCTGCTCTGGCCGCTGGTGCGGGTGTTCCTCTTCTCCCTGCAGGACTACGGCCTGCGGGAGATCACGACCGGCGAGCCCAACTGGATCGGCACCGCGAACTACACCGAGATCCTCACGTCCCCCGAGCTGTGGACGGTGGTGCTGCCCAACACCATCGGGTTCGCCGTGCTGTCCGTCGCGGGCACCGTCGCGTTCGGCACCGGTGTGGCCGTGCTGCTGGCGTCGCTCGGGACCTTCTGGCGCACCGTCACGTCCAGCGCGATCATGGCCGCCTGGGCCATGCCGGCGGTCACCGGCACCTACGTGTGGGTCTGGATCTTCGACGCCGACCGCGGCGTCTTCAACGACGTGCTGATGGGCCTCGGCCTGCTGGACGACCCCACCAACTGGTTCACCGACCGGTGGTCGTTCTACGCGATCGTCGTGCTCAACGTCATCCACCACGGCTTCCCGTTCGTCGCCGTCACCGTGCTCGCCGGCCTGCTCGGCGTGCCCAAGGAGATGCTGGAGGCCGCGGAGATGGACGGCGCGGGGGCGGTCCGCCGGTTCTTCTCGATCATCGTGCCCCAGCTGCGGCAGGTGTTCGCCGTCGTGATCATCCTGTCGACCATCTGGGACTTCAAGGTGTTCGCGCAGGTGTACCTGATGCCGGGCGGCGCGGGATCGAACCGTTCCGTGCTGAACCTGGGAGTGTGGTCGTACGTCGAGTCGTTCGGGCAGAACCGGTACGGCTTCGGCTCGGCGATCGCCGTGCTGCTGACGCTGCTGCTGCTCGGGATCACCGCCGTCTACGTCCGCACCGTGCTGGCGGAGGAGGAACGATGAGCGCCACCCGCCCGGCCCCGGCCCCGGCCCCGGCCCTGCGCCCGCTGCGGCGCACCGCGCGGCGCTCGCCCATGAAACAGCTCGGCAAGGGCGTGCTCGTCGCCCTCCTGCTCGTGTTCACACTGTTCCCCGTCTACTGGATGCTGAACAGCTCGCTCGACGCGCAGGCCGGGAACACCAACAGCTTCTGGCCGGCCGAGCCGACGCTCGACCACTACACGTTCGTGCTCACCGAGGGCGGGTTCGGGACCTTCCTGCGCAACTCCCTGCTGGTCGCGCTCGGCACCGTCCTGGTCTCGTCCGCGCTCGCGCTGCTGGCCTCCGTCGCGGTGGCCCGGTTCCGGTTCCGCATGCGCACCCAGGTACTCATGCTCGTGCTCATCGTGCAGATGGTGCCGCTCGAGGCGCTCGTCATCCCGCTGTTCGTCCAGGTCCGCGACCTGCAGCTGCTCGGCACCCTGATCGGCCTCGTCGTGGTCTACGTGGCGCTCGCGCTGCCGTTCGGCATCTGGATGCTGCGCGGCTTCGTCGCCGCGGTCCCCGTCGAGCTGGAAGAGGCCGCCTACCTCGACGGCGCCAGCTGGGGCCGCATGTTCTGGTCGGTCCTGCTGCCCCTGGTGGCGCCCGGCCTGGTCGCCACGAGCATCTTCAGCTTCATCACCGCGTGGAACGAGTTCATCTTCGCCATGACGATGCTCGGCGGTGCCACGGAGAGCTACACGGTGGCGATCGGCCTCCGCTCGTTCTTCGGCATCCACTCCAACGACTGGGGCGCCATCATGGCGGCCTCCACGATCATCACCGTGCCCGTGATGATCTTCTTCATCCTCGTCCAGCGCCGCCTCGCCTCCGGCCTCACGGCGGGAGCGGTGAAGGCATGACAGGGGAGCACGCCGGACCGGCCCGTACGGAACGGGCCGTCAACGGCGTGCTCCTGCCCGGGCTCGAGGCCGGCGGAGGCAGCGACGGCGGGCCCGTACCGGACTGGCTCGCCGACGCCGCCCGCGCCGGCCTCGCCGGCGTCGTCTACTTCGCGCGGAACACCCCCGACGTCGCCACCACCACCGAGCTGTCCGCCGCCCTCCACGCGATCTCGCCCGACCTGGTCATCGCCGTCGACGAGGAGGGTGGCGACGTCTCACGGCTCGAAGCGGCCACCGGCTCGTCCCTGCCCGGCGCGGCGGCGCTCGGCGCCTACCCCGGCGGCGGCGCGGTGTCCCTCGACGCCGGTCGGGCACTGGGCCGGCTCCTCGCCGCGACCGGCATCGACCTGCTCCTCGGCCCCGTGCTCGACGTCGTCTCCGAACCCGACAACCCCGTGATCGGCGTGCGAGCCTTCGGCACCACGCCCGACACCGTCTCCCGGCACGGCATCGCGTTCGCCCGCGGCGTGCGCAGCGCGGGCGTCGGCGTCTGCGGCAAGCACTTCCCCGGGCACGGCGCCACCACCGTGGACTCGCACGTCGGACTGCCGGTCGTCGACGCGCCCCTCGACGTCGTCCGGGCACGAGACCTCCTGCCCTTCGCGCGCGCCCTGCGGCCGGAGGGCCGGTCCGCCGGCCAGTCCACCCTCGACGCCGTGATGACCGCCCACGTGCTCTTCCCCGCACTCGGCCCGGCACCCGCCTCCGTCGAACCCGCCGCGACCCGTCTGCTGCGCGAGCTCGGCCACGACGGGCCCGTCATCACCGACGCCCTCGACATGGGCGCCCTGCGCCAGCTCACCGGCTCCGTCGGGGAGGCCGCCGTCCGCGCCGTCGAGGCCGGCGCCGACCTGCTCTGCCTCGGCCTCGACCCCGCCCTCTACCGCGAGTCCTACGACGCGCTGCGCCAGGCCGTGGACAACGGACGGCTGACCGTCGAGCGGCTCGAGGAGTCGCGGGCACGCACCCAGGCCCTCGTCACCGCGGTGCGCGACCGGCGGGCAGCCGCCGGAGCGGCGTCCGGCGCCGACGTCGCGCGCGAGGCGCTCGCGGACCTGGCCGACCTCGGGGCGCAGATCGCGGACGCCGTCGTCCACGTGCGGGGCGGGCCCCTGGTGCCGCTCGCCCCCGGTGCGGAGCCCGACGTGGTCGACCTGCGCACGCGGCTGGACCACGCCGCCGGGCGCAAGGCCCGGCACGTGCAGTCCGCGATCGCCGCGACCTGGCCGGGGGCGAGGGTGTTTCCGGCCGACGGAGGCGCCGCGGAGGGACCCGTCGGTGAGGTGCCGGCGGAACTCGGTCTCGATCAACACGGACTTGCGGTGCTAATCGCCCGATTCACCCGGTACGGTGTATCGGCGGATCTCGACAGAACTGGTGCCGAACGTGTTGCAGACTTTCCTGAGGGCCCCCTCCAGGACGCGGCTCGCTCCGAACCACTGGTCGTGATCACCCGTGAACCCGTTCCGGGTTCGGCCGAACGAGCCCGGCTGGAGCAGCTCTGGGCGGTCCGGCCGGACCTCGTCGTGGTGCACACCGGCCTTCCGGGGCCGGTCGAGGAATGGTTCGGGGCGTTGAGCGGTGGTGGGCCCGTGGTCGTGGTGGCGTGCGGGACGGGGCGGGCGAACGCGGCGGCCGCGGTCGAGCGGCTCCGTGGGCCGGTGGGCCGGCAGGACAGCGAAGAGCAGCACAGCAGCGAGCAGTGATGAGCCGAACAGCGATGAGCCGAGCAGTGATGAGCACCGATGAGCAATGAGCAGCACACACGTCAAGACCACACAGCAAGCGATGAGAGAGGGGCTCGCCGATGATCGCGGAGGCGGGATTCGAACGGCACGCGCAGTCGGCGCCGCGCCCGGTCTCACCCACCGAGGAGCGCAACCCGCGCACACGTGACATCGACGTGGTCTCCACGGCCGAGATGGTGCGCATGATCACCGACGAGGACGCCGCCGTCATCGCAGCGGTACGGGCGGCGCACCCGCGCATCGTCGAGGCGATCGACCTGGCCGTCGAGGGCATCCGTGCCGGCGGCCGGGTGCACTACGTGGGCTCGGGGACGTCGGGCCGCATGGGTCTGCTCGACGCCGCGGAGCTGCTGCCCACCTACGGTGTGGGCGAGGAGATGTTCGTGCCGCACCTGGCGGGCGGGCTGAACGCCTTCAAGAGGGCGGCGGAGGGCGCGGAGGACGACATCGAGGCGGGCGGGGCGCTCGTCGCCGACGTCGGCCCGGGCGACATCGTGTTCGGTATCGCGGCCAGCGGCGGCACCCCGTACGTCGGGGGAGCGCTCGACGTCGGCCGCGCGCGGGGCGCCCGGACCGTGCTGCTCGCATCCAACCCCTTCGCGGCCCTGGCGCCGAAGGCCGACGTGCCCATCCTGGTGAACACCGGTCCCGAGGCCATCACCGGGTCCACCCGCATGAAGGCGGGCACCGCCCAGAAGATGGTGCTCAACACGTTCTCGACGGCGGTCATGGTGCGGCTGGGCAAGACGTACTCGAACCTCATGGTCGAGGTGCTCGCCACCAACGCCAAGCTGCGCCAGCGTCTGGTGCGCCTGCTCACGCAGGCCACCGACCTGGAGCCGGACGTGTGCGAGAACGCGCTGGCGGCCACCGACGGCGACCTGCGAGCCGCCCTCGTGATGCTCGTCGCGGGCGTGGACCGGTCCGTCGCGACGCGCGCGCTGGCCGTCGAGCCGGGCCGGATCGGCGGCCCGTCGGTGCGGGACGCCCTGGCTGCCCTGGGCATCGAGCCGGCGTAGCGGTATCTGTTCGACGGTGCTCAGGTTGCGGTTCGGGTGCCGAGCCGCAGGTTGTGTGTGCGGGTGGGTTGGCCGGGGTGTCGAGCCGCAGGCTGTGTGTCCGGGTGGGTTGGCCGGGGTGTCGAGCCGCAGGCTGTGTGTCCGGGTGGGTTGGCCGGGGTGTCGAGCCGCAGGCTGTGTGTCCGGGTGGGTCGCCCGGGGTGTCGAGCCGCAGGCTGTGTGTCCGGGTGGGTCGCCCGGGGTGCCGAGCCGCAAGCTGAGTGTCCGGATGGGCGCCAACTGAAGGTTACGAGTCCATGCGGGGTCTGGTGCACGTGTTTCCTGCGGTTCGGCACCGCCGGTGTGTCGCAACGTGCGGTTCGGCGCGGCAGGGTGGATCACGGGACACAGAGGTTGCGGTTCGGCGCGGCAGGGTGGACCGCAGGACGCGCAGGTTGCGGTTCGGCGCCGTTGCCCGGCGGTAGCAGTGCCCTTCACCCCCGGGCCCGTGCCCCGGGGGTCGTGGCGTCAGACCGCGGCGGTGCTGAGCGCTGCTCGTGCCGCCGTCGTGCCGGTCGCCGTCGTCCCGCCCGCCGTCGTCCCGCCCGCCGTCGTCCCGGTCGTCGTCGCGCGGCTCGTCGCGGCCCGGCTCTTGGCGGCGCGGCCGGCGGCCCCGTACGCGTCGGCTCCGCCGACGTCTGCCGCCAGCTTCGCGACCAGCACGTCCCCGCCCTTGGTGAGCTGCTGTCCGCGCTCCTCGAACCCGAGCCGGCCGTGGAAGCGCATCGAGCCCGGGTTCGGCGGGTTCAGGTTGACCTCGCAGGTGACGACCTCGTGGCCGGCGGTGCGCGCGGCGTCGAACACGGCGTCGTAGAAGAGCTGACCGATGCCGCGGCCGCGTGCGCCCTCGCCGACCACGATGCGGTCGACGTACAGGTGGTCCAGCCCGCGCTCCTCGAACCACGCGTAGTTCTCGCCCGGCCAGTCCTCGCCGCTCTCGAGCGCGACGACGAAGCCGAGCGGGTCCGTGGGGCTGTCCGGGTCGACGGCGACCAGCGCGAGCGACGCGACGTCGAGCAGCTCCGCCATGTCGGCGGCCGGGGTGTCCGGGACCGCGGGGATCGCGGCGTTGTTCAGCGTCACCAGGCGTGAGATGTCGGCGTCAGTGGCGGGGCGCAGCAGGGTGGCCGTGGGCATGGCGCGATCACTCCAGGGGAGTCGGCAGGGGAGACCCGAGGACCCTAGCCGCCGGGTGGGTCCTACGTCTGTGACCTGGGTCAAAGAGTGGTGGCGGTCACGTGCGCGGGCCGAAGACCGCCGTACCCACCCGCACGATCGTCGCGCCCTCGGCGATCGCGAGCTCCAGGTCGCCCGTCATGCCCATGGAGAGCTCGGTCGCGGTCGACGTCCCCTGCGCCCCCGAGGCGAGCACGGCGTCCCGGATCTCGCGCAGCCGGGCGAACCCCGCGCGGACGGCCTGCTCGCCCGACGCGTCCAGGTGCGCGCCGATGGTCATGAACCCGGTCAGCCGCAGCCCGGGCAGCGCCGCCACGGCGGTGGCGAGGGCGCCCGCGTCGTCGGGCTCCACGCCGGACTTGCTCGCCTCGCCCGTGACGTTGACCTGGACCATCACCTCCAGCGCGCGGTCGCCCGTGCGCCCGTCGCGCACGCAGCGGTCCGAGATCGACCGGGCCAGCTCCAGCGAGTCGAGGGTCTCCAGGCCCGTGGCCGTGGCCAGGACCTGGTTGATCTTGTTGCGCTGCAGGTGACCGATCATGTGCACCGCCAGTGCACCCGAGGCGACTCGGTCGGCCACGGCGGGAGCCTTCGCGACGAGCTCCTGCACCCGGTTCTCGCCGATCAGGTCGACCCCCGCCGCCAGCGCCTCGAGCACGGCCTGCGGGGTCTGCGTCTTGGTCGCGACGAGGAGGCGCACCTCGCCCGGGTCACGTCCGGCGGCGCCGGCGGCCGCCGCGATACGGTCGCGGACGACGGCGAGCCGGCCGGCGACGGAGCCGGGGCCTGGCCCGGTCTCGGGGCGCTGGGGGCTTGCGGGCTGGGAAGGCACGGGCCGAGTCTATTTCGGCGGATGTCCCGGCAGGTCCATCCCCGGGTTCGCGCGGTTGCACGGCCGCCCGGCAGCGGTTCAGGGTGGGATCAGGGGGTTCCCGGTTCCGCGGACCCACCGCCCTACGGAAGGATGGCGCCCATGAAGACGCTGCTGAACATCATCTGGGTCATCTTCGCGGGGTTCGGGCTGTGGCTCGGGTACATGCTCGCGGGGATCATCTGCTGCCTGCTCATCGTCACCATCCCGTTCGGCATCGCCTCCTTCCGCATCGCGGGGTACGCCCTGTGGCCGTTCGGGCGCGAGGTCGTCGAGAGCCCGCGCTCCGGCGCGCTCGCCCTGGTCGGCAACGTGATCTGGGTGATCGTCGCGGGCTGGTGGCTCGCGCTCGGGCACATCGTCACCGCGATCCCGCTCGTGATCTCGATCATCGGTATCCCGATGGCCTGGGCCAACCTCAAGCTCATCCCGGTGTCGCTCATGCCGCTGGGCAAGCAGATCGTGCCCAGCGACGCCCTGCTGCCGACCTACCGCAAGACCGTCTCGGCCTGATCAGTCTCGGCCCGATCAGTCACGGGCGATCGGCGCCGTCGAGCCGCCCGTGAGCGTGAGCAGGTCGGCCGGCGCGAGGCCCACGTCGAGCCCGCGCCGGCCCCCGGAGACGTAGACGACGTCGTACGCCTCGGCGGACTCGTCCAGCACCGTGGCGTGCCTCGTCTTCTGGCCCAGCGGCGAGATGCCGCCCACCACGTACCCGGTCGCACGCTCGGCGGCCGCGGGCTCGGCCATCACCGCCCGCTTGCCGCCCGCGGCGCGGGCCAGGGCCTTGAGGTCGAGCTTGCGGTCCACGGGAACGATGCCGACGACGAGCTTCCCGTCCACCTCGGCGAGCAGCGTCTTGAACACCTGCGGGGCGTCGGCGCCGATCGCGACGGCCGCCTCCATACCGAAGCTGAGGTCGCTCGACGGATCGTGCTCGTAGGGGTGCAGGGTGTGCGGTACGCCCGCCTTCTCGAGGGCCACGACGGCCGGGGTCCCGTGGGGCGCTCTTCTCTCCGACTTCTTGGCCACGACGCGATTGTGCCGTCTCCGCCGCAATCCCGCAGAAACTGGTCGGGAACCACTCGGCTACGGTGGGGCCGTGCTCGCGCTGCTGATCCTCGCCATCCTCGTCGGCGGGTCGTTGCAGCGGGTGGCGGGCATGGGCTTCGGGCTGGTCGCGGGTCCCTTCATCGTGCTGCTCATCGGCCCGGTCGAGGGCGTGCTCTTCGTCAACCTCGCCGGCGCGATGATGGCCCTGCTGGTGCTCGGGCGGACCATTCGCGGCGTCGACTGGCACCGCTACCGCTGGCTGGTGGCGGCGTCGATCGTCGTCACGGTGCCAGCGGCCCTGCTCATCCGGGACGCGAGCGCCTCCGTGCTCGAGATCAGCATGGGCGGCGCGGTGGTGGGTGCGATGGTGCTCGCCCAGGTCACCTCGCGCCTGCGCGGGTCGAAGCGCCCCTTCGCCCCGGAGGCGCGCCTGCCCCTCCTGGTCACGGGCGCGGTGGCCGGCTTCGGCAGCGTCGCGGCCGGGATCAGCGGCCCGCCCATCGCTGTCTACGCTGTGCTCGACCGCTGGGAGCCGCGGGCGTTCGCGGCGACGGTCCAGCCGATCTTCCTGACCAACGCGGTGGCGGCGATCGTGGCCAAGCTGCTGGTCGCGGACGCCACGTTCCCCGACCTGGCCGGGTGGGAGTGGGCGACGGTCCTCGTCGCCCTGGTCGCGTCGGTCGGTCTCGGCGAGCTGCTCGCCGGGCGCGTCTCGGCGAGCGCCACGCGCAAGGTGCTCGTGGCGCTCGCCTACGTCGGCGGGTTCGCGACGCTCGGCCGCGGCCTGCTGGGTCTGGCCGGCTGACCGGCTGATCGTGCCGGGTCCGGGTCGGCGCCGGGTCAGCCCTGGTCGAGCGGTCCGAGGACCATCCGCGGCTCGCCCGACGGTGTGAGCCTGGCCGTCCCGAGGTTGCCGACGGTGCAGTTCCCGCTGCGCGGGTCCCCGCCGTTCCAGACCTGGCGCAGGCAGTTGCGCATCGCGAGCTGTCCCCAGTAGCTGGGGTGCAGCGACTCCTGGACGAAGTACGGCGAGTCGCCGATCGTGCTGACCGTGCGGATCTGGTTGACCCACTCGGTCCGGTCGACGGCGCCGGGCGACCGCCAGTCGGGCAGTCCCACCTCCTCGTACATTCCGACGCCCTCCTCGCACAGCCGCTTGCCGTCGAACGCGTGCGTCATGTCGAGGGTGCGCACGTTGGGCAGCCCGACGTCGGACGCGGCACCGAGCAGGGCGCCGTTGATGGTGGGCAGGGCCGTGGCGTTGGCCCAGTCGGCGTCCCGGTTCCAGAGGCCGCACCCGCCGGTGAACTGGCGCGTGTAGCCGGACTCCGAGTACCGGATGTCTGATCCGTCCGGCACGGGCGACGGGTAGGTCTGGACCACGAGTGTCCACTGGTCGGTGCTGTACCCGGCGTCGGCCATGGCGGTGGCGACGTTGCCGAGGGAGTCGGCCACCCGGGACCGGACGTCGGCGACGTTGGCGGCCGTGAAGTTGGCCGCGACCGACCTGTCGTCGTGGCAGTAGTTCTTCCACCAGGTCGGCGAGGTGAGGAAGTTGACCACGCAGGTCTGGACGACGTCCGCGAACTCGAAGTCGTTCCCGCCGATCGAGACCACGACCATGCGGACGTTCCTGGTGGCGGCGGCCTCCTGGAGCATGCGCGCCTGGCCCTGGCCCTCGGCGCCGTCGTAGAAGTCGATCCCCGGCTTGAAGTGCGTACCCGTCGAGGTGGCTGTGGTGGCTCCGCTGCAGGCGAGGTTGAGGCCGTTCACCCCACCGCCGATGTAGGCCTCGGCGGAGGACGCGCGGTGGCAGCGGGCGATCTGCTCGCCGGTGCCGTCGGCGTTCTCGTGGTAGGCGTGCTCGCCGAGCGCGTCGGCCCGCCGGTGGTCGGCGTTGGAAGCGCCCGCCCAGCGGCCGGCCTCCCCGGAGATGTACGAGTCACCGAGGGTCACGACCCATGGTGCTCCCTCGCCGGGGCCGTCGGTGGCCACGGGTGCGGCGTGGGCGGGCAGGGCTGTGCTGGCGAGGGCTGCGGGGACGACGAGCGAGAACAGGGCGGTGAGTGCGGCGGGGCGGAAGCGCATGGGGACACTCCTGTCATCGGGCAGGGCCGGCGGCGTTGCTGACTCTGACTCAAGTAACAGAAGTGTACGAAGTATCCACCAAATGGTAAAGATTGACCCAAAGACGATTTGTGGACTGTCGCGGGCAGGCCTGCCCGCGACCGGTCAGATCTGGCCCACGTGCAGCACGGTGAGGACGACCTCGCCCGCCTCGTCGCTCGCGGCCAGGTCGATCTGCGCGGTGACGGCCCAGTCGCGGTTGGCGTCGGCGTCGTCGAGGACCTGTCGCACCCACCAGGTGCCCGGCTCCACGCGGACCGCGTCGCCACCGGCGCTGCCGGGCAGCTCCGCGCCCGGCTCGAGGATCGTCAGCAGCGCCGCCGACCGTGCCTCCGGGCCGATGCCGACGGCGTCGTCGCCCTGCTCCTCGAACAGCGGGTCGAGCGCGTCGGCCCAGGCGTCGGCGTCCCAGCCGCCGCCCAGCGCGGCCAGTGCCCCGTAGGACTCGCGCGCCGCCAGCTCGACGCGACGGAACATGGCGTTGCGGACCAGCCGGCGGAACGCCCTCGGGTTGCCGGTGACCGGCCGCACGGGCGCCTCGGCGCCGGCGTCGGCCAGCTCGCCGTCGGTCACGAGGTCGGCGTCGTCGTCCACAGGGTTCGCCAAGCGCTCCCACTCGTCGAGCAACGACGAGTCGACGCCGCGCACGAGCTCACCCTGCCACTCGATGATCTCCTGCACCTCCTCGGTGCGGTGCTCCTCGGGGACCACCTGGCGCACCGCGCGGTAGGCGTCGGCGAGGTATCGCAGCACCACGCCCTCCGTGCGCTCCAGCCCGTACACGCTCACGATCTCGGTGAAGGTCATCGCCTTCTCGACCATGTCGCGCACCACCGACTTGGGAGAGAGTTCCGCGTCGGCCACCCACGGGTTGGTACGGCGGTAGGTCTGGAACGCCGGCTCCAGGAGGTCGGCCAGCGGCTTGGGCCACGTGACCTCCTCGAGCAGCTCCATGCGCTCCTCGTACTCGATGCCCTCGGCCTTCATCGCGGCGACGGCCTCCCCGCGGGCCCGGTTCTGCTGGCCCATGAGCACCTGGCGGGGGTCGTCGAGGGTCGCCTCGATGACGGAGACGACGTCGAGCGCGTGCGTGGCGCTCTCGACGTCGAGCAGGTCCATGGCCGCCAGGGCGAACGGGGACAGGGGCTGGTTGAGCGCGAAGTCGCGGGGGAGGTCCACCATGAGGCGCGCGGAGGGGCGGAGCCGGCCCGCGGCATCGGGCACCCGGACCTTCTCGACGACGCCGGCGAGCCGCAGCGAGCGGTAGATCCGGAACGCCTGCCGCACGTGCGCGGCCTGTTGCGTCTCCGTGTCGTGGTTGGCCGTCAGCAGGTGACGCATGGCGTCCACGGGATCGGTGGTTCCCGCCGAGGCGCGGGCCAGCACGTTGAGCACCATCGCGTGGTTCACGCGGAACTGGGAGACGAGCGGCTCGGGGTCGGCGTCACGCAGCCGCTCGAAGGTGGCCTCGGTCCAGTTCACGCTGCCCGACGGGGCCTTCTTGCGGACGATCTTCTTGAGCTTCTTCGGGTCGTCGCCCGCCTTGGCCAGGAGCTTGCGGTTCTCGATGACGTGCTCGGGTGCCATGACGAGCACCTCGCCCACGGTGTCGTACCCGGCGCGGCCCGCACGGCCCGCGATCTGGTGGAACTCGCGGGCGCTGAGGTGGCGCATGCGCTCGCCGTCGTACTTGACCAGGCTCGTCAGCAGCACCGTGCGGATCGGCACGTTGATGCCGACACCCAGGGTGTCCGTGCCGCACACGACCTTGAGCAGGCCCTTCTGCGTGAGGCGCTCCACGAGGCGGCGGTACTTCGGCAGCATGCCCGCGTGGTGCACGCCCACGCCGTGCCGCAGGAACTTGCTGAGGGTCTTGCCGAACCCCGTGCCGAACCGGAAGGCGCCCATCTCCGCGGTGATGGCCTCCTTCTCGGACTTGGTCGAGACGTTCATCGACAGCAGCGACTGGGCGCGGTCGACGGCGTCCTTCTGCGTGAAGTGGACCACGTAGACCGGTGCGCGGTGCGTCTGGACGAGCTCCTGGATGACGTCCGTGAGCGGCTCGACCACGTAGGAGAACGTGAGCGGGACGGGGCGCTCGGCCCCGGCGACCTCGGCCACCGGCCGGCCGGTGCGCTCCTCGATGTCCTCGCGCAGCCGGGTGGTGTCGCCGAGCGTCGCGCTCATGAGGATGAACTGCGTGTCCGTGAGCTCCAGCAGGGGGACCTGCCAGGCCCAGCCGCGCTGTGGGTCGCCGTAGTAGTGGAACTCGTCCATGACGACCTGCGCGATGACCTCGTCGTCGTCATCGTCCGCCTCGCCGTTGCCGCGGCGGAGGGCGACGTTCGCCAGGATCTCGGCCGTGCAGCAGATGATGGGCGCGTCCGGGTTCACGGCGGAGTCGCCGGTCATCATGCCGACGTTCTTCGAGCCGAACGCCGCGACCAGGTCGAAGAACTTCTCGCTGACCAGCGCCTTGAGCGGGGCCGTGTAGTAGGTGCGCCCGCCGCGCCCGGACCGGTGCGCCGCGAGCGCGGCGAACTGCGCGCCCATCGCCACCATCGACTTGCCCGACCCGGTGGGCGTCGCCAGCACGACGTGCGAACCCGTCATGACCTCCAGGAGGGCCTCCTCCTGGTGCGGGTAGAGCGCCCGCCCCCCGGCGGCGGCCCACTCGCTGAAGCTCTCGAACAGCACGTCCGGGTCCGGATCCTTGCCCGTCGGCGCCGGCAGGTACGGGATCAGGGTCCCGGCGGGCTTCGGGGTGCCCGACGCCGAGCCGGGGTCACCGCTGGCGGAGAGGGCTGTCGAGGTGGTCGAGGGTGTCGAGGAGGGCGCCGTCATGGTGCTGCCCATTGTTGCAGGCCCGGCGTGCGGGCCCGGGAGCTCAGGTGCTCAGGCCGTCGACGGCGCGGCTCCTGTCCTTGCGTGTCGAGCGCGTCCGGTTCTCGCCCGCCTGGACCGCGATCACACCGACGAGGATCAGGACGCCGCCGACGAGCTGGATCGCGCGGGGGAGCTGGCCGAGCAGCAGCCAGGCGAAGCCGATGGCGGCGACGACCTCGAACAGGCCCACGAACGAGGACAGGCGGGGGCCGAGGAGGCGGCCCGCCGCGATCCCGGTGACGTAGGCCAGGCCGGCGGTCACGATGCCGAGCCCGATCACGGGGAGCCACCACGGCACCTCCGTGCCCGCGTAGACCGGCGACGCGGTGCTGAACGTCATCGGCATGAGGCCGGTCGCGCCGAGCAGGGCCAGCGCGACGGAGGCGGTGGTCAGCCCGCCGGCGGCGAGGGCGAACGGCGGCAGGCCGGTGTCGACGTTCGCGTTGATGACGAAGTAGGTCGAGACGCCGAGCATGGCGAGCAGGGCCCAGGCGACGCCGACGGGGCTGACCGACGTGGCCCCCGGCACGCCGGAGACGAGGTCCAGCACGAGCACCAGCCCGACGGCGGCGAGCAGCGTGCCGGCGATCGTGGCTCGTGTGGGGCGCTGCCCGTGCCGCAGCCAGAACCAGAGCACAACGGCCGCCGGCGACGTGTACTCGATCAGCAGGGCCGGGCCGATCGGCATGTGCTGCACCGCGGAGAAGTACGCGAACTGGCAGCCCGCCACGGAGACCGCGCCGTAGACGGCGATGAGGCCGAGGTTGCGGCGCACGGGGCGCCAGTCGCCGCGCAGCGACACGATGCCGAGCGGCAGCACCACGACCGCCGCGAGCGCGACCCGCACCAGGACCATGGCGCCGGGGCTCCAGCCCGTGTCGAGCAGCCCGCTGGCGAACACGCCGGACAGGCTGAACGCCGCCGCGGAGGTGCCGGCGAGCACGAGGCCCGAGGTGAGGCGACGGGTGCCCGGCGCTCGGCCGCCACCGAACCTGCTGGGGCTGCCAGTGTGCTCGGTGTCAGGTGTCACGGCGCTCATGAGTCCTGACGTTAGGGGTGGCGAGGTAATGTGTCAACGTGGTTTTCACTCATGACACCGAGGTGGCGCTCCAGGCCGCCGTCGCACTGGTGAACGCGGGCGAGCCGCCGGTCACGATCTCGACGGTCGCGGATCTCGACTCCTTCTTCGTGGAGCAGGCGTACACCGGCCGCCACGACCGCACCCAGGCCGAGCTCCGTGAGGTGCTGGCCCTGCGGCCGCGGCTGCGCGAGCTGCTCACCGCGGGCCGCGACCCTGCCGCGCAGCTGGTGAACGAGATGCTGGCGACGGCGGGGGCGGTCCCTCAGCTCGTCCGGCACGCGCCGGAGGACTGGCACATCCACGCGGTGCCCACCGACGCGCCGTTCGCGACCCGCATCCTGGTGGAGACCGCGATGGCGATGATCGACGTGATCCGGGAGGACGAGATGTCGCGCCTCACCGTCTGCGCCGACAGCGACTGCGCGGGCATCGTCCTGGACCTCTCCCGCAACCGGTCACGGCGCTACTGCTCGACGACGTGCAGCAACCGCAACGCGCAGGCCGCGCACCGGGCCCGGCGCGCGGACCGGGCGGTGACGGCGTAGCGGGTCCGGCCCGTCTCGGCGGTCATCCCAGGTCCCACAGGAGGCGGTAGTAGGCGACCCGGTCCGGGTCCTCGTCGATCCCGTACGCCTCGTAGACCAGGTGGTCGTGGCCGGGCCCGTAGTTCCAGCCCAGGCTGTAGGTCGCGATGGCGAGGTCGGCCCAGCGGTCGGCGATGCCCAGGGCGCCGAGGTCCACGTGCGCGGCCCAGCCGCCGTCGTCGTCGAGCAGGGTGTTGGGCGCGCAGGCGTCGCCGTGGCAGACGACGAGCCGGTCGTGGTCGGGGGCGTCCAGGAGGCGTGCGAGCGCCTCGGCCGACCAGCCGTCGGCGGCGTGGCCACGAGCCGCCCGGGTCTCGGCGGCGGCGATCCGGTCGCTGATGCTCCAGGTCCACGGGCACTCGTCGACCGGCAGCGCGTCGTGGAACGCGCGCAGCCCGGCCCCGATCGCGCGGGCGGCGGTCTCGGGCCGCGCCAGCCAGCGGGGCGCGACGGCGGAGGTCGCCTCGATCGCGGCCGTCACCAGCCACTCGGCGTGCTCGTCGGCTCCGACCTCGAGCACGTGCGGGACCGGCGTGCGCGCGCCCGCCCATCGCAGCCGTGCTGCCTCGTCGGCGAGGTCGACGCCCTCGGCGGCCGCCCGCTCCGTGCGCGGCCCCCACTTCACGTAGATGGCGCCCTGCCCGGTGTCGTCCTGTCCCGCGCCGCCCGGGTCGATGCGGAAGGTGAGGCCCCCGAGCTCGTTGCTCCAGACCGGCGTGACGAGGCCGTCGCCGGCGATCTCCCGCACGACGTCGGGCACGGCGACACTGTCGGTCGGGATCGTCATGTGGTCAGGGTGCCAGAAGCGGCGTCCTCCGAACGATGTACGCGCGGGGTCCGATATCGCCCGTTCGGCGGACGACGGCGCGGGCCGGCCGCGACAGGGTCGTGGCATGCCTGCCACCACACCGCCGGGTGCTTCACCTGCCACGACGCCGTCACCCGCAGCGCCTGACCCCACGGCAGCACGGGCTGGCACGGGGACCCGTGCCGGCACGGGCCGCATCGTCGCGCTCGACGTGCTGCGCGGGGTGGCGATCCTCGGCACGCTCGCCAGCAACGTCTGGATCTTCACCACGCCCGGCGGGCCCGCCGAGTGGATCTCCGGGAACCTCACCAGTGTCGACCCGGTGCAGCGGGTGCTGCAGGCGCTGGTCAACGGCAAGTTCCTCGGGCTGCTCACGCTGCTGTTCGGGGTGGGTCTCGAGCTGCAGTACCGGTCCATGGTCCGGCGCGGCCTGCGCTGGCCGGGCCGGTACGCCCTGCGCGCCGGCATCCTGTTCGTCGAGGGGCTGGTGCACTACGTCCTCGTCTTCGAGTTCGACGTGCTCATGGGGTACGCGATCGCCTCCCTCCTGGCCGCCTACCTGATCGGACGGAGCGACCGGGTGGTCCGCGCCTGGGGCGGCGCGTTGGCCGGCGTCTACGTCGCGGGGATCCTCGCGGTCACCGCGCTGCTCGTGAGCTCCGGCGGCGCGCAGGGGACGGACGAGGCCGGCGGTGCGGCCTCCACGCCCGTCGTGTCGACGGCCGGCTGGCTCGACCAGGTGCTGCTGCGGATCACGCACATGGACGTGTTCCGGATCGAGCTGATCCTGATCGTGCCGTCGGCCACGGTCCTGTTCCTGGTGGGCTCCCGCCTGGTGCGCGCCGGCATGTTCTCGACGACCGAGGCCGGGGCGACGCTCCGCCGTCGGCTCGCGTGGTTCGGGCTGGGCGCCGGCCTGCCGCTCAACGCACTGACGTCCTGGGCGGGGGAGGACTGGTTCCTCGTGGACCGCTACCTGGTCCCGCCCCTGGTGGCCCTCGGCATCCTGGCGCTGGGCACGACGCTCGTCGAGCGCGCGCAGGCGCTCGCGCCGGGGCGCCGCCAGGGGCCGGCCGGCCTGCTGCGGCGCGGGGTCGAGGCCGTGGGGCGGACGGCGCTGTCGTGCTACGTGCTGCAGAACGTGCTGGCCTCGGCGCTCTGCTACGACTGGGGCCTGGGGCTGGCCGGCGGCGGCCCCTGGCAGGCGGTGGCCCTCTGGGCGGGCATCTCGCTGACCCTGATGCTCGTGGCGCCGCTCTGGCTGCGGCGGTGGCCGCGCGGACCCATCGAGCTGCTGATGCACCGCGTCTACGACGCGCGCCGCTGACGCAGGGCCTCCTCGGCGTCCCACAGGGCGCGGTAGTACGTGGTCCGCTCGTGGTCGTGCGCCACGCCGTAGGCGGCGAGCACCAGCGGCTCCAGGCCGGGGCCGTAGCGGCGGGTCACGCTGCGCGTGGTCACCGCGAGGTCGGACCAGCGGTCCGCCACCCCCAGGTCGCCGACGTCGACGTGGGCCGCGAACCGGCCCACCTCGTCGAGCAGCGTGTTCGGTACGGTCGCGTCACCGTGGCACACGACGGCGCGGTCGACCGACGGCGGTGCGCCAACGGCCACCGTCGTCGTGGTGCGGTCCGCCGTGCTCAGCGGAGCCCTCGGGGCGGCGCTGAGCGCAGCGACCCGCGTCCGTACCGTCCGGACGAACGGGCAGGTGTCGGTCGGGAGCGCGTCATGGAACCGGCGCAGGCCCACCCCGACGGCGATCGCGGACCGCGCGGCCTGGGTGCGCCACCGGGGCTCGACGGCCGACGTCGCCACCGCGCCACCGGCCTCGACCGCCGCGGTGAGCAGCCACGAGCCCTCCTGGTCGCGACCGGCGTCCAGCACCCGGGGGACCGGGACGAACGGTGCGGCCCAGACCAGGCGGTCGGCCTCGGCGAGCGGGTCGGGGCACGGGGCGCCGTCGGGGACCCACTTGAGGTACGAGCTGCGGCTCCGGCATCCCGACTCGAGCCGGACGGTGAGACCGCCGTACTCGTTGCGCCACACAGGGACCACCGTCGCACCCGACCGCAGCCGGTTCGCCAGGGCATGGACGACGGGCGGTACCTCGACGGGCGTCGGGCTGATGCCGACGAAGACGCTCGACACGTCACCATCGTCCCATAGAGCGGGTGAAAAAGTGCTCCTGATTCGTGGCGCTCGCGGACGCAGCTTCGTTGAGTGCGGGACATTCGCCCTGTTGGCGGCTCCTCAGGGGCGAACATCCCGCACTCAACGAGGCGCGAGGTGTGGGTGGTACGTCAGACGGCGGTCAGTGCGCCTCGCGCGCCCACGGTGGCCGCCTGCTCCGCCGGCGCGGACTGCGCCGCCGAGCCGCCCACCGTGACGTCGACGCACTGGTAGAAGGCGTTGATCGTGTCGGCGATGTTCCAGCGGGCCAGGATGGTGTGGTCACCCGCCGGCAGGCCGCTCAGCGTGTGCTCGACGGTCGCGCCGGGCTGGGCGCCGCCGTCGTCCACGGTCTTGAAGAGCTGGCCGTCCACGAAGTACTCCCAGGTGGACGTGCGGTGCTGCACGGTGAGCGTCCACCGGAACGTGGCCTCGCTGCCGATGCTGGTGCGCGGCCAGGCGAGCGAGTTGTCGTCGAGCACGCCGAAGCGGCTGCCGCCGGAGCACTGCATCGAACCCTTCGGGGCCTCGACGCTCTGCGGCTCGTACTGCAGGCCGCCGCAGTCGAAGCTGACGTTCCCGGTGGCACAGTGGTCGGCGCGGCTCGGCGGGTTGGTGACCCAGCCGTGGGCCTGAGCCTGCGGCAGGACCGCGCCCGGGGCGGCGACGAGGAAGCCCGCGGCGAGCGCGAAGGCCGCCAGGCCGGAGAACAGAACTCTGGTCTTCGAGGTGACTGAGCGTGCACGGTTCACGGTGATGCCTTCCGTCGAGCGGATAGGGGCGGGCCGGTGCGGCGAGCCGACCTGCGCTCGCCGCACCGGGTGAAATTTGCTGTGCACCGAACCTAGGAAATGTCAGCATTCCTGACAATGAGGGTGAATTCGTACGCGCTTCCTCGTACGTCACCGCGGGGTACGTCAGCGCGGGCCCGGGCGGCCTAACAGACGCCCTGGTCCACCCAGACGTCGCTCGACGACGGGACCTCGCCCCGCGTCCACCACTTGGCGTGGTAGGTGTGGTTCGCATACGTGACCAGATCGCCGCCCAGATAGGTGGCCATCGAGTCCCACGCGGCCGCCGTGCACTCCTCGGCGGGCGGGTCGGTCGGGTCCTCCGGCGAGCCCGTACCGCCCACGTTCACGTCCACGCACGCGTAGAACGCGTTACCGGTGTCGAACACGTTCCACCGGGCGAGGATCTTGTGGTTGCCGCTCGGCAGGCCCGTCAGTGTATGGGTGACGGTCGAGCCGGGCTGCGCCCCGCCGTCGTTCACGGTCTTGAAGAGCTGGCCGTCCACGAAGTACTCCCACGTGGACGTACGGTGCCGGGCCGTGAGCGTCCACTGGAAGGTGTGCGTGCTGCCGATCGTCGTACGAGGCCACGGCAGCGAGTCGTCGTCGAGGGTGGCGAAACGGCTCCCGCCCGAGCACAGCATCGAACCCTTGGGCGCCTCGACGCTGTGCGGCTCGTACTCGACGCCGTCACAGGTCCAGCTCACCGTGCGCTTGGCGCAGTGGTCCTGGCGGCTCGGTGGCGAGACGACCCAGCCGTGGGCCTCCGCCGTCGGGGTCATGGAGCGTGGTGCGGCGACCAGCGCCGTCAAGGTCAGGGCCAGGACGGCAAAGACGCCGAGCAAGGCTCTGGCAGCCGGAGTACGCAGTGCGGTGACTCTCATGGGGCTCACCTCAAGGTGTGAAATTGACCGGATGCGACCCCATCGACGCTAGAAAGCGCCGGGACCCGCGACAAGTAGGGCAACTACCTACTCAGGGCACACACCTCAGCGCACACATCTCAGGGCACACACCCGGAGCGGGCCGCAGCCGAACCAGGGGGAGGGCCAGGGGCCTCCCCGATGCCCCCGGCAGCGGCGCGGCAGAAGACTGGCCGGCATGCGACCTCTCCACGAGTCCCGAGCCGCCGTCGTCGCCGTCGGCTGGGCCTTCGCGCTCGTCACCGCGCTCTGCGTCCCCTTCCTGGTCACCGACCAGGACGTGCCGAACGCCGTCGTCCTCGCCGGCCGCTACCTACCGGCCCTCGCCAGCCTGGTCGCCGTCCTCGTCGTGCTCGGGCGCGGACACCTGGCCCACCAGTGGCGGCTGCGCCCCACCTCGGCACGCGAGCTGTTCGCCTCCTACGGCCTGGCGCTCGCGGTCATGGTGCCCGCGCTCGTCGCCCCTGCCCTGGCGGGTCTCCTGCTCGGTGCGGAGCTCAAGCCCGCCGGCGTGCTGCTCGCCGCGCTGCCGATGATCGTGCTGGGCACTGCGCTGTTCGCCCTGTCGACGTTCGGCGAGGAGGTCCTGTGGCGCGGCCAGCTCCAGCTCGCGCTCCGGCGGCTGGGCTTCTGGCGGTCCTCCGCGCTCGTCGGCGGCATCTGGATGCTCTGGCACCTGCCCCTGCACCTCACGTACCTGTCGGTGGGGGCGCTGACGGGGGCCGAGGTCGCCGCCGCAACGATCGGCATCGCGGCCTGGGCGCCGCTGCTCGCCGCCCTGGTCGAGCGGCGGGGCAGCATCTGGCCCGCCGTGTTCGCCCACGCCGTGCCGCTCTCGTCGCTCCAGCTGCTCACCGAGGCGTCCGTGCAGGGCGCGGCGGTGTTCTGGACGGTGACGGCGCTCGGCTGGGTTGCGCTGCTGGCCGCGGCGGTCGTGGTCCGGCGGCTGCCGGTCCGTGGTCAGGCGCCGAGGGCGCCGCGGAGGGTGTCGCCGAGCACGACGTCGCAGACCTCGATCAGCCGGTAGCGCAGGTCGTTCGAACGCCGCGCGTACTCGCGCTGCCGCCGCACGTACTCGGCCTTGCCGTGCGGGGTCTCGATCTCGACGGCGGGCACGCCGTACTCGGACACGTCGTACGGGGAGGCGGCCATGTCGGTCCACCGGATGTCCCGGGCCAGCTCGAACGCGTCCAGCAACAGGTCGCCGGGCGCGGCGGGGCCGAGCTTGAGGCACCACTTGTACAGGTCCATGTTGGCGTGCAGGCAGCCCGGCTGCTCCATGCCGACCTGCGTGGCACGGGTGGGCCGGAGCTGGTTGTGCCCTGAGGCCTCCGGCGTGAAGAACCGGAACGCGTCGAAGTGCGAGCAGCGCACGGGGTTGGCGTCGACCACGGCGTCCGTGCCCGCGTGCCCGAGCCGCAGCGGCAGCGGGTGCCGCTGGTCGCGGCCGGCCTCCCGGTCGCGGTAGACCATCGCCCACTCGTGGAGCCCGAAGCAGCCGAACGTCCCCGGCCGTGACGCCGTCGCCGACAGCAGCTCGCGGACGTACCGGACCGTGTCGCCGCGGTCGGCGAGGAACGCGTCGCGGTCGAGGGTGACGCCGCGGGACCCGGCAGGCGTGGCCCCGTGCGTGGTGGTCGTGTGCCAGCGCCACGTGGTCCGGTCGTCCGGGTCGGGGACCTGGGGCGTGTCGCTGGTCTCGGCGGCGCGCGGGCCGCCGTCGGGCAGCGTGAGCGTGACGCCCGCGCCGGGGTGCCAGCGGCGCAGGTGCGCCACCCGGGTGGGGTAGTAGGTGAAGAGGAAGTCCTCGATCGCGTGCTTGCGCCCTGCGGCGCGGGCCGCGCGCCAGACGGCGGTGAGCTCGTCCGCACGCCGGGCGTGCGCCGCCGCGAGGGGCAGCCACTCCTCGGGTCGCAGCACCCGTTCGGGAGACGCATCCGCCGGGCGAGCCGCGCTTTCCGGGCGCACGACGGCGCCCCGCGCACCGGGCGCGGTCAGCTCGCCGAGGACTGTGCTCACCGCCCCAGGGTAAGGCCGGAGCTGCGGTCGCCACTCTCTTCGAGGCCTAAGTTACTTCGCTTTCAGGCCACCCAAAGCGAAGTAACTTAGGCCTCGAAGAGAGGAGTCTGCCGCCGGACCCGGCTGCCCGAGCGCGGCCGCCAGTTCGGTCGATGTCCCCGCGGGCCGTCGTAGGGTGCCAGCATGTCCGACCTTCCTCTGCGGCGCCTGGGGCGCACCGGCCTGTCCGTTCCCGTCATCGGCCTGGGGTGCAACAACCTCGGCCGCACCGGTACCGCGTCCGAGACCAGCGAGGGTGCGCGCGCCCTCGTCGACGCAGCCATCGACGCCGGGGTGACCTTCTTCGACACGGCGGACAGCTACGGCGCCCGGCCCGGCCTGTCGGAGGAGCTGCTCGGCGCCGCCCTCCAGGGCCGGCGCGACGACGTGCTGGTCGCCACGAAGTTCGGGCTCGACGTGCGCGGGGCGAACGGCGCCGACTACGGGGCGCGCGGCTCGCGCCGGTACATCGTGCGCGCCGCCGAGGCGTCGCTGCGCCGGCTGGGCACGGACTGGATCGACCTCTACCAGCTGCACGCGCCCGACCCCGCCACCCCGGTCGACGAGACGCTCGCCGCGCTCGACGACCTGGTCCGCTCCGGCAAGGTGCGCTACGTGGGCCACTCGAACCTCAAGGGCTGGCAGGTGGCCGACGCCGAGCACGTCGCCCGGTCGCTGGGCACCGGCACCCGGTTCGTGTCCGCGCAGAACGAGTACTCGCTGCTGTCTCGCGGCGTGGAGCAGGAGGTGCTGCCGGCGGCCGCTGCGTACGGGCTCGGCCTGCTGCCGTACTTCCCGCTCGCGAACGGCCTGCTCACCGGCAAGTACTCGGGCGGCGCGCGGCCGGACGGCTCCCGGCTGGTCATCGCGAAGCGCCACCTGCTGGAGTCCGCCCCGTGGGAGGCGCTCGACCGGTTCGGCGAGTTCTGCCGCGAGCGCGGCGTCACGGAGACGGACGTCGCGTTCTCGTGGCTGCTGTCGCGGCCCGAGGTGTCGTCGGTGATCGCGGGGGCCACGCGGCCCGAGCAGGTGCGCGCCAACGCCCGGGCGTGGGGCTGGACGCCCACCGAGGACGACCTCGCGGAGCTGGACCAGATCTTCCCGGCGTGATCTTCCCTGCGAGACGACCTGTCAGACCACGTGGCGCGGTCGGTAGCGTGGGCGGGATGAGCCTTCCGTTTCGCCAGGTCGACGTCTTCTCACCGGTTCCGACCAGCGGCAACCCAGTCGCCGTCGTGCACGACGCCGACGGCCTCACCGACGACCAGATGGCAGCCTTCGCGCGGTGGACCAATCTCTCGGAGACCACGTTCCTGCTCGCGCCGACCGACGGCGGTCGAGCCGGCGGCGCCGACTATCGCGTGCGGATCTGGACGCCGGGTGGCGAGCTGCCGTTCGCCGGGCACCCGACGCTCGGGACCGCGCACGCGTGGCTCGAGGCTGGTGGCGCGCCCCGCGGGGAGGGCGTGGTCCAGGAGTGCGGGGTCGGACTCGTGCGGCTGCGGCGGGGCGGCGGCTCCGAGGGGCCGCGACAGCGTCTGGCGTTCGCGGCGCCCCCGCTGCTGCGGTCGGGTGCCGTCGACGACGCCCACGTGGCGCAGATCGCGCGGGCGCTGGGCATCGACGTGTCCGACGTCGTCCGCTCGGCGTGGGTCGACAACGGCCCCGGCTGGGTGGCGGTCCAGCTGCGGGACGCCGAGGCCGTGCTGGCCGTGGAGCCCGACCTCGTGGCGCTGGGCGACCTGAGGCTCGGCGTGGTCGGCGAGTACGGCGTGGGCGTGGTCGGGGAGCACAGAGCCGGAAGAGAGGCCGTCGACGAAGGCGCCGACGCGCCCGCCGTCGAGGTGCGCGCGTTCGTGCCGTCGATCGGCGTCGGCGAGGACCCGGTGACGGGAAGCCTCAACGCGGGTATCGCGCAGTGGCTCGGTGGGGACGTGCTGCCGTCGTCCTACGTGGCGTCGCAGGGGACGGTCCTGGGTCGCAGCGGCCGTGTACATGTCGAGAAGCTGCCCGACGGCGAGGTGTGGGTCGGCGGAGACACCGTCACGACGATCGTCGGACAGGTGAGCTTCCGGTAGTGCCGCCGGTGGGCGTGGGGAACGCCGTCCGGGCGACCCGGCCGAACAGCCGTTCCAGCGGTCCGCGGCCGAGCAGGGCCCGCCACGCCGTCGCCGCGGCGAGGGTGATCAGCACCATCCAGCCGAGCGGCTCGTTGGTCGCGGGCTCGAGCAGGTCCCAGTAGGTCCTGGTCCACCACCAGATGGTGGCGATCTGCACCGAGTACACGGTGAGCGCCAGCGCGCCCACGGCCGCCAGCGGCGTCACCACGACCACCAGGGCCCACCGCAGCACGCGCAGCGACCACGTGGCCGGGGCCGTGCCGACGGCAGCACCGACGAGCAGGCACAGCCCGAGCACACCGAGCGCGAACCCGCCGGACCCCACCGCCTCGAACATCGTGTCGTCGTGCGGGCCCTCGAGGTACAGGCCGGCCAGCGGCGGCCACGGGTCCGACCACGTGGGCGGCGGCACCACGTACTCGGCCGAGGCCATGGCGATCTCGGCCTCCACGGCCTCCGTCCCGCCGGCGCCTGCCACCAGCGTCGCCGAGACGAGAGAGCTCACGGCGGCCAGCCCGAACCCGCCCGCGACCAGACCCAGGTGCAGCACCGGCGACCGCAGGTCACAGCGGCCCAGCGCGAGCCCGGCCAGCACGTACGCCATCCAGACCAGCGCAGGGTAATGCCCCGTGAGGAGAAAGTCCGTGGCCGCACCGGACCCGTCGTGCGGCGCGCGCAGACCGGCCCGCGCCAGCACCTCGGGCCCGTAGTACACGAGGACCGGCCCGAGGACCGCGATCAGCACCGCCGTCGCGGCGAGCCGGCCCGGCGGCATCCGCAGGAACGGGAGGGCGAGCACGAAGTACGCGGCGTAGAAGCCGAGAATCAGGAGCACCCGCGTGCCGAACAGGTCCAGCACCGCGACCAGCGCCAGCAGGAGCACGGCCCGGACCAGGATCCGCGACCGCGCGGTGCGCATCGCCGCACCCGTGACCGGCTCCGAGCCGCCGGTGAACAGGGCGAGGGACAGACCGGCGACCGTCGCGAACAGGATCGACGACCGGCCGTGCGCCAGCCCCAGCCAACCCTCCAGCGTGCCCACCTCACCCGAGGTGATGCCCACGTGCGCCGTGAACATGCCGAGCACCGCGACACCCCGGGCCACGTCGGCACCGACGACGCGGCCGCGGCCGCCGAGCAGGTTGCGGCCGAACCGGCCCGCGGCCCGGCGGACTGCCCCGGCAGGGGTGGCGCGACCGGTCGCTGCGGGCCGCTCGGACGGCTGGACAGGCGTGGGCATGCGGGCATCCTTGCGTGTCCGCGAAGCCGACGCGCGCGGGCCACGCCGTCGGCCGCGCACGTCCTGCCGTCCCGGACCTGCCGTCCCGAGGGATGAGAACGCAGATGTGCCGCCCCGCACGGCGCACATACAGTGCGCCCATGACCGGCAGCGCCAACGAGTACGACATGGCCCGCACTGACACGTCCACCGACCTGCCCCGGGAGACCCCCAGGGCCGCCGTCAGGGACAAGGCCCAGCCCGCGGGCACCGACCCGATCGACGCGGTCGACGCCCCGAGCAGCCCGGGTGCGGTGAAGGACCTGACCAAGGAGTCCGAGTCCTACACCCACGGGCACCACGAGTCCGTCCTGCGCTCGCACCGCCGCAGGACGGCGGCCAACTCCGCCGCGTTCCTGCTGCCGCACCTGCTCTCCGACATGACGCTCCTCGACGTCGGCTGCGGCCCCGGCACGGTCACCGTCGACCTCGCCGAGCGGCTCACGCAGGGCAGTGTCGTCGGCGTGGACGCCTCCGACGACGTCCTGGAGTCCGCGCGCGGCCTCGCCGACGCCCACGGCACCACGAACATCAGCTTCGAGCACGCCAACGCGTACGAGCTGCCGTTCGACGACGACTCGTTCGACGTCGTCTTCGCCCACCAGCTCCTCCAGCACCTCTCCGACCCCGTCGCTGCCCTGCGCGAGATGAAGCGCGTCGCCAGGCCCGGCGGGTTCGTCGCCGTGCGCGACGCCGACTACGAGGCCATGACCTGGTTCCCCGAGTCCGCCGAGCTCACCGAGTGGAACATGCTCTACCACGAGGTCACCCACGCCTACGGCTTCGAGCCCGACGCCGGCCGCCGCCTCGCCTCCTGGGTACGCGACGCCGGGTTCGACCCCGCGTCGATCGAACCCGGCGCCAGCGTGTGGTGCTACGCGACGCCCGACGACCGCACCTGGTGGGGCGGCCTGTGGGCCGAACGCTGCACCCAGTCCAACTTCGCGGTCCAGGCCAAGGACTCGGCGCTCGCGGACGACGTGGCCCTCGAACAGCTCGCCCAGGGCTGGCGCGAGTGGGCGGCCGCTCCGGACGGCTGGTTCGCGGTCCTGAACGGCGAGGTCCTGGCCCGCGCCTGACCCACGGCCCACCGGGACGTAGATTGGGCTCGTGCGTATAGCGAGATTCACCACCGGAGACGACCCCCGCTTCGCCCTCGTGCAGCAGGAGGGCGACAAGACCTTCCTGGCTGTCCTGGGCGGCGACCCCCTGTACATGCCGGCGATGCCGACCGGCGAGCGCGTCGAGCTGGGCGACGGCGTCCGGCTGCTCGCCCCCGTGATCCCCCGCTCCAAGGTGGTGTGCGTCGGCAAGAACTACGTCGAGCACGTCAAGGAGATGGGCGGCGGCGAGGTGCCGACCAGCCCGCTGCTGTTCTTCAAGCCGAACACCTCGGTCGTCGGCCCCGACGACCCGGTGGTGCTGCCGGACTTCACGCAGGAGGTCAGCTACGAGGCCGAGCTGGCCGTCGTGATCTCGAAGGTGTGCAAGGACGTCACGCCGCAGAACGCGTCGTCGTACATCCTCGGGTACACGGTCGCGAACGACGTGACGGCCCGGGACGCCCAGCGCACCGACGGGCAGTGGGCGCGCGCCAAGGGGTTCGACACCTCGTGCCCGCTGGGCCCGTGGATCGACACGGACCTCGACCCGGAGGACGTCGGCGTGCGCTCGCGCGTCAACGGCGAGCCGCGTCAGGACGGCCGCACCCGCGACATGGTGTTCGACGTGCCGTTCCTGGTGTCGTACATCTCCGAGGCGATGACCCTGCTGCCGGGCGACGTGATCCTCACGGGCACGCCCGCCGGCGTCGGCAAGATCGACCACGGCGACCGCGTCGAGTGCGAGGTCGAGGGCCTGGGCGTCCTGGCCAACCCGATCGTGCGTCGCTGAGGTGACGCTCGAGGCACCTACCGGGACGACGTCGGAGGGCGGTGTGCTCCACGCCGACGCGCTGGCGGTGCTGCGCGCCTGGACCGGGCCGACGCCGGAGCAGGAGCTGCTCCGGGCACGCTACGTGCGGCACCTGGACCGCCAGGTCTCGCCGGCGCGGCCCGGGTTCGGGGTGCTCCGCGAGAGCGTGCCGGACCACCTGACGGCGTCGACCCTCGTGCTCTCGCACGACGGCAGCCACGTGCTGCTGACCCTCCACCGCAAGGCGCAGCGCTGGTTCCAGCTCGGCGGGCACCTGGAGGCCGGCGACGTCGGCCTCGCGGCCGCCGCCCGGCGGGAGGCCCAGGAGGAGTCGGGGCTCACGCTGTCCGTCGACCCGGTGCCGGTCCACCTGGACGAGCACGTGGTGCCGTTCTGCCGGCCGGGTACCGGCGATCCGGCACGCCCCGTGCACCACCTGGACGTGCGGTTCGTCGCGGTGGCCGACGCCGGCGCGGAGCCGGTCGTCTCGGACGAGTCCCTCGACGTGCGCTGGTGGGCGGCCGACGCGCTGCCCGACCGCGAGCTGGCCGAGCTCGTGGCGGCGGCCCGGGCGCGGGCACTCTCCCGGGGCACTGGCCCTGGGTCGGCGCGGTGCCGCATGATCGACGCATGATCATCAGGTCTTCCACCGCGCTGGTGCGGCCCGGGATGCTGGACGAGTTCCGTGCCTTCATCGAGGCCGGCATCACGCGGTTCGCGTCGCTCGACGGTTTTCTGGGCGACGAGATCGTCGTCGGACCGGACACCCTGACGTACGTGAGCCGGTGGCGTGACGTCGCGGCGCTCGTCGGGTACGCGGGTCCGGGCTGGCGCACGGAGCCCGTGGTGCTGGAGGACGAGGACCGCTTCCTGCTCGCGCCTCTGCGCGTGCGGCACGTCGAGCTCCGGCAGGCCGTGCCCGAGGATGCCCCGGATATCGCCGACGTCTGGCACGCCGCCTGGGTGGACGGGCTCAGCGGGCTGGTGCCGCCGGAGCTGAAGGCCGCCCGGCCTCGTGACTCGTTCGGGCCGCGCGCGGCGGCACTGGTCCCCGGTACCACCGTGGCGGACGCGGGAGCGGCGGACGGCGGTGTGGTCGGGTTCGTCACCGTCCACGGCGACGAGATCGAGAAGGTCTTCGTCTCGGCGACGCACCGTGGCTCCGGTATCGCGGCGCATCTGCTCTGCGCCGGCGAGGGCCGGGTCGCGGCCGCCGGGCATGCCGAGGCCTGGCTCGCCGTCGTGACGGACAACGGGCGGGCACGGCGGTTCTACGAACGCCAGGGCTGGTCGGACGCCGGACCGTTCGACTACCAGGCCGAGACGGCAGCGGGCCCCGTGCCGCTGCCGACGCGCCGGTACGTGAAACGGCTGGTCGACCGGTCATCATGAGTCATGCAGATCGTGCGGCGGTTCCTCGTACTGACACCCGTGGCGTTCGGCGTCACCGCGGTGGTGGGCCTGATCTACCTGGCGAGCGGTGACCTCGGGCTGGACTACGTCGGCACCGCTCTCCTGTTCGCGCTCGCCGTGACGGCCGCCGTGCTGGCCGCAGTCCTCCTCGCCGTCGGCCTGCTCCGGCTGCGGGGTGTCAGCGACGCCTGGGCGGCGCTCGGCGTCGGCGCCGTCCTGTTCGTGGCCGCCGGTGCGGTCTACTTTGTCGCCGAGACACCCTGGCGGGGCGACGAGGAGGAGTGGGGCGTGCTCATGCTCCTCGTGCTCGCCGCCGGCTCGGTCGCCACCTGGCTGGCCTACGTCGTCGGGCTGCTGGTCGGCGACCGCCGCGACCGGGCCGCTCGGGACGGCGCTGTCGGTCCCACCGCATAGGCTGGGTCCGTGACTTCAGCAACCGACACCTCGACCGGCTCGGACGTGGCCGTCCGCGTCCGCTTCGCACCCTCCCCGACCGGAATGTTCCACGTGGGCGGTGCCCGCTCCGCGCTGTTCAACTGGGCGGTGGCGAAGCAGCAGGGCGGCACGTTCGTGCTGCGCATCGAGGACACGGACGCCTCGAGGAACCAGCCCGAGTGGGTGGACGGGATCCTGTCGGCCATGGAGGCGCTGGGCATCCGCAAGGACGACCCGGCGTTCGAGGGGCCGTACTTCCAGTCCGAGAACGCGGGCATCCAGCAGGACGCGGCCCAGCGGCTCTTCGCCGAGGGCAAGGCGTACTACTGCGACTGCACGCGCGACGTCGTCATCGCGCGTACGGGCAGCCAGCAGACCGGCTACGACGGTTACTGCCGCGACCGGGGCCTCGAGTACGCAGAGGGTCGTGCGCTGCGCTTCCGCACGCCCGACGAGGGCGAGACGCAGGTGGTCGACCTGATCCGCGGCAACCCGACGTTCCCGAACAAGAACCTCGAGGACTTCGTCATCGCGCGCGGCAACGGCTCGCCGGTGTTCCTGCTGGCCAACGTCGTGGACGACATCGACGAGAACATCACCCTGGTCATGCGTGCCGAGGAGCACCTGCCCAACACGCCCAAGCAGCAGCTGCTGTGGGAGGCCCTTGGCCACACCCCGCCGCAGTGGGCGCACATGCCCGTGATCGTCAACGAGAAGCGGCAGAAGCTCTCCAAGCGCCGCGACAAGGTGGCGCTGGAGGACTACCTCGCCGAGGGCATACTGCCCGACGCGATGGTCAACTACCTGATGCTGCTCGGCTGGGCGCCGGGCAACGACGAGGAGATCCTCCCGTTCGAGGAGCTGGTGCGCCGGTTCCGCGTCGAGGACATCAACTCGTCATCGGCGTTCTTCGACGTCAAGAAGCTCACCGCGTTCAACGGCGAGTACATCCGGGCGCTGAGCGTCCCGGAGTTCACGGCGGCCTGCGACCCGTGGCTGCACGCCCCGCGCGCGCCGTGGAGCGAGGAGCAGTTCGACGCGGCCGTGTTCGACGCCGTCGCGCCGCTCGCCCACTCCCGGGTGGCCACGTTGTCCGAGATCACGGACAACGTGGACTTCCTGTTCCTCGACGCCCCCGCCATCGACGAGGACTCCTGGAACAAGGCCATGAAGGCCGGCGCCGCCGAGCTGCTGACCGACGTCCGCGCCGCCCTGGTCGACGCGGCCTGGGCCGCCGAGACGCTCAAGGACACGGTGCTGACCGTGGGCGAGGCGCACGGCATGAAGCTGGGCAAGGCGCAGGCTCCCGTCCGCGTGGCCGTGACCGGCCGCCGCATCGGGCTTCCGCTGTTCGAGTCGCTCGAGGTGCTCGGTCGCGAGCGCACGCTCGCGCGGATCGACGCGGCGCTGGCCCGGCTGGCCGAGACGGCCGCCCCGGTGTCGGCGGAGGTGTCGGCCGCCGCGGAGTGACTGTTCGTCCGGTGCACATGGCGTGTGCAGCCCGCGTTCGGGGTGGTGGTCTACCGTGCTGGGGTGACCGACGCCATGACACCTGACGCCGTGCCGCCCCCAGCCGGAGGGACGCCCGCTCTGCGTGAGTATCCGCAGGCCCTCCGCGGGCCGCGGCACCGGTGGTGGCGCCCCCTGCTCGGGCTGGTCGCCGTGGTGGCCTGCGCCGTGCTGCTGGCCGGGGCGATGCTGCTGTACGCCCTCGCGTTCATCGTCGCGCAGGCGGCCGGTCTGCAGCTGCCGGACCCCGGCTCGCTCACCGACGCCTGGTTCGTGTCGCCCACGGGCATGCTCGTGACCAACCTGGGCCTCGCGCTCGGCATCCCCCTGGCCCTGGTGGCGACGTGGGCGCAGGCCCGGCGCGCCGGGCTGGTCTCCTCGGTGCTCGGGAGGGTGCGCTGGCGCCTGCTGCTCGGCGGGATCGGGGTGGCGCTGCTGCTCCTGGTACCGCTCACGCTCGGCAGCGAGCTGCTCCTGACCCAGCTCGGGATGCCGGTCGACGCGGGCACCGGTTCGGCGGGCGGCGCGGCCGAGCCCGGCGCCGACGAGTCCGGCTGGTGGCCGCTCACGCCGGCGTCCGGCTGGCTGGCGCTCTCCGTGGTCATCCTGCTCACGACACCGCTGCAGGCGGCCGGCGAGGAGTACTTCTTCCGCGGCTGGCTGTCGCAGTGGATCGGCAGCCTGCTCCGCTGGCGCTGGCTCGCGATCGCCCTGCCCGCCGTCGTGACGGCGATCCTCTTCGCGATGGCGCACGGCACGCAGAGCCCCTGGCTGTTCGGCGACCGGCTGGTGTTCGGCCTCGTCGCGAGCGTGCTCGTCTGGCGGACCGGCGGGCTGGAGATCGCCGTCGCGCTGCACGCGGCGAACAACCTGCTGGCGTTCGCCCTCGCCATCGCCTACGACGGCCTGGAGGAGTCGCTCCTGATCACCGAGGTGCTGCCCGTCGAGGGCGCCGCCAGCATCATCGTCACGGTGATCACCGCCGCCGTGCTGCTGTGGTGGGCCCGACGCCGGCGGCCGGCCCTGGTGGTGCCTGAGCCCGAGGTGGCTCCGGCGCCGGCTCCGGCTCCGGCTCCGCACGAACCTGCCAAGGGAGAGACGGCATGACGATGGACGGGATCCTGTTCGACGTCGACGACACCCTCGTCGACACCAAGGGCGCCTTCGCGCTGGCGCTGGCGGCCGTGCGGGCCGAGTACCTGCCGCACGTGGAGCCTGAGCGGGAGCCGGAGATCCTGTCGCACTGGCGCACCGACCCGGGCGGGTACTACGCCCGGTACACCCGGGGCGAGATGGACCACGTGACGCAGCGCAGGCTCCGGGCGGTGCTGCTGCACGAGACGTTCGGCGGGGCGCCCGTCACGCCGTCGTCCTTCACGGCCTGGGACGCGCTGTTCTGGGGCACCTTCGAGAAGTCGTGGACGGCGCACACCGACGCCGTGGCCGCCGTCCACGCGGTCGTCGCGGCGGGGATCCGCGTCGGCGTGGTGACGAACGCCGCCGCGGAGCTGCAGGAACGCAAGCTCAAGCTGGCGGGCCTGGGCGACCTGCCCGTGCTGGTCGGCGTCGACACGCTGGGCTTCGGCAAGCCCGACCCCCGGGTGTTCCTCGAGGGCGCGCGCCTGCTGGGCACGGAGCCGGCCCGGACCGCGTACGTGGGCGACGAACCCGCGGTGGACGCGCTGGCGGCCCACCAGGCGGGCCTGACGGGCGTCTGGCTGGACCGGGCGGGCCACCGGAGGGGTCCGGGCTACCACGGCGGTCCCGCGCTGCCTGACGGCGCACTGGGGGACGCGCAGGATCCGGTCGCGCTGCGGGCGGCGGGGGTCGTGGTGATCGAGACGCTGGAGGAGCTTCCGGCGGCGCTGGGCTACTAGGGTCGCTGACGGCCGCTTCGGGCGTCGGATTCGGCGTCATCTAGCGGCTCGATGCGCGTGTCACCAGCAGGATGACCACGGCGTGACGGACGGCACCCCCTTTGCGTTTTGACCACCGTGCGAGGTCAGGTAGTGTTCTCCAGCGGTAAGGCCTCCACGGAAAGCCTGTTGGACACAGGTGTATCCGGACGGTTATTACCCCCATGGGGTATGGTGTAATTGGCAGCACGAGTGATTCTGGTTCACTTAGTCTAGGTTCGAGTCCTGGTACCCCAGCGCAGAGCACAGCGCACCCGTAGCCGATGCGAGTCGGCGGAACGGTGCGCTACGGTTCTCACCGGCAACCGGTCGTCAACCGGTAGTTCAGGCCCCCATCGTCTAGCGGCCTAGGACGCCGCCCTCTCACGGCGGTAACGCGGGTTCAAATCCCGCTGGGGGTACGCAGGTTCATCGGCTTCGGCCGGTGGATCCGTTCAGGCCCCCATCGTCTAGCGGCCTAGGACGTCGCCCTCTCACGGCGGTAACGCGGGTTCAAATCCCACTGGGGGTACAGCAGAAAGGCCCGGTCCACGCGGACCGGGCCTTTCGCCGTCTGGGGCTGCGCTGTTCCGGGGGCTTGCAGTCGTCCGGCTCCATCGACTGCAGACTTGTGCGCGCCGCCGCTGGGCCAGTGCAGAGTTCGTCGCGGTCTGAGGGGTCGTAGCCGCAACTGGGTCTGCACTCGCTGTCGGGTGCCGCGGCTAGGTCTGCAGTCGGCGGATTCTGCCGGGCCCAGGGCACCGGTCCTGCCCTTCGACTGCAGACTTGTGCGCGCCGCCGCTGGGCCAGTGCAGAGTTTGTCGCGGTTGCGACCCTTCAGGCCGCAGCGAAGTCTGCAGTCGCTGTCGCGGGCTGCGACCAAGTCTGCAGTCGGGTGCTCTGGCCGAGTCCGGCAGACGGACCGCGGTCAGCGGATCTTCGGGTCCTTGCCGCCCTCGATGAACGGTTCGGGCCGCACCTCGGTGGCGTTCGGGTCCGCGGTGGGTCCGCCGGGCACGTGCTCGCCACGGGCTCCGTCGCTGGTTCTGCCCGGGGTGTCGCCGGAAGTCCGGCCGGGGGAGCTGCCGGCGGTCCGGCCGGGGGAGCTGCCGGCGGACGCCGCAGCGCCCGCCCCCGTGGACGACCACGTGACACCGGTGGGCTCCGCGCCGAGGGCTGTCGGCGCCTGCGCCGCGCCCTCCTCGGCGGTGCCCGCCGGGTCGCCGCCGCGGCCGATCGGCAGCTCGATGCGCTGCGTCGGCGGGTTGCTGCGCCGTCCGATCCGCGGCATGAGCGAGGGCGGCAGGGCGGAGTCGGACGTCGGGGCGGCCTCCGGCCGGATGTCCGGGTTGGCCTGCGCCGCCGCCTCGGCGTCGGCGGCGTCGGGGTGGAAGAGCGACGCGATGATGAGCCGGTACCGGGAGTCCGGCCGGGGGATCCAGGTGACCCGGTCGAGGGCCTGGTCCTGCCCGGCGGTCTCGAAGATGAACGTGCCGTAGCCGAGCACCTGGCCCATCGGCGTGCGCTCGTACCCGAGGTCGGTCACCTTCTCGGACGGCATCATCGCCACCCGGTGGATCAGGAACCCGTCGAGGAGCAGCAGCCGGCGGTCGGTCATGACGAACCATCGGGCCCGCCACTCCAGCCACTTGTAGAGCAGCCGCCCGCCCAGCACGACGAACGGCAGCCACACCCAGCCCAGGTCGTCCCGGACGTTGGGGTCCACGGCGACGAGCAGGGACACCGCCAGCAGGAACGCCGCCGCCGCCGTGAGGATCGGCTCCCAGAGCATGCCCCAGTGCCGGTGGGTGGCGATGATGATCTTCTCGTTCGCCAGGATGTACCGCTGCAGGGCGCGGTGGGGGACGACAAAGTCCGCTGTGGCGCTCATGCGGTCTCCCCGGGGGGTGCGGTCGGATGCGGTCGAGCCTCGCCGCCGACCTTACGTGGTCAGCGGCCCATGGACCCGGTGAAGAGCTCCTCGAAGAACACACCGATGTTCGCGATGGCGCCCCAGATGACGTCCCAGAGGGCGCGCACGACGTCGGCCGAGCCTTCCGGGTCGTTGACCACCGAGTAGAGCAGGAAGATCACGACCAGCCAGATGACGATGAGCTTCACCTTGGGCGGCATCAGATTCCTCCGGCGTTGGTGCGTGAGCCCCTGAAGTGCACACGTCTCGGACGACACTACTGATATGACCCCGACCTGGGGAATCACCGGGCTCGGCGTGGCGAACCAACGCTCACGGACCGCTCACGGGCCACACACCCGCCGCACACTGGTCGGGCGCCGCGCAGGTTCGCGCCGCCCGACGTCGGTCCGGCGCCTACTCGCCGGACCGGTGCAGCACCTCGGTGAGCTTGTTCGCCGCGGCGACGACGGCAGCCGAGTGCAGCCGGCCGGGCTGCCGGGAGAGGCGCTCCACCGGGCCGGACACGCTGACGGCGGCCACGACCCGGCCCGACGGGCCACGGACCGGCGCCGAGACCGAGGCCACGCCGAGCTCACGCTCCGAGACCGACTGGGCCCAGCCGCGCCGTCGGACACCGGAGAGGATGGTGGCCGTGAAGGTCGCGTCGCGCAGGCCGCGGTGCAGCCGGTCCGGCTCCTCCCACGCGAGCAGCACGTGCGCGGCGGAGCCTGCGCTCATGCTGAGCGTCGCCCCCACGGGGATGGAGTCGCGCAGGCCGACCGGCCGCTCGGCGGCGGCGACGCACACGCGGTGATCGCCCTGCCTACGGTAAAGTTGTGCGCTTTCGCCCGTGTGGTCGCGCAGCGCGATGAGCACCGGGTTCGCAGCCGCCAGCAGGCGGTCCTCACCGGCGGCCGTGGCCAGCTCGTTGAGGCGCGGACCCAGCACAAAACGGCCCTGCATGTCCCGTGCCACCAGGCGGTGGTGCTCGAGTGCCACGGCCAGTCGGTGCGCCGTCGGGCGAGCCAGGCCGGTGGAGGAGACGAGCTGCGCCAGTGTGGCCGGTCCGGCCTCGAGTGCCCCGAGGACGGACGCCGCCTTGTCCAAGACGCCGACTCCGCTAGTATCGTCCATACCGCGATATTGCCGTCTCGGAACGTGAGATTGCAAGTCGAAGCCCGAAAGTAGTTTCTGACGAGGAGGCGAACCGCAATGGCCGGCACGCTGGCGGAGAAGGTCTGGGAGGCGCACCTGGTGCGTCGAGGCGAGGGCGGCTCGCCAGACCTCCTCTACATCGACCTGCACCTGGTGCACGAGGTCACGAGCCCTCAGGCGTTCGAAGGGCTGCGCCTCGCCGGACGTCAGGTGCGGAGACCCGACCTCACGATCGCGACCGAGGACCACAACACTCCCACGCTCGACATCGACCGGCCGATCGCCGATCTGACGAGCCGTACGCAGATCGACACGCTGCGCGCCAACGCCAAGGAGTTCGGCGTCCGGCTGCACAGCCTCGGCGACGCCGACCAGGGCATCGTGCACCAGGTCGGACCGCAGCTCGGCCTGACCATGCCCGGCCTGACCGTGGTGTGCGGTGACTCGCACACGTCCACGCACGGTGCGTTCGGCGCACTCGCGTTCGGCATCGGCACGTCCGAGGTCGAGCACGTGCTCGCCACCCAGACGCTCCCGCTGGCGCCGTTCAAGACCATGGCGATCACGGTGAACGGGACGCTGCCCGCGGGCACGACGTCCAAGGACATCATCCTGGCGATCATCGCCAAGATCGGCACCGGCGGCGGTCAGGGCTACGTGCTCGAGTACCGCGGCGAGGCCATCCGCGCGCTCTCCATGGAAGCCCGGATGACCATCTGCAACATGTCGATCGAGGCCGGCGCCCGCGCGGGCATGATCGCTCCGGACGAGACCACGTTCGAGTACCTCAAGGGGCGCCCCCACGCGCCCGAGGGCGAGGACTGGGACGCCGCCGTCGAGTACTGGAAGACGCTCCGCACGGACGACGACGCGCGGTTCGACGCCGAGGTGGTGCTGGAGGCCGCCGACCTGGAGCCCTTCGTCACCTGGGGCACCAACCCGGGCCAGGGCCTGCCGCTGTCGGCGTCCGTGCCCGTCCCGGCGGAGATCGCCGACGAGGGTGAGCGCGAGACCGCCGCGAAGGCCCTGGAGTACATGGGCCTGACCGCCGGCACGCCGCTGCGCGACATCAGCGTGGACACCGTGTTCATCGGCTCGTGCACCAACGGTCGCATCGAGGACCTGCGGTCGGTCGCCAAGGTGGTCAAGGGCCGCAAGAAGGCCGACTCCCTGCGCGTGCTCGTGGTGCCGTCCTCCGCCCGCGTGCGGCTGCAGGCCGAGGCCGAGGGGCTCGACGTGATCTTCAAGGAGTTCGGCGCCGAGTGGCGCAACGCCGGGTGCTCCATGTGCCTCGGCATGAACCCGGACCAGCTCGCGCCGGGGGAGCGGTCGGCGTCGACGTCGAACCGCAACTTCGAGGGACGGCAGGGCAAGGGCGGGCGTACCCACCTGGTCTCGCCGCTGGTCGCCGCGGCGACGGCGATCCGGGGGAAGCTCTCCAGCGTCTCCGACCTGGACCTGCCCGACGAGATTGACATCACCACGTTCGACGGCTCGCCGCTCGACGGCGTGGGCGCGTCCCCGCTGGGCGAGTCCGTCGTCGTCGACCTGCCGCTGCCCGTCGCGCGCTGAGAGGAGCACAGACCATGGAGAAGATCCACACCCACACCGGTGTCGGCGTGCCGCTGCGGCGGAGCAACGTCGACACGGACCAGATCATCCCCGCCGTGTACCTCAAGCGGGTCACGCGCACCGGGTTCGAGGACGCGCTGTTCGCCGCGTGGCGGGGCGACCCCTCGTTCGTGCTGAACCAGGAGGCGTACTCGGCGGGCTCCGTGCTCGTGGCCGGGCCCGACTTCGGCACCGGCTCCTCGCGTGAGCACGCCGTCTGGGCGCTCAAGGACTACGGCTTCCGGGTCGTGCTGTCCTCCCGGTTCGCGGACATCTTCCGTGGCAACTCGGGCAAGCAGGGCCTCGTCGCGGGCGTCGTCTCGCCCGAGGACCTCGAGATCCTGTGGAAGATCCTCGAGACCAAGCCGGGCACCGAGGTGACCGTCGACCTCGAGGCCAAGACCGCGTCGGCCGACGACGTCACCGTGCCGTTCCAGATCGACGACTACACGCGGTGGCGCCTGATGGAGGGGCTCGACGACATCGGGCTCACCCTGCAGGAGGCCGACAAGATCGCCGCGTTCGAGGAGACCCGCGAGTCGTGGCGTCCCAAGACGCTGCCGGCCCGGCACCTCCCGTCCGTGGAGATCGAGGCGGCGCGCCCGGTCTGATCCCTGGGTGCCCCGAACTGGGCGCCCCGAATGTCGAAGGGCCTGCGCGATCCTGTTGTCCAGGATCGCGCAGGCCCTCGGTGTTTCACGGTTGTTGGTTGGTGACGTCAGTCCGCGGGCAGGTACACCCGCTCGGGGATGTCCTCGTAGCTCTCGGGGTCGAGGCCGTCGATGGAGCCGTCCGCGACGGACTCCACGAGGCCGCCGAGCCCGATCTCGATCTGCTTGCGCAGCATGCCGTTGCGCTTCATCCCGTCGTACTGCGTCTGGCTCGACGTCTCGAAGAGCACCGTGGCGCTGCCGCGCAGGGCGAACGCGCCGAGGGCCGTGCCCGGCAGGTTCGTGTCCTGCGGGTAGAGCGTCAGGTCGCCGAACCCGGCCTCGCCGCGGTCCTGCAGCGCCTCGTAGACGGCCACGTTGGCCCGGCGGGAGTGGTCGTAGTCGAACTTGGGCCAGTCGCCGAACTCGCTCGGGTCGGCGATGAAGCGGGCCGAGATGGACAGCGGCGACATGTTCTCCAGGTCGTCCGTGGCATAGCACGACCACTGGTTGTGCAGGTCCACGAAGTAGTCGACGGTGCCGAACTCGCCCTCGAGCCCGCGGTAGACCTCCCGTAGCGTCTGCGCCTCCGGCGTGATGTACCAGCCGGTGTCCGCGCTGTTGCCCGGGAAGTCCGCCGGGTCGGGCACGTAGTCGAGGTCCGGGTGGTAGTCACGGTTGATGTCGAAGCCCTGGACGTTCGCGTTGTAGTTCCACGACGGCGCGGCACCCTCCAGCTGCGGGAACTCGGCGACGGCGTCGTCCCACGTCATCTCGTTCTGGCGGGTGTCACGCTCACCGCCGTCCACGTTGAGACGGGGCACCGCGACGATCGTCACCTCCTCGCGGATCGCCGCCGCGGCCGGGCTGTGACCGCCCCAGAAGCCCAGCAGATCGAGCAGGGCCTCGGTGCCGTGGTTCTCGTTGCCGTGGATCTGCGACTCGACGAGGACGACCGTGTCACCGTGCCCCACTCGAGCCGTGTAGATCTCACGCCCCTGGTTGCTGTGGCCGGCTACCTCGACGTCCACCTCGCCGCCCGACGTCGACTCGATCCGGTCGAGCGACCGGGTGAGCTGGGCGTGGTTCACGAACCCGTCGTTGTTGTTGCCGGGCTCCGTGCCGCAGTGCGACTCGGGAGGGAGGGCGACCGCCGGCGCCGCGACAAGAGGTACGAGGCAGGTACCCAGGGCGAGCGCGGAGCCGGCGGCGGCTGCCGTCCAGCGACGTGTGGTGCTGAGCTTCTGGTCGGGTCGGGCGTTCCTCGACATGCGGCCTCCACGGGCGTCCGGGTCCCGTGGCTCGGGACCTCGTTGCTCAGGGACACTATGCGCAAGGCAGGCAATAATGGAAGGGGCTTTCCGTAGAATGGAAGGCCGTCGTCAGACCGACGGCGGACCCTGGCGCACCTTCTCCAGGAGGATCTCCGGCGTGACCGTCGCCGGGTCCCACCAGGACTCGATCCACCAGGTGACGCCGGCGTCGGCCATGACGCGGGCCTGCTCGGCCGCCTCGCCCGGGTCGGTCGGGAGCTTGCCCTGGAGGATCACCTCGAACGGCCGCTCGCCGCTGTCGCCCGCCGTACCGCGCCCGCCCGCGACGTCGGACCGGTGGGCGTTCAGCCAGTCGACCAGGCCGGTCACGTGCTCCGACGTCAGGTCGTCCGCCGTGCCGCGCAGCTGCGGGACGATCCCGTCCCAGCGCAGCGTGCGCTGCAGGTTCTTGGTGGGCGGCCGCTCCGCGTCCCACACACCGACCGGCCATACCGGGATGCGGCCGTTGACGGGGCGCTCCGGGAAGCGGAACGGTCCCGTGCTGATCTGCTCGCCACGGAACTCGAACTCCTCCCCGGACCAGGACCGTTCGAGCCAGTCGAGGGTCTCGTCCAGCTGGGCCGCACGCTCCTTCAGGCCCGTGGCCTGCCCCTGGACCGACGTGAACCCGCGATCGTCGGTCACCCCGACGCCGACCGGCAGCACCAGACGCCCGCCGGACAGACGGTCCACGGTCAGGGCGCGCTGCGCGAGCTCCCACGGACGGTGCCGAGGCACGGCGAACACCATGGCGCCCAGGGCGACGCGTTCGGTCACGGTGGCCGCGGCGGCCAGCACCGCGAACGGGTCGTAGACCGGCATGGCCCACTCCCCGTCCAGGCTGATCGCGTCCCACGTGAAGAACCCGTCCCAGCCGTGCGCCTCGCTCTCGCGCGCCAGCGCGACGTGCTGGTCGATCGTTCCGAAGCTGCTGATGAAACCGAACTTCATGCCGTTCCTCCGTGCGTCCAGGGTGCTCGTCCGACGTCTTCGACCACGCTACGCCGAGCCACTGACACGACTAGGGTGAGGCCGTGACCAGCACCGTCGAGAACACCCAGAACGAGAGCGCCAGCACCGTGGAGACCAGCCTCATCGAGACCGACCAGACCGGTCAGGGCACCGTGGAGATGTGGACCGACGGCGCGTGCAAGGGCAACCCCGGCCTCGGCGGGTGGGGGGCGCTGCTGCGCTTCGGCGAGCACGAGAAGGAGCTGTTCGGCGGTGAGAAGGTCACCACGAACAACCGCATGGAGCTCAAGGCCGTGGTCGAGGCGCTGCGGGCGCTCAAGCGGCCCAGCACGGTCATCATCCACGTCGACTCGTCGTACGTGATGAACGGTATGAAGACCTGGATCAAGGGCTGGAAGCGCAACGGCTGGAAGACGGCGTCCAAGCAGCCGGTCAAGAACGTGGACCTGTGGCAGGAGCTCGACGCCGAGGTGGCGGAGCACGAGGTCAGCTGGGTCTGGGTCAAGGGCCACGCGGGCGACCCGGGCAACGAGCGGGCCGACGCCCTGGCGAACCTGGGCGTCGACAGCGTGCGCTGACCGGCATCTTCTGCCGGGTCGCCGGGCACTTTCGGGAGTCGTAGCGGTAACGAGACCGAAGTCACGTCACGGGGATTGGCGCGCACTAATACCCTTGTCCCATGGCTTCCCACTACGACGTCGTACTCCTCGGTGCGGGCCCCGGCGGCTACGTCGCCGCCATCCGCGCTGCCCAGCTCGGTCAGTCCGTTGCGATCATCGAGGAGAAGTATTGGGGTGGTGTCTGCCTCAACGTGGGTTGCATCCCCTCGAAGGCCTTGCTCCGCAACGCTGAGCTGGCCCACATCTTCAACCACCAGAAGGACCTCTTCGGCATGACCGGAGACGTCACGTTCGACTTCGGCAAGGCGTTCGACCGCTCGCGCACCGTCGCGGACGGCCGCGTCAAGGGCGTCCACTTCCTGATGAAGAAGAACAAGATCGCCGAGCTCGACGGCCGCGGCACCTTCCGCGACGCGAACACCATCGAGGTGGCCCTCAACAAGGGCGGCACCGAGACGGTGACGTTCGACAACGCGATCATCGCCACCGGCTCCGAGGTGCGCCTGCTGCCCGGCGTCGAGCTGTCCGACAACGTGGTGACCTACGAGGAGCAGATCCTCACGCGGGAGCTGCCCAAGTCGATCGCCATCGTCGGCGCCGGCGCCATCGGCATGGAGTTCGGCTACGTCCTCAAGAACTACGGCGTGGACGTCACGATCATCGAGTTCCTCGACCGTGCGCTGCCGAACGAGGACGCGGACGTCTCCAAGGAGATCGCCAAGCAGTACAAGAAGCTCGGCATCAACCTGCTGACCTCGACGGCCGTGCAGACGGTCAAGGACGACGGCTCGTCCGTCACCGTCTCGTACAAGGGCGTCAAGGACGACAAGCCGGGCGAGCTCGTGGTCGACAAGGTGCTCATGGCCGTCGGCTTCGCGCCCAACGTGAGCGGGTTCGGCCTCGAGAACACGGGCGTTCAGCTCACCGACCGTGGCGCCATCGCCATCGACGACGTGATGCGCACCAACGTGCCGCACATCTACGCCATCGGCGACGTCACCGCCAAGCTCATGCTGGCGCACGTCGCGGAGGCGCAGGGCGTCGTCGCGGCCGAGACCATCGCCGGCGCCGAGACGCAGACCCTCGGCGACTACCGCATGATGCCGCGTGCCACGTTCTGCTCGCCGCAGGTCGCGTCGTTCGGCCTCACGGAGCAGCAGGCCCGCGACGAGGGCTACGACGTCAAGGTGTCGAACTTCCCGACGATGGCCAACGGCAAGGCGCACGGCCTCGGCGACACCACGGGCTTCGTCAAGCTCGTCGCCGACGCCAAGTACAACGAGCTGCTCGGCGCCCACATGATCGGCCCGGACGTGTCCGAGCTGCTGCCGGAGCTCACGCTCGCGCAGAAGTGGGACCTCACCGCCGACGAGGTGGCACGCAACGTGCACACCCACCCGACGCTGTCGGAGTCGGTGCAGGAGACGGTGCACGGTATTGCCGGGCACATGATCAACTTCTGAGACCAGTCTCCCGGTTTCTCGGGAGTCGAACCTGGTCAGAGGCCCGGATCCGCGGAATTCCGCGGATCCGGGCCTCTTCGCGTGCCGGGGTGTCGTGGACACCTATGGACGTGAACGGTCCGAAATTCCCGCCACTTATGGCACGGGGATGGCACGACGACGGACACGAACCAGGAGGTTGACCGATGGGAAAGACGACGACCGAGACGACGGCCAGGCAGCGCCGCGAGGCGTGGGGGAGCCTGCGGAGGCTGCCCTCGAAGCGCTGGCAGGCCCGCTACACGGGGCCGGATGACAGGACATACTCGGCGCGAACCGAGGACGACAAGCCGCTGACGTTCCTCACCAAGGGTGACGCTCGTGAGTGGCTCAACGGCGTGCACGCGGCGATCAGCCGAGGGGAGTGGCTCCCGCCCGCCGAGGCTGTCCGACGGCGTCGGGCCGCCGCTGAGGCCGCAGCCGCGCGGGACGTGACGTTCCGCGAGTACGCCGAGCGGTGGCTGGAGCGCATCGCCACCGAGCCCGGCAAGGGAGGCAAGCTTCGCCGGCCGGGGACCGTGCTCGCGTACCGAGGGCGGGTGCGCAACTACCTCATGAAGCCGCTCGGGGACGTGAAGGTCCGGGAGATCGACACCGAGCGGGTGCGTGCGCTTGTGCTCAAGCTCGTCGCTATGCCCTCGGTGCTCAAGGAGGACGCCAAGCACAACGGCATCGCGGGCGACGCCGTCGACGTGCTGAAGATGATCCTCCGGGCGGCGGTGCGCGACGGGCTGCTCGGGAAGATGCCGGACGTGCCGACACCGGCCCGTAAGTCCGTGCGGCACGACGACGCCCACACACCCGAGGACGACGTCGCCACGCCGACTCAGGTCGACGCGCTCTACGTGGCGGTGCCGCAGCCCTGGCGGATCGCCGTGCTGTTCGCCGCGTGGTGCCAGCTGCGACGCGGGGAGGTGTTGGGGCTGCAGCGGCACGACATCGTCTGGAACAGCGACCGGACCGCGGCGACATTGTACGTGCGTCGGCAGAAGAACGGGAGCACCGGCAAGCTCACCGATCCCAAGTCGGACAGCGGCGTCCGGTCCATGGCCGTTCCGCCGCTCATGATCGAGCGGCTGCGCGAGCACATCGACCAGCACGTCGGGCGGGGACGGACGGCGCCGGTAGTGCCGGCTGTCGCGCGAGGTAGCCGGTACTTGTCGGCTTCGCGCTGGAACGGCATCTGGGCGGCCGCTCGGGGCGCGGTGGCGGGACTTCCGGACGGCTATCGGTTCCACGACCTGAGGCACACGGGGCTGACTCGGATTGCGCAGGAGGGGGCGACGCTCGCCGAGCTCATGCGACGTGGCGGGCACTCCGACGTGTCGGTGGTGTTGCGGTACCAGAAGGCGACGATGGCCCGGGACATCGAGCTTGCCGCGCGGATGAGTGCGACGGCGCGGGAAGAGATCCGGCTGGAGGAAGCACGAGACAAGAGCGGGGGTCATGACGTCGGCTGACATGACGGGTTACTGATCATGCTTGGCGGATAAAGCGAGGTGCTAAACGCCCGTGTTCGCGACATTGACGTCCACCAGGTAACCGAACAGGTGTTGATCGCCACGGTCGCCTTCGCGGCCGTCGGCTTGCTGCGTCGGCTCGGCAGTCCCGGTCCCTGCTGCGGCAAAGTACGTCCGAGGATCGTTCGCCGATTGCTCGAGTTGTGCACGCACGACTGCGATCGCGGTCACTGTTCCCTGGATCGTCTCGTCGACATCGCTGTGGTGCTCTTCGCTGCCGAAGCACTGGGCTGCCAGTTCCTCGTCGAAGATGTCCTCCAGGACCTCATCGTGACCGCCGTGGGAGATCCCCCACTCGATGTCATCCCCGACAGCGAACGGGGCTCCACAGCACTGCAGCTGCCAGTCGGAGTACCACACCTTGATTTGCACCACGCAATCCTGGGGGTGTCCGAAGAACCTGTCCATCGCACTCCACCGGCGCCGAGGGCGCGAGGGTGGACCTCAGCGGCCGTGCACCTTGTCGGTGCGGAGTCACACCGAGCGGGCCGTTGGCATCGCGACAACGAGGTGCCGCGTCAGCTCGTCGAGATCCACACGGATCAGGCGGCCCAGGCGGTAGCCCGTGATCGTGCCGTCGGCGATGCGGCGGCGCAGCGTCTTGACCGACACGTGGAAATGCTCGGCTGCGTCGGTCAGGGGGACCAAGCGAGCGTCGCGTGTGGGAGTGATGTCGTGGTGCGGCATGGAGTCTCCTTTCGAAGTCGTTCGGCTCTGCCACGTAGGTGTGCCGCGAATGTCAGGGACTTGTTACGGCACGGCGAGCAAGGGCCACGATGGGCGGGCGTCGGAGTGCGCTCTTGACGACATCTGAGTTCCTCGTCCAGTGCTGGGCGCCCAGGACTGTGCCGTACACGACCCGACCGCGTGCCGATTTCACCCGCTCACCCTGTTGATCCGATTTGTACCGTTATGTACCGTCGGCGTTGCCCCGAACAACAAAGTTTGGAGAAGTCATGGCACAACGGAAGCAACGATCTCGTACGGTTGCGGTCACGGTATTGAGCGCGCTCATGACCGCCAGCCTCGGTGTGTTGGTCGCCCAGCCTGCCGCAGGCGCGTCCGGCGATGTTCCGGATCTGCCGCTTACCCAGGTCGACCCGTCATGGGTCAGCTCCTCAGGTGAGGGCTGGCGAGTTTCGAGCGAGCCGACGCCGATCGATGCCAACGGCGCTCGAACCCTCGCTGAAGACGATGAGGAGTGCTCTGCGGTAGCCGATGACGGTACCTGGACCTGTCTGCGCACCCTGGATCAGGACCTCAAGGAACTGCCGTCCCTCGAGAGCGGCGCCGCGGACTTCGACCCATATCCCATCCCGGAGTGGTGCACCGAGCACGGTGCAAGCGGTGTTACCTACGTGACTCGTCACAACGGGTGCGTCATCTCCAGCCACGTCTTTACCGTCTACCAGACTCGTGATGGCGTGACCACGGTTGTCGGCCTGATGAACTTCCTCGTCGCGGACTACATCGTCACTTCGCCCGACACAAACTTCTGGCACCACCAAGTCACGGTCGCACCGAGCATCCTGACTGGTGAGGCGGTCGGAGTCGAAGTGGCTGGTGTGCCCCTGTGCGCAAGCGGGCCGTGCGTGGAGGAGGACGTCGACTTCGTGCCTGAAGCGCTCACCACGGTCGGCGACGAGGTCTCTGGCCTGGCCACGTGGGAATGGCCGGTCGTCGCGGGTGGTCAGGGGACGAGCAACACCGGCTGGTCGCTCAGCTTCCGGGCGCCTACGGCTCAGGAGTGGGTCTCGGGGCAGTTCGGCAACGCGGCTGACATCCGGTGCGACAGCGAACTGATCAACCGCGTCGCCGGATGTGTCATCCCGTTCGCGACTCCGACGATGACCTGGGCCTACTGGGAATTCCCGGAATACGGTGACCACCTGATCGATGCGATCAACAGTGGTCTACCCGGCGCGAATCTAGGTGCCGGCTCGGTACCCCTGCACCGCCTGATGGACGATGCGCTCCAGCAGGCTAACCGCAATCTGGCATGTCCCGACAGCTACCCGCGACCAACTGGCAAGAGCTGCGACGAATACCCCTTCGCATCCACCTACGAAGGAGCCTCAACAGGCGGAGGTACGGGACGCACATTCGACTGGTGCGGTATTTCACAGCTCCCTACCGGCGTGACCGGACCGACTGGGTACAGTTCATGCATGATCGACGAGACGAACAACTCCGGCGCAGGCGGCCAGCTGGAGACCCGCCTGTACGGGCCGGAACGCGTGCTCGACGGTGACGCTTTCTGGGTGAACTTCAGCGGATAGCCGATGATCGTCAGCAACGACGGCGGCAGCCACACGTACGCGGCGCGAGTCAGCGAATCCTGCCTCGCGATACACGGGTGCGCGTGGCTGCCGCCTGGCGATCCCGGTGTGATCGCTCAGCTCATCCTGGACGCCGAGGCTGGGCCCGAGGTCCGTTCAGTCATCCCCGCTCCTGAGGGCCCCGGAGATGTGCATCTGGTACGAGCCCCAGTGATTCGCACAGGAATCTCCATGGGGCCAGTGAGCGTCACGCTCGCCGCGCACAACGCCCCACCACCTGTGGAGCTGGACGCGTCTGTCGACGCCGCCGAGTTCAGTATCTTCGCGGTGAATCAGCCCGCTTTCGTTGGCGGGTTCGGCGATGCCTCAACGCCCAACCGAAGTATCGATCTCTCGGGCCCTGGTTGGTATCGCATCCGAGTGCGTGCCTCGGGGCGGGCAAGAGCGCGAGACCTTGTGGTCAAGGAGCCTGTCGAGAGCTACAGGATCGACGTATGGCGTGCGGACTACGCTCAGCCGCTGGCGCTCACACACTCGGTGACGGAGCCAGCTGCTGTGCGGGCCCGTCGCGTAGCAGATCTGAGGCAGAGGGCGTCGCAGGGGAGCAACCGCCTCGCAGGGTTTCTGAACCGCAGCCAGCACGTCCCGGCACCGCGGCTCAGCGCAGAAGAGCAAGCTGCCGTTGACCGTGGACAGGACCGGCTTCGAGACCTGGCCGCGCGTCAGCGACGTCGCAGGGAGGAATGACTGCTCGGAAGCCAGCCGTCGCTCTAGCGGTTCGTCTGGGGGACTGCCAGTGCGAGTACTGGTGGCTCTCAGTCCCCTGTCCCGGTAATCCGGCAGACCGTACGGCGGGTGCGGGCGCAGAGACGACGAAGCTATAGCCGGGCGGCCGATAGGCCTCAGCGCCCCAGTGCTGCATTGGCCAGCGCCGCCGCGACCGCGCTGATCTGACTCCGTGCTCGACGTCCCGTCGGCGGTTCGGCAATGTTGACGAGGATGTCGTGGACGTTGGCCTCGTACTGATGGAGGACGTGTCCGGCGACTGGCTGGCCGTCGTCGTGCTGGTAGCCGAGGTCGGTCAGGTGGGCCGCGATCTGGTCGAGGGGTAGCTTGCCGTCGGGGGTGACGGCCGCGTACGCGAGAACGAGCAGGTCGGCGTCGACGGCGAACCGCCCACGCTCTTGTGGCGGAGTGATCGATGCGGCGAGATGGTCGAACAGCACCGTGGGACGGTCCCGGGCCGACGCGCCGGCCCGGGTGAGGTGCAGCGCTCCCTTGTACTTGCGCAGCAGCCGGAGGTGTTTGACCAGCGACTTGCGAAACTCTGCTACGGGGTAGGTGAGGTCTTCGCGGTTGCCTTTGCCGATCCAGTTCGCCATCGCGGGGATGAGGGTGGCCGTTTCCTCCACGGCCGCGGGGCGCAGGTAGCCTGCCGCGGTGAGCGGGATGCCACCGTCGCCAGCGTGGTCGAGGAACCACAGGTGGGCACTGAACGCGGTGCGGAGCTCGTCGTCGGACGGCCTAGCCGGTGGGTCAGGGAGGGCGGCGAGGCAGGCTCCGAGCTCGGCGCCGTGGCTGGTGATCGAGAGGATGTTCACCAGTTCCAGCAGGCGTGGGTGCACGCCACGGGCGCGGAGCACGTACCAGGGCCGTTTGAGCAGCTCGTTCACCCCGGCGGGCTCGAACCGGTCCGGGTCCTCGACGAGCGTGGCCAGGCCGTCGTTCATGTACTCGAATCGTGAGTCTTCCGGTGGCGCAGCGCGCCTTCCGTCCACGCACACCGCCGGGGGAGTACCCGGCATGGCGGGCAGGGACGTCTCCAGGCGGAGTTTGAGCTGCCAGTCGTCGCCGTAGTCGTATACGTACCGCAGCCCGTCGCCGGGCTCGTTCAGCACCTGATCGAGGCGAACCTGTTCCTCCGGGGTTCCTTCGTCCTCACCCTCTGCGACGTCGTACGGGCACAGGAAGAGCTGAGCGTCGCGGTCCCAGACGCTGCCGCCGAGCGCGAACCGGTGCAGGTGGGAGTCCGACCACCCGAAGGCGTCCTGGATGACTTGGTGCACGACGTCGAGCGTGAGGTCAGATCGCAGATCGAGTCGACGCCAGATCGGTGGTTGCGCGTCATCGAGATCGATTCGGATCCGTAGAACGGTCGAGAGGTCTCGCGGCATCGCTTCGGAGGGCGGCACGGCGTCGAGGTGATCGCTCACCCGGCTACCGTACCGACCGTATGGCGGGGCGTTGTTTGCGGCCGGCGGGACGGCGCTCCCGGCATGCCGTGGTGATGCGATGGTCCCCCTCGGCGCTACACGCCAGGCATCAGGGCTCGCCGCTGGTATCGCCACGCAGGTTCTCGACAGCCGTGCGGCACCCGGGGTCACTCGTTTCGTCCGACACGGAGTCAGTGGTATCGAAGAGAGTCTGGTCGCTGATGGTGTCGCGCGGCTGGCGCATGGCGTTGCGCGCGGCCTGGGCTCGCCGAGCGAACGCATTGGTCTCCGCGAGTACCTCGCAGAAGATGGTCCAGTCGGTATCGGAGGCGCTCGCGGCGATGACCGTGGGGTCGTAACGGGTGGTCCAGCCTTTGAGGCTGTGCCAGATCGTGACCCACAGTCGCAGGCTGGACGACGAGACACCGCGTCGCGTGCCGTCGGCCTGGCTGTTCTCACGATCCCCGACCCTGTCGTTGCGCAGGGCGTGAGGGAGATTCTCGTTCTTCCTGACCGTGGACAGGAGTTCCTGGACGTCCGCGGCGGTCACAGGTTCGATGGTCTGCTGGTCGGGATCGGTGGCGGCAAGGGCTGCCCGGACAGCCTCGTACTCAGGGTAGACCGGGTGCCCGCCCTCGATCCGTGCCAGGGCCTCGGCGGCGAGGCTGCGAATGTGGTCAGGCCGGGTGGCGTCGCGGGAGAGGTCGACGAGCATGCTGAGGCGTTCGAGGGTGTTCTGCGACTTGCGGCCGGTGACGATCAGCGCCGCCTGCTCCCGTACCTTGCCTTGCCCAGGGTGCTCCTGTGCGATCTTCGTCGGTTCGGCAGGTTGCCCTGGCGGGGTCCGGTGGACTCCACCGTCGGCGTCGACCTGGCTGGTCTTCTTGTTCTCGTTGCGGCGCGCGCCGCCGAACCGAGTCTCGGCCTGTCGGTGCGCAGCGTCTTCGCGGAGTAGTTCCTTGATCTCGCGATAGAGGGCTTCCTTCTCCAACGGGGTGTAGTCCTTGCGTTGAGTGTTCTCGTCGCGTTCGGCCAGCAGAGCTGTGACCGGGTCGGAGATCCCAGAGCGCACCCAGACCTTGATCGACTTCCAACCCAGGCGCTTGACGGCCTCCAGGCGCCGCCACCCGCACACCAGCACCCGGTCCGGCGTAACGGTGATGGGCTGCAGCAGCCCGAGCCGGTCGATCGACGCGGCTAGCGCGTCCAGGTCGCCGGCATCCTTGCGGTGCCGGGCGCCGACCGCGATCGAGTCGACAGTCACCGTGAGGGTCCCGGCTGGGGTGCCGTTCTGGTCAGGCATCGCGCACCCTCCTCGTCGTTATCTGTCCATCTGTTGCAGGGACCGTGGCCCCGCCCCCTGGCGGCGAAGAGCGGACTATCTGGCTCACGAGCCGCTGATCCGTCAGCAGAGTGGAGATAGGTTCACCGGACAGGACACGGCGGAGGAGACCCGCGACATGCCCGAGGCCGTCGTCGGGTCCCAGGATGATGCGGCACAGGGTGGTCCACGAGCGGAGCGGGATGTCCAGGAGAGTGAGCGGTGTCAGGTCACGGCGCAGGTACTCGAACGCTGTGGTCGGGTTGCCAGCCTCGGCGAGGCGGGAGCAGATGTAGTCCAGGCCGTTGGTGGCGACGGTGCGGGGCCAGCCGAGCGCCACGAGCAGCTCGACGACGTTCGCCACGGCCACTGGAACTTCCATGGGAGCAACACCATTGACCGAGCTCGGGCGGGTAGACGACTCGTCGAGCAGTCGACGTCCAACCGCAGTGGTCGTGTCGAGGTGGTCCGTCCAGGAGCGGTCACCGTCGTCACATTCGCCGAACCGGACCGGGACTGATGCGCGGGTAGGTGTCACATGATCTGCGGCGCTGAGGAGCGTTGCAGGGAAGGATGTGCATCATGCCTGCTCCC
>NZ_BAAGRP010000016.1:0-59796 GCF_054782895.1 Promicromonospora xylanilytica
GATTAAAACTTTGGCATTGACTATCAAGCACACTGTTGAGTTCTCAAACAACCGACGCACACCGTCAGAGCCGCAATCTTTCCCGATCGCTTCCCTGTCCGGGGCAGTTCCTCTAGCCTACCAGATTCTTTCGGCCGATCAAATTCGCTTCCGTTCTCAGAACTGGAAGGAATTGCACCCGCCTGCCGAATTCGGCACCACATCCCATTCCGGGGAACACGAAGCTTCCCGGTCCTGCGATGTGGGTTTCAACCCCGGCGCGGCCACCTCGCCGTTTCCGGCCGGTGTCCGTCTGCCCGTCGGGCTGACCTGGAGAACATTACACACGTTCCCCCGAGGACGCCACTTCGCTCGAAGTGGCCTGCGGCACACCATGTTTCCGCAGGTCAGGGTCGCTTATTAACGACCCATGAGACGCCACCGGGCAGTACGTGTGACCGGGGACACGCCGACCAGTCCGGCGAACGCCTCCCCTGCGCTCTGCGGACCGTCCGTTGGCTCCGTCCGCACCGTCATTTTCCCGTTCCGTCTCCCCAGCACGGGTACTACGTTCGAACCGTGACCCCCGAGCCGACGGCCCCTGCCTCCTTCCCGACGCACCCAGCACCCGGCGCCCGCTCCGACGGCGCCCGCTCCGGCGCCGTCCGCCGGGCCACCCCTGCCGACGCGGCCGAGATCGCCTGGCTCGCCGCCCTGACCTTCCCGCTCGCGTGCCCGCCCGAGGCCTCGTCGGCCGAGATGGCCACGCACATCGCGCAGAAGCTGACGCCCGCGCACTTTCGCACCTGGGCGAGCAGCGACCAGCACGCGCTGCTCGTGTACGACGACGGCGCGGCACCCCTCGGCTACGCGCTCCTCGCACTCGGTGCGCCGGACGGCAGCGCCGAGGCCGATGCCGTGCGGCGGGCAACAGGGCTGGAGGCCCCGTACGTCGAGCTCTCCAAGATCTACGTCCAGCCCGACCTGCAGGGCAGGGGTGTCGCCGGCGAACTCATGCTGGCCGCCTCCGCGACGGCGGCAGAGCTCGGCCCCGGCCTGCCGTACTGGCTGGGGACGAACGCCCAGAACCTGCGCGCCCAGTCCTTCTACCGCAGGCACGGCTTCGAGGTGGTCGGGCGGCGCACCTACGTGGTGGGCGGGCTGGACCACGACGACGTGGTGCTCCTGCACACCCGTACTCGACCCTGAGCGCGCCCGGAGGACGAAGGGGGTGTGCCCGACGACGTCGGGCACACCCCCTCACTACCTACCTACCCGCTCAGGCGCGCCGGAGCGACCGGATCTCCACGTAGGAACGCGCCGCGTTCCCGAACGAGTCGACCGGGAAGCCGGGTGCCGGCTTCGATGCCGCGTTGTCCTGCTCCCAGATCCCGTGGCGCCTGCCGGCGCCGCCGAGTGCCGACAGGAACTCGGTGTACGGCAGGTCGCCGGCCCCGAACTCCACGATGTCGTAGCCGCCGGAGCTCTCCGGGTTCACCTCTCCGTCCTTGAGGTGCAGGAGCGGGTACCGGTGCGGGTTGCGCTTGACGTAGTCCACCGGCTCGAAGCCCGGGTACCGGTGCTGGCCCACGAACGCCCAGTAGACGTCCATCTCGAGGTACACCTTCGCGGGGTCGGTGTTGTCGTAGAAGACGTCGTACAGACGCACGTCGGGGTTGTCCGTCGCGAAGCTGAACTCCCCGTCGTGGTTGTGCTGGTAGAACTTCAGGCCGCGCGCGGTGGCCGCCTCCCCGAACCCGTTGAACTGCTCGGCGGCGGCGAGATAACCGGCGACCGTGCGGTTTCCGGTCGGAGCCTGCGCCGTGCCGACGTGCGGCATGCCGAGGATCTCGGCGGTGTCGAGCTCCCGCTCCATGTTGTTCGCGAAGTCGCTGATGCCCCGGTGCGCCCCGACGGCCCGCAGGCCGTTGTCGTCGAGGAGCTGCCGGATCTCCTGCGGCGTGATCGGCCCGACCTGGTTCTGCGTGTACCCGGCGAACTCGATCTCCGCGTACCCCATGGCCGAGAGCCGCTCGAACACGGCACGGAAGCCGAGCGAGGAGACCTTGTCCCGGATCGAGTAGAGCTGGATACCGATCTGGCCCGGCGGGACGAGCACCCGGCCGTTGCCGGCGGTGGTGGCGGCCGCCCCCGCCGCGGGGGCGGGGGTGGAGGCGGCGGCGCTGCCCGCGAGGGCCGCGCCGGCGAGCGACGCCGCACCGACGGCAACGGTGCCGCCGGCCAGCCTCAGAAAGTTCCTGCGGTCGACGTCAGTGCGTGATTCCATCACTGCTCTCCTTCGGTACGAGCGGCCCCGGTCGGGCCGGCCACGTTCTGTGCTGCCGCCGGGGGCGTGCCCACGCCCTCGCCGACCATCGTCAGCGCGTCGACGTCGAGCGAGCCGGCCGCGGTGAGGTACAGCGTCCCCGTGCCCTGCGGCGCGTCGAACGCGATGTCCAGGTCCTGCCAGGTGTTCGTGCCACCGCGCACGGTGGCCGTGGCGAACGGCTTGGCGGTGGGCGAGTCCCAGCGGAGCTCGAGCTTGCCCTTGCCGCGGACCGTCGCGGTCGCGCTGTCGATCCCGGTGAGGTTCACCGGGGTGAAGCCGACCGAGCTGCCCTTCTTCAGACCGGTCACGTAGGCGCCGGCCGACGCCGCGTCGTCGGCGACGACCTCGACGCCCTTGCGGACCGCGTGCTCGGCCTGCTGCAGCTTCGGGTTCAGCTGCACCGTCGCCTCGCTGGTGGCCGGCGGCAGGCCGTTCGCCCCGCCGTCGGTGTAGGTCACCACGACCGCCCCGTACAGGTGGGCGCCCGCGCCGTGCTCAGGGGAGTTGGGGTCGGTCGGGAACACCCCGGTGCACCCGGTCCCGGAGACCTCCGGGTGGGCGTGCTCGTCGTGGCCGAGGCCGTACGACCACGTCACCCGGTCGCACACGGTCTCGGCGCCGTCCTCGGCGTCCTGCGTGGTCACCTCGAAGGGCACGTCGTTGCCCCAGTCGAAGAATCCGCCGTCGGCCGGGAACTCCACGGTGACCTCTGGTGCCTGGTTACCCACGCTGATCTCGCGCGAGGTGAGCGTGAACTTGCCGCTCTGGTCGGTGACCCGCAGACGTGCCGTGTACACGTCGAGCTCCGTGTAGGTGTGCGTCGTCTCGGCACCGGTGGCGTCGAACGTGCCGTCGCCGTCGAGGTCCCACTCGTAGGTGAGGGTGTCGCCGTCGGGGTCGGTGGACCCGGTGGCGTCGAACGCCACCTCGAGCGGAGCCTGCGACGAGGAGCCCGGCGTGGCCGTGAAGCGGGCCTGGGGCGCCTTGTTCCCTTCGGCGTAGTCGATGCGGTAGAGCCCGGAGTCCGGGTTCTGCCGGAAGAAGCCGTCGCCGTACTCGAGCACATAGAGGGATCCGTCCGGACCGAACTCGAGGTCGATCGGGTTGTCGTGCGTCTTCATGCCCGCGGCCTCGACGGCGCTGTTGGGGAAGAAGTCCTCGATCGTGCCGACCTCGAACGTGGACCAGTCCACGCTGAACGCCGCGTAGTAGTCCTGGGAGAACTCACCGAAGAACGCCTTCTTGTCCCAGTACTCGGGGAACTTGCCCGGCGCGGTGTTGTCGGCGTCGTAGTGGTAGACGGGTCCACCCATCGGGCCCTGACCGTTGCCCGTACCGAAGTTCACCAGCTCGTCACGCGGCTGGTCGCCCGGCCGGTCGCCGTAGTACAGGGTCGCCGCGCGAGACGCGGGCAGGTCGGTGAGGCCCGTGTTCCAGCGGGAGTTGTTCTGCGGCGCGGCGCAGTCGAAGAACTCGCCCGGGGTGGCGGTCCCGAAGTCCCACTCGTTGTACGCGGCGTTCGGGCCGTGGCAGTACGGCCAGCCGGAGTTGTGCGGGTCGTCGAGGCCCACGGCGTTCCACTCCACGTAGCCCATCGGGCCACGGTCCGGGTTCGCCGCGCCGGCGTCGGGCCCGTAGTCACCCCAGGTCAGGGAGTTCGTCCCCGGGTCCACCTCGATGCGGAACGGGTTGCGCACGCCCATCACGAAGATCTCGGGACGGGTGCCCTCCGTGCCGGGCGCGAACAGGTTGCCCGCCGGGATGTCGTAGGTGCTGCCCTCCCCCGGCGCCGTGCCGGCCGGGATGTCGTCCTTCACGTCGATCCGCAGGATCTTGCCGCGCAGGTCGTTCGTGTTGCCGGCGCCCCTGCGTGCGTCGAAGCCCGGGTTCATCCCCGGCGCGTCGTTGTTCGGGGCGTACCCGTTGGCGCCCGGCGTACCGGCCGGCGTGTTGTCACCGGTGGACAGGTAGAGGTTGCCCTCGGCGTCGAAGTCGATGTCCGCGCCGACGTGGCAGCACTGACCGCGCTGCACCTCGATGTCGAGGACCGGCTGCTCCGAAGCGATGTCGAGCCCGTCCCCCGTCCAGGTGAACTTCGACAGGCGGTTCACGCCCACCCACTGGTCCCAGTAGCTCTCGTCCTCGCCCGCGGGGAGCGAGTTGGGCGCGTTGCCCGACGGCGTGTCCGCCACCCCGTCACCGTCGGCGTCCCGCGGGGAGTACACGAGGTAGACCTGCTTGCTCGTGGCGAAGTCCGGTGCCAGGGCGATGCCCTGCAGGCCGTCCTCCGAGTTGGCGTAGACGTCGATGGTGTTGACCACCTCGGTCACGCCGGTGGCCGGGTCGGTCACCCGCACGTCGCCGTTGCGGGCCGTGTGCAGCACCCGCTTGTCCGGCAGCACCGCCATGTCGATCGGCTCACCGACGTCCTTGGTGAGCAGGATCTTCTCGTAGTTGCCCCAGTCGGTGTCGGCCGCCGCGGCGGCCTCGGCGTCGGGCGTCTCGTGGGCCGACGCCGACGGCGTGGCCAGGAGTGCCGTCCCGACCAGCGCGGTCGCGGCGAGCGCCGCGAACGTCTTCTTTCGCTGCGCCTGAGCGCGAGCCTGAATAGTCTTCATACGTGTGATGCAGCTCCTCGTCGAGTTCGTCACGCGGCCGGGTCTCGTGCGCGTCCCAATTCGTTCGGGACCCGGTCTTCACGTCCTCATCAAGCGCCGCCGTCCGTACCGCGACGGCGGGTCGTTCCTGTGGTGCGGGGCATAACCTCCTTGGTCAGCAGGCGGCGCAGCTCAGCCGGCCGAGAGAATCAGCGGGTCGAGAACGCGGCGTCGAAGGCCGAGTCCGGGGCGTCGTACGCGTGGGAGCGCACGAACTGGAGCGCCTCGGGCGCACCGACGAGGCGGTCCATGCCGGCGTCCTCCCACTCCACGGAGATCGGGCCGTCGTAACCGATCGTGTTGAGCATCCGGAAGGCGTCCTCCCACGGCACGTCGCCGTGCCCGGTGGAGACGAAGTCCCAGCCACGGCGCGGGTCGGCCCACGGCAGGTGCGAGCCCATGCGGCCGTTGCGGCCGTTGGTCATGCGCTTCTTCGTGTCCTTGCAGTCCACGTGGTAGATCCGGTCCTTGAAGTCCCAGAGGAAGCTGACCGGGTCCAGGTCCTGCCACACCATGTGGCTGGGGTCCCAGTTCAGGCCGAACGCCTCACGGTGGCCGATCGCCTCGAGCGTCCGGACGGTGGTCCAGTAGTCGTAGGCGATCTCGCTCGGGTGCACCTCGTGCGCGAACTTGACGCCGACCTCGTCGAACACGTCGAGGATCGGGTTCCACCGGTCGGCGAAGTCCTGGTAGCCCGCCTCGATCGCGGCGTCGGACACGGGCGGGAACATCGCCACGTACTTCCAGATCGCGGAGCCCGTGAACCCGATGACCGTCTTGACCCCGAGCTTGGCGGCCAGGCGCGCGGTGTTCTTCATCTCCTCGGCGGCACGCTGCCGCACGCCCTCCGGCTCACCGTCGCCCCAGACGCGGTCCGAGACGATGTCGCGGTGCCGCTGGTCGATCGGGTCGTCGCAGACGGCCTGGCCCTTGAGGTGGTTGGAGATCGCCCATACCTTCAGGCCGTGCCGCTCGAGCAGCTCGAGGCGCCCGGCGACGTACTCGTCGTCGTCCCAGCGCCACGGGTCCAGGTGGTCGCCCCAGCAGGCGAGCTCGAGTCCGTCGTAGCCCCACTTCGAGGCGAGGCTCGCGACCTCCTCGAGCGGAAGGTCGGCCCACTGGCCGGTGAACAGGGTGATCGGTCGTGCCATTTTTCCTCCGTCGTCGTACTCAGGTCCTGCGGTGCGGTGCGGGGCGGGCCGTGGAGCCCGCCCCGCACCACGGGTATCAGGCGCAGTCCGCCGGGTCCAGGGTGACCAGCAGCGTCGCCTGGCGTCCCGGTCCGTCGGTCCAGTCCTCACCGACGACCAGGTCGGTGCCCGCCTCCGGCCGTGCGGTCACCTGGTAGGTGCCTGCCGCGAGGTCGGCGCTGTCGGCGACCTGGTCGCCCGCTCGGGTGCCGGTCCACTCCTTGATCTGGTAGGACCGCACTCCCGTGACCGTACGGGGCTGGATCGCCCCGCCCGCGTCACAGGTGGGCTGCACCACGTCGACGGCGGGCGTCGGCGGCAGGTAGGCCACCCCGTCGCCCTCGAAGTCGAGCCAGTTCACGTTGGACTGGCCCGCCGTCTGCACGAAGTACAGCGTCCCTGTGCCCTCGGGGACGTCGTGCAGCTCGGCCGTCACGTCGGTGTAGACCTGCCAGCCGCCGGTGGCCGGCACGGTCACGCTGCCGATCTCCGGCCCGTCCGGTGCGCCCCAGCGCACCGAGATGGGACCGCCACCGCTCGGAGAGGCCGCGCGGAGCGTGACGGCCGAGATGTTGGTCAGCGACACGGGCTCGAACGCCCACCAGTCGTCGGGCTCGATGAAGCCGATGTTCTGGCCGCCGCCCGCGCTGTCGCCGGTGCCCTCGCGCTGCACGCCCGGGTCACCGCCGCTGGTCGAGCCGGGGAGCCGGCCGGTGTCGGTGAAGAACTCGGCCTGGAGCCGCTTCGGCTGCAGCACCTGCAGGTCGCTGCCGGTGAGCGGGACGCCCACCTCGCCGCCGTCGTCCGCGAACGTGGCCTCGAGGGTCCAGAAGATGTTCGCGTCGGCGCCGTGCCCGTCGTCGGCCGCCGTCTGCAGCACGCCGTCGCAGCCCGTCAGCTCCTCGATGGGGTGGGAGTGCGAGTCGTGCCCGAGCGACGTGTAGAGGGTGACGGCGGAGCAGTCGACCGTGCCGTCCGGGTCGTCGACGGCCACCTCGTAGCGCACCTGGTCACCCCAGGAGAAGAAGCCGCCGTCGTCCGGGAACGTGATGGACACGGTCGGGGCGGTGTTGCCGACCACCACGGTCACGTTGGCCACCCCGACGGCGCCGGTGGCGTCCGTCGCGGTGAGCTGGGCCGTGTACGACCCGTTCTCCGTGTAGGTGTGGGCGGGGTCCGCCTCGTCCGACGTGGTCCCGTCACCGAAGTCCCAGTGCAGGGTGATGGGCTCACCGCTCGGGTGCCGGCTGCCGTCGGACGAGAACTGCACGGCGAGGGGGGCGTGTCCGTCGGTGACGTCGGCGGACGCCTGGGCGATCGGTGACGGGTCGCCCTGGGTGTAGGCCACCTTGTAGATCCCGCTGGTGTCGTTGTCCCCGCCGAAGCCGCTGCCCCAGTCGATGGCGTAGAGCGCGCCGTCCGGGCCGAACTCCATGTCCATCGCCCGGTCGAAGCCCGCGCTCGGGTCGAGGAGGCCCGGCAGGACCCGGTTGATGTCGACCAGGTCGTCCCGCTGCTCGCCCGTGAGCTGGAGCGAGTACACCTTGCCCTGGTTCCACTCCCCCAGGAACGCCTTGCCGTCCCAGTACTGGGGCCACTGGACGTCGGAGTCGAGCTCCGGGTCGAAGTCGTAGACCGGGCCGCCCATCGGCGCGCCGCCGCCCCCGATCTCGGGGAAGTCCGGGTTGCCGCCGTAGCCGTACCAGATCTCGGCCTCCTGGGCAGGGGGCAGCTGCGTCAGGCCGGTGTTGTTCGGCGAGTCGTTGACGACGCCGCCCGCGCAGTCGAACGTCTCGCCGGACCGGCCGGTGGCGAAGTCGTAGTCGACGTACGGGGTGTTGGCGCCCGTGCAGTACGGCCAGCCGTAGAAGCCCGGCTCGCTCACCACGTTCCACTCGACGGTCCCCGCCGGTCCTCGTGCCGGGTCGGCCGCACCGGCGTCCGGTCCGTAGTCACCGAGCAGCACGTTGTCCGTCACCGGGTCGATGCCGATCCGGAACGGGTTGCGGAAGCCCATGGCGTAGATCTCCGGGCGGGTGCCCTCGGTCCCGGGCGCGAACATGTTGCCCTCCGGGATCGTGTAGGAGCCGTCCGCCTCGGGGTGGATGCGCAGGACCTTGCCCCGCAGGTCGTTCGTGTTGGCGGCCGTGCGCTGTGCGTCGAAGCTCTCCCGGCCCGGACGCTCGTCGATCGGCACGTACCCGCTCGACTCGAACGGGTCGGTGTTGTCCCCCGTGACGAGCACCAGGTTGCCCTGGGAGTCGAACTGCATGTCGCCGCCGGCGTGGCAGCACCGGTCACGCTGTGTGGTGACCTTGAGGACCGCCACCTCGCTCGCGGTGTCGATGGTCTGGGTCGCCGGGTCGTAGGTGAACCTCGACACCCGGTTGTGCGGCCCGTCGTCGCCCACGTCCGCCGGGGACCAGTACAGGTAGACCCAGTGGTTGGTGGCGAAGTCCGGGTCGAGCACGATGCCGGTCAGGCCGTCCTCGTTGGCGAGGGTCACGTCGAGGGTCGCGGCGGTGGTGGTCAGGTCGGTCTCGGGCGAGATCACCTGCACCCGTCCGTCACGCTCCACGTAGAAAACGGTTTCGTCCGGCGCGACGGCGAGCATCATCGGGTTGGCCGTCTCCTCGTCCAGCGGCACGACCTCGTAGCTCTCGTCCTGGGTGGCGCCGCAGTCCGAGTCGACGACACCGGCCGCGGTCTGGATGCCGCCGAGCAGGTGCTCGAGGAACGCGGGCTCCGCGTACGACGCGTCGGTGTGCCCGCCACCGGTGTACCAGGACCGGCCGCCGTCGTAGACCTGGCACCAGGCCGTCGGGTGGTCGGCGCCCATCGCACCGCCGCCCGCGTCGTAGCTGTCCTCGTCGAGGCTGGCCAGCACGTGCACGTCGCCGCGCGGGTTGGTGCGGAAGTTGTACCACTCGTCGTGCCGGTCCCAGCGGTCCGGCAGGTGCGCGGTCGACGCGTGCGCGTGGTCCTCGACGTCGATCGTCGCGTCCTGGTTGGCCGGGTGGCTGTGGAAGTACGCCCCCACCAGCTCCCCGTACCAGGGCCAGTCGTACTCGGTGTCGGAGGCCGCGTGGATACCCGCGTACCCGCCACCACCCTGGATGTACCGCTCGAACGCCGCCTGCTGGTCGGCGTCGAGCACGTCGCCGGTGGTGGACAGGAACACCACCACCTCGTAGTCGGCGAGGCCCTCGTCGGAGAAGACGCTCGCATCCTCCGTGGCGGTGACCGTGAAGTCGTTCGCCGCGCCGAGCTGCGTGATCGCCTCGATCCCCGTGGGGATCGAGCCGTGCCGGAACGCCGCCGTCTTCGAGAAGACGAGGGCGTCGAAGGGTTCTGCTGCTGCGGCCGCCGGTGCGGCGGCCGCAGCGGCCCCCGCACCGTACGAGGCGACAGCCGGTGGTTCTGCCGCGGCTACCGAGGCGGCCGGTACGGCGACCGCCGCCGCGGCCGCCGAGGCCACCACCAGTCGCCGGAGACTGCGGGTTCCATGCACGTTTCTCACCAAGGGCTCCTCATCGAGTCGGATCAGTGCTCGTGCTGTACTCGTACGGTGCGGCGCCGCCTCACGGCGGCCTTGCTTCGTCGGCCTTGCTTCGTCGGCCTGGCCTGCGGTTCAGGCCAGCGGGACCCACCCCCCTCCGTCGGCCGAGCTGCGCTCCACGGCGTCCAGCACGCGCTGGACCTCCAGGCCGTCACGGAACGACGGCGTCGGCTGCCGTCCCGCCGCCAGGTCACCCATCAGGTCCACGACCTGGTGGGTGAACGCGTGCTCGTAGCCGAGGCCGTGCCCGGCCGGCCACCACGCGCCGCCATAGGGGTGCTCGGGCTCCGTGACGACGATCCGGCGGAAGCCGGCGGTCGTCGCGTCGTCCGTCGCGTCGAAGAAGTGCAGGAGGTTCATGTCCTCGAAGTCGAACGCGAGCGAACCCTTCGAGCCGTTGATCTCCAGCCGGATCGCGTTCTTGCGGCCCCAGGCGAACCGGGTCGCCTCGAAGGTCGCCAGGCCGCCGCCGGACAGCCGCCCGAAGAAGACCGCGGCGTCGTCCACCGTGACCTTGCCCGTGCGGGCGCCGTCGGCCACCCCCGACAGGCCGGAGGACGACGACGCCTCCGGCCGCTCGTGCACGAAGGTCTCGAGCAGCCCGCTCACCCCGGTGAGCGACTCACCGGTGATGAACTTCGCCAGGTCCACGACGTGGGCGCCGATGTCGCCCAGCGCACCGGAGCCCGCCTTCTGCTTGTCCAGGCGCCAGGACATCGGCGCCTCGGGGTCCGCGATCCAGTCCTGCAGGTACTGCGCCCGCACGTGCCGGATCTCGCCGATCCGCCCCTGCTCCACCAGCTGGCGGGCCAGGGCGATGGCGGGCACGCGACGGTAGGTGAACCCCACCATCGCGCGCACGCCGCGCTCGGCCGCCGCGTCGGCGGCGGCGACCATCTTCTCCGCCTCGGCCACGCTGTTCGCGAGCGGCTTCTCGCACAGGACGTGCTTGCCCGCCTCCAGCGCCGCCACCGCGATCTCGGCGTGCGTGTCGCCCGGCGTACACACGTCGATCAGCCCGATGTCGTCCCGCGTCAGCAGCTCCCGCCAGCCGACGACCGCCTCGTCCCAGCCGAGCCGGTCGGCCGCCGCACGGACCCCGGCCTCGTCCCGGCCCGCCACCGCGCGCATGCGCGGCGCCAGGACCAGGTCGAAGAACCGGGGCGCCGTGCGCCAGGCCTGCGAGTGTGCTGCCCCCATGAACGCGTAGCCGACCATGCCGACCCCGAGCTCGTTCTCACCGCTGCTCATACCGCGCCTCCCCCCACTCTCGATTCACCGCCGTGTTGCACGCCCGAGGGCGTCGTCCGATGCGTCACGCGTCAGGACTCGAAGCCGATGGGGAGGTACTCCTCGACGTTGTCCGCCGTCACGACCGGTGCGAAGAGCTGCACGGTGCGCGGCACGCCGATCGATGCCAGGTCCCCGATCGTCTTGTTCTGCGCGATCAGCCGGGCGAGCTTGACGCCGTCGGCCGCCTGCGTGGACGGGTAGACGACGGTCGCCTGGACCACGCTGTCGCCGGACTGGATCTCCTCCATCATGTTGCTCGACCCGGCGCCACCGACCAGGAAGAACTCGTCGCGGCCCGCGTTCTCGATGGCCGCGAGGACGCCGACACCCTGGTCGTCGTCGTGGTTCCAGATGGCGTCGATCTCGGGCTCGGCCGACAGCAGGTTCGCGGTGGCCTCCTCGCCGCCGGCGACCGTGAAGTCGGCGGCGACGCGAGCGTCGACGTCCAGCCCGCAGTCCTTGAGCGCGTCCTTGAAGCCGTTGCTGCGGTCCGTGGTCAGCGGCAGGGCGTCGATGCCGGCGATCTCTGCGACCACGGCGTCCTTGTTGTCACCGATCTGCTCGCAGATGTAGGTACCGGCGCTCACGCCCATGCCGTAGTTGTCGCCCAGCACCGTGGTGCGGGCGGCGAACGGGCTCGTGAACTCGCGGTCCACGTTGACGACCGGGATACCGGCCTCCATGGCCTCGAGCGCCACCTCGGTGAGCGCGGCGCCGTCGAAGGGCAGCAGCACGATCGCGTCGACGCCCTGGTCGATGAAGCCCTCGATCTGGCTGATCTGCACGCTCACGTCGTTGGTGCCCTCGGCGACCTGGAGCTCGACGTCCTCGTACTTCTCGGCCTCGGCCTCGGCCGCCGAGGTGATGGCGCCCATCCAGCCGTGGTCGGCGGCCGGGGCGGAGAACCCGATGACCACCTCGTCGCCGGGCGCGTCGTTCTCGGTCGTGGTGACGGGGCCGGCGGCCGCCGTCTCCTCGTCACGCGGCTCGTTGCTGACGCAGCCGGTGACGACGAGCGCCGCGCAGGCCGCTGCGATGAAGGCGCCGGAGACCCTGCGCGTACGTACTGTTGAAGAAGTCATCGTGATCTCCCTTGATCCAGGGTCGTGCTTGGGGATTGGCTGAAACATGTACTGCGTGGAACGTGGGCCGCGAGGACGCGGCTCAGGTGCTCGTGGCCTTCTCGCGCGCGGCGAACCACTGCTGCAGCAGCACGGCGCCCACGATGATCGCGCCCTTGGCGATCGCCTGGACCGAGCTGTCGATGTTGTTCAGGATGAACACGTTGGTGAGCGTCGAGAAGATCAGGACGCCCAGCACGGTGCCCGTGATGGTGCCGCGGCCACCGGCCAGCAGCGTGCCACCGACGACGACCGCCGCGATGGCGTCCAGCTCGAGCAGCGTGCCGGTCGTCGAGGAGCCCGCCGTGGTGCGGGCCAGCATCATCACGGCGCCGATACCCGCCGTCAGGCCCGCGAGCCCGTACAGGTAGAGGGTGTGCCGCTTGATCTTGATGCCCGCGAGGCGTGAGGCCTCGGGGTTGCCGCCCACCGCGACGGTACGCCGGCCGAAGGTGGTGCGGTTCAGCAGGAACCACCCGGCGATGGCGACCACGACGAAGATCCACACGATCATCGGCACGCCGAGCACGTCGGCGCGGAACACGTCGAGGAAGGGATCCACCTCGACGAGCTGCGTCTTTCGTCCGGCGATGATCTCGGCGAGGCCCTTGGCCGCGGCCAGCATGGCAAGGGTGGCCATGAAGGCCGGCACCTTGCCGTACGCGATCAGGGCACCGTTGATCAGGCCGGCGACCAGGCCGACGGCCAGCGCGGTGACCACGATGACCCACCAGCCGTAGTCCTCCGCCATGTACTGGGTGGACAGCGTGGACGCCCAGACGGTCGCCAGGCCGAGCACCGAGCCGACCGACAGGTCGATGCCACCGGCGGTGATGACGAACGTCATGCCGATGCTCACCACGCCGGTCGTCGCCGCGAGGGCGAGCAGCGTGGTGATGTTGCCGACCGTGGCGAACCGGCCACCGGTCGTGGCAATCCCCACGACGCAGAGCAGGAGGAGGGCGAGCACGAGGCCACCCATTCGCAGTGCCGGCCCTGACAGGGCCGATCGTCCTCTCACGGGACACTTCCTTCCATGACCATATCGAGCACGGCGTGCTCGTCGATGTCGTCGGCGGGGCTCTCGTGCACCGCCTTGCCGTCGGAGATGACCAGGACCCGGTCTGCCAGGCCCAGCACTTCGGGGATCTCGCTGGAGACGACGACGACGGCGGTACCGTCGTCGGCCAGCCGGCGGATCAGGTTGTAGATCTCGGAGCGCGCGCCCACGTCGACGCCCCGGGTGGGCTCGTCGAGCAGCAGCACGCTGCAGCCGTGCACCAGCCAGCGGGCGAGCAGCGCCTTCTGCTGGTTGCCGCCGGACAGCGTGCGCGCGTCGCGCTCCACGGAAGCCGGCCGCAGCTCGAGCGCCTCGACCTGCTCCTGTGCCGCGGCACGCTCGGCCGCCTCGTCGAGCCAGCCGCCATGAGCGAGGCGCCCGAACGAGGACAGGGTGATGTTCCGGTACACGGGCTCGTCCAGGAGCAGGCCCTGGCTCTTGCGCTCCTCCGGGCACAGGCCCATGCCCGCCGCGACCGCCGCGTCCACACCGGACCGCAGGCGCTTGCCGCCCAGCCGCACGGTGCCCGACGTCGCCCGCCGGGCCCCGTAGATGGTCTCGAGGATCTCGGACCGGCCGGAGCCGACCAGACCCGCCAGGCCGACGATCTCGCCGGCCCGGACCGTGAGGGAGACGTCCTTGAACACGTCGCCCAGCCCCAGGTCGGTGACCTCGAGGACCGGCGCGGCGTCCTCCGGCACGCCGGGGCGCGCGGGGAACGAGTACTCGACGGCGCGCCCGGTCATCAGCTTGATCAGGTCGTCCGTCGGTGTGTCCGCGACGGTCAGGCTCGTCGCGACCGTGCGGCCGTCCTTGATCACGGTGATGCGGTCACCGAGCTGCCGGATCTCCTCCAGCCGGTGCGAGATGTAGACGACGGCGACGCCGTCGGCCGTGAGCTCGCGCACGATGCGGTGGAGGTTCCCGACCTCCTCGGAGTCCAGCACGGCGGACGGCTCGTCCATGATCACCACGCGCGCGTCCCGCGACAGCGCGCGGGCCAGCGAGACGATCTGCTTCCCGGCCGCGGGCAGGGTGCCCACCTCGCGGTGGGGCGAGATGTCGGGGTGACCGAGCCGCTCCAGGATGGCCCGGGTGTTCCGCGCCGCGTCGGACCGGCGTGTGACGCCGCCCCGTGCGAGCTCGTGCCCGAGGTAGATGTTCTCGGCGACGGTCAGCCCGTCGACCACGTCCAGCTCCTGGTAGATCGTCGCGATGCCGAGCTTGAGCGCCGCGACCGGGTCGGGGATCGTCACCGGTTCCTCGTCGAGCAGCACCTCGCCCGCCGTGGGCTGGTGCGCACCCGCCAAGACCTTGATGAGGGTGGACTTGCCCGCCCCGTTCTGACCCAGCAGGCAGTGCACCTCACCAGGGAGGACCTCGAGGTCCACCCCGTCGAGCGCCCGCGCACCGGGGAATTCCTTAACAATGCCCCGCATACGAAGCAGGGGCTGCTTCACCTGTTGCTCTGCCCCATGGGGGTCCACGTCGACCATGTAACGAACGTAGAGGGACTTTTGGCGACGGTCAAGCAAAAGTCGCAACTTCGTTGGCCATGATTGACTAGAGACATGGTGGAAGTGGCACGGGAACTGATGCAGCAGGCGCCCAAGGTCTCTGGAGCCGGGGACATGTTCCAGCTCTTGCGGGACGGAAGACCGCGCACCCGAGCGGACCTCGCGGCGGTGACGGGGCAGGCCCGGTCGACGGTCGCGGCGCGGATCGACCTGCTCATGACCGCGGGACTGATCGCGCCCGCGGGCGAGGCGTCGTCGACCGGCGGCCGCCCGCCCGCGACGTTCGCCTTCGCGCCGTCGGCCCGGGTGGTGCTGGGCGTCGACCTCGGCGCGACGCACGCGCGGCTCGCGCTGACCGACCTCGCCTCCACCATCCTCGCGCAGCGGGACCTGCCGCTGCTGATCACCGACGGGCCGGAGCTGGTGCTCGACCAGGTCGCCGCGACCGGCACCGAGCTGCTGGCCGAGGCCGGGCGGACCGCCGACGAGCTCGCGGGAGTCGGCGTGGGCCTGCCGGGGCCGGTCGAGCACGCGACCGGGAAGCCCAACAACCCGCCGATCATGCCGGGCTGGGACGACGCCGACGTGCCGGCCATCCTCGGGGCGCGGTTCAACGCGCCCGTGCTGGTCGACAACGACGTCAACATCATGGCCCTCGGCGAGCACCGCGCCGCCTGGCCCGACGTGGCGGACCTCCTGTTCGTCAAGGTCGCCACGGGCATCGGCGCGGGCATCATCGCCGACGGCGCGCTCCGGCGCGGCGCGCAGGGCTCCGCCGGAGACATCGGGCACGTCGCGGTACCCGGCGTCACGGACGTCGTGTGCCGGTGCGGGAACATCGGCTGCCTCGAGGCGATCGCCAGCGGGCTGGCCGTGGCGAACGCGCTGGAGGGCACCACGACGCCCGCCGACGTCGTCGCCCTGGTGCGAGCGGGCGACGTCGCCGCGAGCCAGGCCGTGCGCCAGGCCGGCCGGGACATCGGTGCCGTGCTCGCCACGAGCGTCAGCCTGCTCAACCCGTCGATGATCGTCATCGGCGGGATCCTCGCCGATGCGGGCGAGCACATCGTGGCCGGCATCCGTGAGGTCGTCTACCAGCGGTCCCTCCCCCTCGCGACGCAGTACCTGCGCATCGTCACCGCCCGGACGGGCACACAGGCCGGTGTCCTGGGCGCGAGCGCCATGGCGGTCGACCAGGCCCTGTCCTCCGAGGCCGTGGACCGCCTGGTCGGCTGACCGTACCGGACGGCCTGCGGCCCTGACTCGGCGTACGTGGTACGCCGGGTCAGGGCCGCAGGCCATTCAGTCGGGCCGCGTCAGCTGAGCTCCTTCACCCGGACGTCGCGGTAGAAGATGGTCTCCCCACCGCCGTGGTTCTGGAGACCCACGTACCCCTGGGCGAGGTCACGTGCGGGGTCGGTGCTCTCGAAGTCGTTCACCAGCACCCCGTTGAGCAGGACCTTGATGTTCTGGCCCTCCACGCGGATCTCGTACGAGTTCCACGAGCCCACCGGGTTCAGCGCCTGCTCCACGGCCGCGGCGTCGGCGCCCTGGAACGTGTAGATCGACCCGGTGGTGCGGTCGGGCTCGTCGCTCGCGTCGACCTGGATCTCGTAGCCCTCGTTCACGGCGACCCACGGGTCGTTGCCCGGGTCGGGGAACCCGACGAAGATGCCGCCGTTGTCGTCCTTGATGAGCTTCCAGTCCAGCTTGAGGCTGTACTCGCCCAGCTCCTGGCCGGTGTGCCAGAGCAGGCCCATGCCGCCCGTGCTGCGGATCGAGCAGTCGCTCTGCCGGCCGAACGAGCCGGCTCCGGCAAGACGCCACTCGTCGAGGGACGCCAGGGTGCCGTCGAACAGGGCCTCGTAGCCCTCCTCGTAGTCCTTCGACCCGCAGATGTCCGGGTTGCCACCGACCTTGAGGACGTCGAGGTTGACGTTGCCGTCGTCGTCCTCGTCGTAGCGCAGGGTGATGGTGTTGACGCCCTTCTCGAGCTCCATCGGCCGCGTCACGGTGGCCCACGTCTTCCAGTCACCGGTGGACTCCAGGGCCCACGGCTCGACCTCCTGGCCGTTCACCAGCACCGAGACCTGCTTGGTGCCCTCGAACGGGTTGGGGCCGTTGGCGTAGCGCAGGCGCACGGGGTGCGTACCGGCCCGGTTGACGTCCACCGTGAACTTCACGGACGCGCCCACCTGGCCGAAGCCGGCGACGAACCCGGAGCCCGAGTAGCCGGAGTGGTCGGTCGCGACGTCCGCGGAGCCGCGCAGCGTCGCCATCTCCGCCTCGTGGTAGCCGCGCTCGGCCGGCGAGGTGTAGCCGGGGATCGCGTTGAGCGTGTACCAGGCCTCGGTGTTCCACAGCTCGCGGCCCTCGGTGTCCGCGAACGGGCGCGGGCTGCGCAGGTGCACCACGCGTCCCGGCTCGAGGCCGTCCACCGTGAGGGTCACGCTCTTGCGGTCGGCGGAGACCTCCGCGCCGGCGACGAACAGCGGACGCTCGTCGACCTTGGGGCCGCCGTAGGTGGGCCGGGGCACGTAGCGCCAGTGGTCCATCCGGAACGCGGCGTTGGGGTCCTCGGCGATCTTGGCGACCGTCTCGTCCGACAGCGGCTGCGTGTACTCGATCTCGAAGCCGGTCTCGGTGGCGCGCATCTCGGTCATGTCGAACGCGTCCTGGCCGTTGGGCGCGAGCTTCTGCAGGCCGTAGCGCAGCTTGCCCGGCTCGCTCCAGTTGCCGCCCTCGCCGATACCGCCCACGTACAGGGCGCCGTCGGGCCCGACGACGGTGCGGTTGACGCCCGCCTCCATGCCGGCCGAGTAGCGGAACACCGCGCCCTGGTACTCGCCGTCGACCTCTTCGAGGAAGCCGCGCTGCAGGCCGCCGTACGTGACGTCACCGAAGACGAGCTGACCCGCGAACGGACCCTCCTCGAGCGACACCGGGGAGCTCGGCGAGTTGCCGATCTCGTTCTGCGGCACCCAGAGCGCCGGAGCCGAGACGGGCTGGTCGTCGAACGGCCCGGCGGGGTTGGTGTAGTGGTTGAAGAACTTGCCCTGCTCGACGTGCACGAGCTTGGACGCCGGCAGCCAGGCGCCCTGGTTGTCCATCGCGAACAGCTCGCCGTCCGGGCCCTTGACCATGCCGTTGGGGGTACGCAGACCGCCGGCCACGTAGTCGACCTCGCCGCTCTCGCGGTTGATCTTGATGGTGCTGCCGCGGTTCTCGGCGGGCTGCGGGTCCGTGGTGGCGCCACCGTTGTTGATGGCGACGGAGAGGTTGACGTAGAAGTTCTCGTCGTCGTACAGGAGGCCGAAGGCGAACTCGTGGAAGTTGCCGCCGAAGGGCCACTCGGCCACCGTGCTGTGCGTGTCGTAGAAGCCGTCGCCATCAGGGTCGGTGAGCTCGGTCAGGCCGTCGCGCTCGGAGACGAAGATCGAGTCGTCGATCACCGCCACACCCATCGGGTTGAACAGGTCCGTCGCGACCTTCTCGACGGTGACCTCCTCCTTCGAGGTCTCACCCGTGACGTTGTCCAGCAGGAAGATCTCGCCGGGCTCGGGGTTCTCGACCCAGCCACCGGGGCTCACGGAGCCGGAGGTGACCACGGCGAGGCGCTCGTCGGCGGTCCAGTCGAGCGCCGCGACCATGGGCTCGAAGCCCTCGGGGCGCAGGTCCGTGAGGGTGAGGCCCGGGTGCACGGCGTCGAGGCGCATGCCGTCGCCCGCCGAGTCGTCCTGGCCCTCGCAGTACTTGGTACCCGGCGCGGTCACGCGCACGACGTCGGCCTCGGTGCTCAGCACCGACGACGGCACGACCTCGAAGTCGGCGGCGCCCGGCGGGCGCCACTCGAGCCGCAGGATGTTGTCGTTCGTGTTGTCGAAGTACTCCACGCGCAGGTCGTGGTAGCCCGCGTCGAGGGCGATGGTGCCCTCCTTCGAGGACTCGCCGTGCAGGCCGTCGTGGTCCACGACGACCGTGTCGTCGATCGACAGGCGCGAGCCGTCGTCGCTCGTGAGCCGGAACTCGTAGTTGCCCGCCGAGGGCACCGACAGGTTGGCGAGCGCGTGTGCGATGAAGCGCTCGCTCAGGCCGAAGTCGGCTTCCTGGGTGAAGTCGATCGTCGGCTTGAGCTGATCGACGTTCGGTGTCTGGCCCGAGCGCAGCGTGCACAGCTCGCTGAGGTCGCGGGCCAGGTCATAGGAGCGGAGCGTGACGCCCGGCTCCTGCGGCGGAAGATCGTCCGTCGCGGCCGTCGCCGCGGGGACGGCTCCGGTCAGCATCACTGCTGACACTGCCGCCGCGGTGGCGGCGGCGGCTAACTGTCTCGTGCGAGTCTTGGTTCCACGTTGACGCATGAAGGCTCCTCGGTCGGCTTTGACCCTGCGGCTAGCAACCTACGAGAGACTTCTGTCGAGAGTCAACCAGAAGTTGTCAGGCAGTCACCGTTAATGGGTGAATCCTGCCGCGCGGCCCCGCACCGGCCGGACACACGGTCGGCCGGCCCTGACGCGACCAACGCGTCCGGACCGGCCGACCGGTCATGCCGTCAGCTCATCGCCCGCTGTCGGCGACGACCAGCTCCACGGTGGTCCAGTCCCTCGTCCCCTCGCTGTCCGTGGCGATCAGCCGGGCGGTGTACCGGCCGGGAGCCGTGTACTCGTGCGTGACCTCCTGGCCCTCCGCCGTCGTGCCGTCACCCAAGTCCCAGAGGTAGGAGGTGATGTCCCGGCCCTCCGGAGCGACCGCGGAACCCGACAGGTCGACGGTGAGGCTGCCGGCACCGCCCTCGCGGCTGGCCTCCGCCTCGACCACCGGGGCGGTGGCGTCGGCGACGCCGCGGCCGTGGAAGACGAGCCAGTCGAGCGCCGGCGCGTCGCCCGCGTCGGACGCCTGCGACCTGTCGGCCGCCTGCCCCTTGTCGCTGGCCACGAGGTACAGGGTGGTGGTCCCGTCGTGTCCCTCGAGGTCGAGGCTGGGCGAGACGACCTGCCCGTCCGCGGCCGCCGCACCGACCCGTACCTGACCGAGCTGCGGCCCGGTCGGGCTGCCCTCGCGCACCTCGACGGTGGTGCCGACGGCACCGGGCACCACTCCGAGCGTGAGCCCGGTGATGCCGGTCAGGTCCACCGGGTCGAACGCGATCCAGTCACCGGAGTCCAGGTCGCTGACCAGGCGGCCGCCGCGTGCCGCCGGGTCGTCGGCGACGGTGACACCCGAGCTGTCGCTGAAGAACTCCGCCTCCTTGTCCTTGACCTGCAGCGTGATGCGGTCCTGGCCGGTCAGCTCCGGGACACCCTCAGCGCCGAGGTCCTGGTAGCCCGCGCCGAGCACCCCGTACACGTTCTGCCCGACACCGTGGTCGGCGGGGTCGAGGAAGACCGACCCGGAGCAGCCCGTGTAGTTGTCCAGCGGGTGCGCGTGCGTGTCGTGGCCGAGCTGGGTGTTGACGGTCACGCGGTCGCAGTCGATGGTTCCGGCAGCGGTGGAGCCGTCCTCGGCGTCGACGACGTCGACCGAGTACCCGATGGTGTCCCCGAGCTCGGCGAAACCGCCCTCGGCCGGCGTGTCGAAGGAGACCTCCGGACGGGTGTTGCCCGCCGTGATCTTCTGGACCGAGACGCCGGTGAGGCCGTCGCTGTCGGTGACGGTCAGTCGCGCGGAGTACTGCCCCCGCTCCTCGTAGGTGTGCACGGGGCTGACCTCGGTCGAGTCCACGACGCCGTCGTTCTCGAAGTCCCAGGCGTACGTGATGTCGAGCCCGTCGGGGCTGTTGCTGGCCGCTCCGTCGAAGCTGACGGTGAGCGGGGCGGAGCCGGACTCGACGTCGGGCGTGAACGACGAGACCGGGCGCCGGCCGTCGGCGACGTGGTCGATCCGGTAGATGCCCGCGTTGGTGTTGGTGCTGCCTCGCCCAGCCCCTCGCCCGCTGCCGAAGTCCATGATGTACAGCGAGCCGTCGGGCCCGAACTCCGCCTCGAACGGCGCGACGAAGGTCTCCTCGGGGAGGAACGGGTCGATCGAGAGCAGGTCACCGGTGGCCTCGTCGAGCGAGAGCACCTTGTAGAAGTTGCGGGCGTACTCGGAGACGAACCAGTGGCCGTCGTAGGCCTCGGGGAACTTCGTCTTGACGGGGTTCTCGGCGTCGTACCGGTAGACCGGGCCGGCCATCGGGGCGGCACCACCCGTTCCCAGCTCCGGGAACTGAGCCGACTCGCCGTAGCCGTACCAGACCAGCGGCAGCTGGCTGGGCGGCAGCTCGCGCAGGCCCGTGTTGTTCGGGGACTCGTTGACCGGGTTGGCGCAGTCGAACGCCTCGCCGGACTCGCCGGTGGCGAAGTCGTAGTCGATGTACGCCTGGTTGTCCGCGTGGCAGTACGGCCAGCCGTGGTTGCCGGGCTCGGTCATGCGGATGAACTCGACCATGCCCTCCGGCCCGCGCAGCGGGTTCGCCACCCGGGCGTCCGGCCCGTAGTCACCGACCAGGACCGCGCTCGTCTCCGGGTCGACGGTGATGCGGAACGGGTTGCGGAAGCCCATCCCGTAGATCTCCGGGCGTGTGCCCTCCGTGCCGGGCGTGAACAGGTTGCCCTCGGGGATCGTGTACGTCCCGTCGTCCTCCGGGTGGATCCGCAGGACCTTGCCGCGCAGGTCGTTGGTGTTGGCGGACGTGCCCTGCGCGTCCCACGCACGGCGGCCGTCACGTTCGTCGATCGGCGTGTAGCCGGCCTGGTCGAACGGGTCGGCGTTATCGCCCGTGGCCACGTGGAGGTTGCCGTCGGGGCCCATCGCCAGCGAGCCGCCCATGTGCGAGTTCGCGCGGCCCTCGCCCCGCCAGATCGTGTAGTCGAGCAGGCGCTCCTCCGACGCCGGGTCGATCGTGTTGTCCGCGCCCATGGTGAACCGCGAGAGGTTCATCTTGGCGACGTCCGGGTCGCTCCACAGCAGGTACAGCCACCCGTTCTCGGCGAAGTCGTTGTCCAGCGTCAGCCCCAGCAGGCCGTCCGACTGGGTCAGGAGGTCGAGGGAGTAGTCGAGGTCGAGGGCGGTGGTCTGGCGCAGCGTGTCCTGCTCGACGACCTTCACCGCGCCGGTGCGCTCGATGTAGATGACCCGGCCGTCGTCGGCGACCGCGAGCTCGAACGGGTCGCTCAGCCCTTCCGTCACCAGCGGGACCTTCTCGAAGCTCGACGAGTCGGTGTGGTCCCCCGCGCCGGGGTGCGCTGCGGAGACCGAGGCGGTGGCCAGGGACCCGAAGGCGACGGCCATCCCGATCACGGCCGCCACGGCTCTGTGGCGTGATGCAGACATCATGAACACTCCTTTGTGTAGGGAAATGTCGCTGTGGTGGAAGTTTTCTGGCAGCACGGCACACCGGCGCGACGCCGGTCGCGGTAGGCGGTCGGACGTGCTGGGATGCGGTCGGGCGGGCTGGGGATCAGGTCAGATCGCCCGGTCGCACCACCTCTCCGGTCGACGCGGCCGCGTAGATCGCGCACAGGAGCCGAACCGTCTGGACTGCGTCGTCGACGTCCACCGGAACGGGCGACGAGCCCTCCAGTGCGGAGAGGATCCTGTCCCACTGGGCCCGGTGCCCGCCGTGCCCGATGGCGAGCGGGTCGGCCGCCCCGGTCGTGGTGGCGGCCGCCGATGACGGCGCGGGGACCCCCGGCACCTCCCACCGGCGCACCTCCCCCTGGCCGAGCTCCACGCTGCCGCGAGCGCCGTGCACGGAGAGCGTTGCCGGGTGTCCCGGGGGTGTCGCGGTCGTGGTGGTGATGACGCCGAGCGCCCCGGACGCGAAGCGCAGGGTGGCGACGGTGGTGTCCTCCGCCTCCATCGCGTGCGCGAGGGTGCCGTACTGCGCCGTCACGGACTCGACCGGGCCGCACAGCCAGCGCAGCAGGTCGACGTTGTGGACGCCCTGGTTCACCAGGGAGCCCCCGCCCTGCTCCACGGTGGTACGCCAGCTCGCCGCGTCGTAGTACTCGTCGTCGCGGAACCAGTGCACGTGCGTGGTCGCCAGCCGGATCTCGCCGAGCGCGCCCTCGGCGAGGGCGCTCTTGAGCAGCTCGTGCTCCGGCTCGAACCGCCGTTGGGAGATGGTCGAGACCATGAGCCCGCGTTCCCGGGCGACCCGGGAGATGCGCACGGCGTGCTCGACCGTCAGCGCCAGCGGCTTCTCGACGACGACGTGCCGCCCTGCCTCCAGCGCCGCCAGCGCCAGCCGCGCGTGCGTGCCGCTGGGTGAGCAGACCGCCACGACGTCGACGTCCGGGTGGTCCAGCACGCCCTCCGGCGTGAGGTGGGCCGCCTCCCAGCCGGCGAGCGCCTCGGGTGTCGCGACGCGTGAGCTGCTGTACGCCACGAGTGCGGCACGATCGTCCAGGTCTCGCAGTGCCCGCGCGTGCATGGTGCCGATGCTGCCCATGCCGACGATGCCGACGCCGAGGCTGCTCGTGCTCATGGATCCTCCTGAAGGGCTTCGAGGTCGCGGGGTGACGGTTCGCGGGTGCGCCTACTCGGGGCTGTGCGTGGCCCCGAGCAGGTCCCTGACCCGTTCCGCCGCGCGGGCGAAGCGGGGGTCCCGGAGCGTGCTGCCGTAGTCGCGCTCGTCCGGCAGGCCGGGTTCGAGCATCTCGACGATGCGGCCGGGGCGCGCGCTCATGACCACGATCCGGCTGCCCAGGTACACCGCCTCGGGCACCGAGTGGGTCACCAGGACGACCGTCGTCCCGGTCTCGCGCCAGATGCGGTTCATCTCGATGTTCATCTGCTCGCGGGTCAGCGCGTCCAGCGCCCCGAACGGCTCGTCCATGAGCAGCACGCGCGGCTCGTGCAGGAGGGCCCTGCACAGGGCGACCCGTTGCTGCATGCCGCCGGACAGCTCGTGCGGGAGCGCCTTCTCGAACCCGGTCAGGCCGGTGAGCTCGATGAGGTGGTCCGCACGCCGCTGCGCCAGCCGTCGGTCCATGCCCCGCATCTCGGCCTGGAGCAGGATGTTCTTGCGCACCCCGCGCCACTCGAGCAGGGCCGACCGCTGGAACGCGAACCCGATCTCGCGCTGCGGCCGGGTGACCGGCGCACCGTACAGGTGCACCTTCCCCTCGAAACCGGGGGTGAGCCCGGCGACGAGCTTGAGCAGCGTCGACTTGCCGCAGCCGGACGGGCCGGCGATGGTGACGAACTCACCGGCGCGAACCGTCAGCGAGACGTCGTCGAGGGCGACGGTCTCCGACCGCTTCGACCGGAACCGCATCGTGAGGTTCTCGACCTCGATGATCGGGTCGGTCGTCACGGGCGACGTCGATCCGTCCAGGACGGTGGCTGCCATCACTGGTCTCCCCCGAACGTGCCGTCCCAGTACTCGGCGGGCGCGACCTCGCCGTCGAAGTCCGTGTTCTCGGAGAGGAACGTCAGGGTGTCCGTCCACTGCTCCTCCGTGTTGGTGCCGGGCACCGGCGCCTCCTCGAGGTTGAGCAGCTCGATCGTGGTGGCGAGCTGAGCCGACAGGACGCTCTCCTCCGGCGCCTGCTCGGCATTGTCGGCCATCGCCTTGACCGCGTCCTCCTGGTTGTCGGCGGCCTCGAGGAACGAGCGTGAGGTGGCCCGCACCATGGCCTCGACGAGCTCCGGGTCCTCCTGGATCATCGTCTCGTTCGCCACCAGGCCGGTGCCGAGCAGGTTCATCCCGAAGTCGGCGAACGGCAGGGCCTCGACGTCCTCGCCGGACTGGTTCTCGATGGTCGGCGCCTGGTCGTGATGGAAGCCCTGGATGGCGTCGACCTTGCCCTCGATCAGCGCGGCGATCTTGCCTGCCGCGTCGACGTTGACCACCGTCACGTCGGCCGGGTCGACGCCGTTGAGCTCGAGCCAGGCCGGGAAGGTGCCGTACATGGCGTCACCGGGGGTACCGCCGACGGTCTTGCCGACCAGGTCGGCGGGCTCCGTGATGCCCTGGTCGGCGAAGAACTCGACCGAGCTGGGCCCGGTCTGGAGAAAGACGCCGACGCTCCGCACCGGCATGCCGGAGCTGATCCCGTTCGCCAGCGGGGGCGTGTCCGACCAGCCGAAGTCGGTGTTGCGCTGGGCCACCTGCTGGACGGTGTTCCCGGACCCGTTGCCCGGCTGGATCGTCAGGTCGATCCCCTCCTCCTCGAAGAAGCCCTGCTCGACCCCGTAGTAGAGCGGGGCGTGCTCGCCGTAGGGGACCCAGTTCAGGGTGACGGTCACCGCGGCGTTCCCCTCCGCGGCACTGGTGGGCGTTCCGCCGGCCGAGCATCCCGCCACGGCGAGGCTGACCACTGCCAACGAGACTCCGAGCTTTGCAGCACGCATGTGAACGGCCTTTCTATCGGGCCGCCGCGACGGGCGGCCGTGAGCTTCTGGGCATGTGAGACGACGGGACGAAAGGTGGGGTGGACGAGGCTCAGGAGGCCGCGAGCACCACGTTGCCCCGGCGTGAGGCGTGCCAGGGGATCAGGAGATGCTCCGCCAGCTCGACCAGGACGAACAGGACCACACCGATGAGCGACATGAGGATGAGGTCGGCGAACAGGAGCGGGGCGTCGAGGTTGCCGCTCGCCAGGAGCAGCACGTACCCGAGCCCCCGGTCGGCGCCGACGAACTCGCCGACGACAGCGCCCACGACGGCCAGCGTCACGGCGACCTTGAGGCCGGACATGAGCTGCGGGAGCGCGCCGGGGAACCGGATCTTGCGGAACGTGCGCCACCGCGACGCGCCCATGGTCGCCGACAGCTCCAGCAGCTCCGGGTCCACGGACCGCAGGCCGGCGACCGCCGAGACGACGACCGGGAAGAACGCGATGAGCACGGCGAGGACGATCTTGGGCGTGAGCCCGAACCCGAACCAGACCACCAGGATCGGCGCGATGGCGATCTTCGGGATGACCTGGGCGAAGAGGATCAGCGGGTACAGCGACTTCTCCGCCGTCTTCGAGTAGACCAGGAGCACCGCCGTCGCCACACCGATCACCGCGGCGATCACGAAGCCGAGGATGGTCTCGAGGGTGGTCACCCAGGTGTGCTCGAGCAGCATGGCCCAGTCGTTGACCATGGTCTCCCCCACCGCACCGGGAGAGGGGATGAGGTAGGCGGGGACGAGCTCCCGCCACGCGACGAACCACCACGCGGCGAACAGCACGCCGAGCACGACGAGGGGCCGCCAGGACGCGTCCGCCAGGCGGGCGAGACGTCCCCAGGCCGAGGTCCCCTGGCGCCCGGGGACCGCCGTGACACCGGCCGGCGTGGTCGGCGGCGCGGACGACGCGCGCTTGCGCTGGTCCTCTGTGGTGGTCATCGGGCTGTCCTCCGTGCTGGTCGTTCGGGGCGTCGTCGAGGCGGTCGGCGGGTCTGCGGCGGTCATGTGTACGGCACTCCCTCGGCTCGCAGCATGGTGGTGAAGGCCTCCCAGGCGTCCGTGAACAGCTCGGGCCCGGAGAAGCCGCCGAGGCTGTGGGCCTCGCTGAGGTGGGGCTCCAGCGAGAAGAAGCCGTCGAACCCGTCGGCCTGGAGCGCCCGGACCGTGTCGCGCACCTCGCCGTCGCCCAGGCCCGGCAGCACGATCTCCCCCGTGCCGCGTCTCGTGTCCTTGATCTGCACGTACTCGATGTGCGACCGGAGCAGCTGGTAGGCGTCGGTGTACGGACGCACGCCGACCTGGACGAAGTTGGCCGGGTCCCAGGCCAGCGTCAGGTGGGGCGACCCCACGGACTCCACGACGTCGAGGCAGCGCTTCGGGGTGTCCCCGTAGACGCCCTCCTCGTTCTCGTGGAGCAGCACGATCCCGGCCGCGGTCGCCAGCTTGGTGAGCGCGGACATGCGCCGCAGCACCTCGTCCCTGCACGAGTCCGGGTCGGTTCCCGGCCGGACGTAGAACGAGAAGATCCTGACGTAGGGCGCCCGGAAGTACTCGGCCATGTACGCGGCCTGGTGCATCCGTTCGAGGTGCGCGTCGAAGTCCTCGTCCACGAAGATCTTGCCGATCGGCGACCCGATGCTCGAGACCTCGAGCCCGTACTGCCGGAGCAGGCTCTTGACGCGCTGACGCTGTGCGTCGTCCAGGTCGAGGACGTTGGTGTCCCACGCGCTCCGCAGCTCGATGAACTTCAGGTCGAGCGCCGCCGCCACCCTGCACTGTGTCTCGAAGTCGGGCGATATCTCGTCAGCGAATCCTGAGAGCGTCCACACCTGGTTCTCCTCCTTGGCGCATGTCGACACTGACACCCGGCCCGTACGGGCCGGCCGGCCTTCCCCTGTGACTGGCCCTGCTGCCGGCCCGCGGGTGCGGGCCGGCAGCATGGCTCAGTAGCGCAGCTCGGCGAGGTTGCCGATGCTGGTGCACGCCGACGTGATGCCGTCCGGGCTCGGCCGGTCGTGCTCCGTGAAGCCGTACTGGACGCCGGCCAGCGAGGCGGCGGCGAAGATCTCGGCGAAGTCGATGGTGCCCTCGCCCACGTCGGCGAAGGATCCGTCGGCCGCGATGTCCTTGAGGTGGAGCAGCTCGAACCGGCCGGGGTAGGTGTTGAACAGCTCGATGGCGTCGACCTCAGCGCTCGCGGCCCAGTACACGTCGAGCTCCATGGTCACCAGTTCGGGGTCGGTCTCCCGGACCAGCACGTCAAAGCCGCTGACACCGTTCTCGACGGTCTCGAACTCGTACCCGTGGTTGTGGTACGCCACGGTGATCCCGTTCTCCTGGAGCGTCGCGCCCACCTCGTTCAGGACGGCGGCGGTCCGCGAGTAGTCCGCGAGGGTCCAGCTGCCGGAACCCGAGATGCGCACGTACTGCGCGCCGATCGCCTGCGCCTCGGCGATCACGCCGTCGAGGTTGTTCTCCAGGTCCGACTGGCTCACGCCGATGGAGGGCACCGCCAGCCCGGCGGCGTCCGTCAGCGGCGCGAGCTCCGCGGACGTGTACCCGTAGAAGTTGCCGACGCGTCCGGACGGCTCGATGTTCTGGAAGCCGCACCCGGCGAGCGCCGCGAGGGTCCCCTCCGCGTCCGTGGGCATCGTGGCCCGCACCGTGAAGCCCACCAGGCCGATCCTGCTGAGGTCCACCGAGCGGGTACCTGTCACCGGGTGGGGGGCGCCGACCTCGGAGACCGCGGCGGCCTGCGAGATGCTGGAGCGCTCGGCGTCCGTGAGCACGCCCGCCCGCTCCAGGCCGTTCACGACCCGGGCGACGGTGCTCGTGAACTCGCCATGGGTCGAGAACGGCGCGTCGGCCATGATCTCGTCCATGACGGTGCATCCGTCGCCGGTGTCGTAGTTCGGCACCCCTGAGGCGGCGTCGCCGGCCCCGAAGAACACCGAGGAGCTCGCCGAGTAGCCGTAGACGCACGCGTCGGCGGCCGCCGCGTCGGCTGCCGGCGCGGCGCTGGCGCCCGAGGCGATCAGAGGAAGGGTGAGTACGCCGCTGACTGCCGCGACGAGCCACTTGCTGGCCCGGTACGAGGTTCGTCCGGGGGTTGAGATACGGTCCATCAGCCTGCCTCTCCGTTGAGGTTTGCCTGCCCGTGAGACGAAGAACACTGATGTGCCCTTTGTGTCGTGCCAGACGTTATGTCCCTGACACAGCCGCGACAACCAGTTGCCATTTGTTGCCCCCGTCCGGTCACGGCTCGCCAGAACGGGGCTGTGCTCCGGACCGAGCAGGTCCCGGGCACAGCCCCGTTCGCACGGACGGCGTGGCGTCACAACGCCTCGGGGCCGCCCTCCAGCAGCACCTTGAAACCGGCCTCGTCGAGGGTGGGGATCTCGAGCGCCTCCGCCTTGGCCGCCTTGGTGCCCGCGTTCTCCCCCAGCACCACGTAGTCGGTCTTCTTCGAGACGGACCCGGAAGCCTTGCCACCCGCCGCGATGATCGCCTCCTTGGCGCCGTCGCGCGTGAAGTCCTCCAGCGACCCCGTCACCACCACGGTCAGCCCCGCGAGCGGCCCGGTGGGCTCGGTGTCGGCCTCCGCCATCGCGGCGGGTCCCGGGTGCCCCGGCGTGGCGAGCTCGACGCCCGCGGCACGCCATGCCGCGAGGATGTCCTGGTGCCACTCCACCGCGAGCCAGGCCTTGATCTCGGCGGCGATGACCGGCCCCACCCCCTCGACCGCCGCGAGCTCCTGCTCCGAGGCCGCCTCGATCGCGTCGACGGAGCCGAACCAGCCCGCGAGCGCCCGGGCCGCCACCGGACCGACGTGCCGGATGTTCAGGGAGACGAGCTTGCGCCAGAGCTCCTTCGTCTTGGCGCGCTCCAGCTCGTCGAGGAGCTTGGTCGCGCTGGCCGACGGTGCCCACTCCGGCAGGGTCTCCCCCGCCTGCTCGGCCTCGGCGCGCTGCGCCTTGCCGTGGGTCAGCCGGCGGCGGAAGGGAGCGCGGCGGCGCACCACGCCGTCGTCGTCCGTCTTGGGCAGGCCCGTCTCCGCGTCCCGTACCACCGCTTCGATCGGGAGCAGCTGGTCGAGCGTGAGCGAGAACAGCTGGGCCTCGGTAACCAGGGGCGGCGTCTCGGGCACATCGGGCTGGGTGAGCGCCGCGGCGGTGACCTCGCCGAGCGCCTCGATGTCGAGGCCGCCGCGCGAGCCGATGTGCTCGACCCGCCCGCGCACCTGCGCGGGGCAGGACTCGGCGTTGGGGCAGCGCAGGTCGACGTCGGCCTCCTTCATGGGCCGTAGGGGCGTGCCGCACTCCGGGCACTCGGCGGGCATGACGAAGTCCTCGCGCGGGTAGCCGTCGTCGGCGAGGGCGGCCACCGGCCCGAGGATCTCCGGGATGACGTCACCGGCCTTGCGCAGCACCACCACGTCGCCGATGCGCACGCCCTTGGCCCGCACCACGTCCTGGTTGTGCAGGGTCGCCTGACGCACCGTGGACCCCGCGACCTTGACCGGCTCCATCACGGCGTACGGGGTGGCCCTGCCCGTGCGACCCACCCCGATCTGGATGGCGAGCAGCCGCGTGTTGACCTCCTCCGGCGGGTACTTGAAGGCGATGGCCCAGCGGGGCGCGCGGCTGGTCGACCCGAGCCGCCGCTGCCGTGCCAGGGCGTCGACCTTGAGGACGATCCCGTCGAGCTCGTGCTCGATGTCGTGCCGGTGCTCGCGGAAGTACTCGATCATCTCCAGGGCGCCGTCCAGGCCGTCGACGACCCGGTTGTGCGGGGAGACCGGGATGCCCCACTGCTCGAACAGGGTGTAGGCGTCGGACTGCCGCTCGAGCTCCGCGTGCTCGCCCTCCTGCCACTGCAGGGCACCCACGCCGTGGGCGTACATGCGCAGGCCCTCCACGCGGGCGAGGCCTGCCTCCAGCTCGAGCCCGTCCTTGTTCTCCAGGAGCTGTCGTAGGCCACCCGCCGCGGCGTTACGCGGGTTGGCGAACTGCGGGAACCGGCGCAGGGCCGCGACGCGCGCCCTCTCCACGTCGAACTCCCTGGCGCCGGCGTGCCGTCCGGAACGTTCACGCGCCTCCTCGACGGCGCGGTCGCGAAGCTGGGCCTGCAGCTCGTTGAGCCGTGCGAAGGTGGCCACCGGGATGAACACCTCGCCGCGCACCTCGACCACGTCGGGGTGGTCCTCGCCGGTGAGGCGCTGGGGGATCTGGGCGATCCGCAGCACGTTCCGGGTCACGTCCTCACCGACGCGGCCGTCCCCGCGCGTGACGCCCCGTACGAGGCGCCCCCTCTCGTACACGAGGGAGATCGCCAGACCGTCGATCTTGACCTCGCACAGCAGGCCCGGGCGGTCCGTGCCCAGGTCGCGGCCCACCTTCTCAGCCCACACGGCCAGCTCGTCGGTGCTGAAGGCGTTGTCGAGCGAGAGCATGCGCTCGATGTGCTCGACCGTGACGAACCCCGCCGCCGCGGCACCGCCGACGCTCTGCGTGGGCGACTCCGGTGTCACGAGGGCGGGATGGGCCGCCTCGAGCTCCTGCAGCTCACGCATCCGCAGGTCGTACTCCGCGTCGGACGAGACGGGCGCGTCGGCCTCGAAGTATGCCCGCCGGTCCTCCTCGATCCGGGCCACGAGGTCGGCCCACCGGCGCTGCGCCGCGGCCTCGTCGGTCGGGCTGTCGGTGGCTTCCGGGATGCCTGTCGTCTCGCTCACAGACACAATCATGGACTGAACCACTGACATCCGGACGGCCGGGCACCGTTGCCCGTGACGAAGGGGTGGCCGACCTGGGCATTCGCCTCGATCCGCCCCTATCGCACACCGCCGGCGTCCCGCTACCATTCGAGAAAAATGCCAGGAATCTACTGAAAGCAGGGGCCCCTTGAAGATCGCCGTCGTCGGTGCCGGTTTCGCAGGACTGGCCACCGCGAAGATCCTCCGCGAGTTCGAGCACGACGTCACCGTCTTCGAGAAGGCGCCGGACGTCGGAGGTGTGTGGAGCGCCACGCGCCGGTACACCGGCCTGCGGACGCAGAACAACAAGGATTCCTACGCCTTCTCCGACCTGCCGATGCCTCGGGACTACCCCGAGTGGCCGACGGGCGAGCAGGTCCAGGCCTACCTGGAGCGGTACGTCGCGAAGTTCGAGCTGCGCCCGCACCTGCGGCTGGCCACGGAGGTCGTCCGCGCCGAGCCTACCGACGCGGAGGACGGCTGGATGGTCACGGCCCGCCGCATCGGCGCCCCGGTCTCGGCACCCGAGAAGTTCGACCACCTCGTCGTGGCCAACGGGATCTTCTCCGACCCGGTCTTCCCGCAGTACGAGGGCTATGCCGACCTCGTCCGTGCCGGCGGCAAGCTCGTCGCCTCCAGCCAGCTCAACACGCTGGACGACGCCCGCGGCAAGAACGTCGTCGTGGTCGGGTACGGCAAGTCGGCGTGCGACGTGGCCGCCGAGATCGGCCCCGTGGCGCAGTCGACCACGGTCGTGGCCCGACGCCTCCTGTGGAAGATGCCCAAGCGCATCGCGAGCACCCTCAACATGAAGTACCTCCTGCTGTCCCGCCTGGGCGAGGCGCTGTTCCGCTACCAGGAGCTGGACAACGGGATGGAGCGGTTCCTGCACGGCCCGGGCGACAAGGTGCGCGCCAGCATGCTCTCGAGCATCGGCTCGGTCGCGACCTGGCAGTTCAAGCTCAAGAAGCTGGGGCTCGTCCCCCGTGGCGAGTTCGCCGACATCGCGAACAGCACCGTCTCGCTGTCCACGGACGGGTTCTACGAGCAGATCGCCAGCGGCGCGATCACGGTGCACCGTGACACCGAGATCGAGCGGTTCGAGGCCGAGGACGGGCAGCCCGTCGCCGTCCTCAGCGACGGGGACCGGATCCCCGCCGACCTCGTGGTCTGCGGCACCGGGTTCCACCAGCGGGTGCCGTTCCTCGACGAGGCCGTGTCCGCGCGCCTGCTGGACGACAACGGCAACTACCAGCTCTACCGCCAGATCCTGCCCGAGGGCGTGCCGAACCTGACCTTCGCCGGTTACAACTCGTCGCTGTTCTCGCCGCTGTCCGCCGAGGCCGGCGCCATCTGGATCGCCGCATACCTGGCCGGCGTCGTCGACCTGCCCCCGGTCGAGGAGCGACGCAAGCACGTGGCCGAGCGCGTGGCCTGGATGGAGAAGCGCACCGGTGGCAAGCACGCCCGTGGCACCAACGTCATCCCGTTCTCGATGCACCAGATCGACGAGACCCTCGACGAGGCCGGCGTGAACATCAGCCAGCGCGCCCAGGCGATCCAGTGGCTCCTGCCGATCGAGCCGTCGGTCTACAAGGGCGTGGTGCCGCGCCTGAAGGCCCGGATCAGCCAGCACGCCGTCAAGGAGCGCGTCGACTCCTGACCGGAGACGGGTCGGGCGCCCGGGCCACCAGCGTGGCCCGGGCGCCCGAGGCGTCGTAGGGTTCAGCGCTCGACGCGCGGCCCACCCTCGGTGGCCGGGGACGTGAACCGGACCGGGAGGCTGCGCGGGTAGCGCGACCACGGCGAGACCGACATCTTGATCGAGTCCGCCGCGACCGTCAGCTCCATGTCGAGGATGCGGCGCAGCAGGGTGTCCACGGCGATGCGGCCGATGAGAGGGCCGATCCGGTGCGCGGGGCACGCGTGCGCGCCCGCTCCCCACGTCAGGTGGAACCGGCTGCCCAGCTCCTCCCAGGGGTCGTCGGTACGGATGGCCCGGTCGGCGTTCGCAGCGGCCACGGCGGGCACCAGGGCGTCGCCGACGGCGATCCGGCGTCCGCCGAGCTCGCAGTCCTGCCGGGCGAACCGGGGCAGCACGTGCGGAGCGGGCGGGTGCCGCCGCGAGACCTCGTCCAGCGCGTCGTCCAGGTCGAGACGGCCGCGCCGCACGCGGGCCGCGAAGGCCGGATCGGTCAGGATCATGTGCAGGGTGCTGGCGATCCACGCGATCTCGGCGTCGTGCCCCAGGCTGAACATCACGCCGATCGAGGCCATCACCTCGACGTCGTTCGCGTGGTTCGGATGGTTCACGAGGGCGGTGGTCAGGTCCTCGCCCGGCTCCGCCCGGTGGGTCGCCACGATCACGGCCAGGAGCGACTCCTGCTCCGCCGCTGCCTCACGGGCCCGCTCCTTGCCCGCGTACACGGCCTCGGTGAGCTCGTGCATCTTGTTCCCGTCGGACAGGCTCATGCCGAACATCTCGGTCATGACCATCACGGGCACGGAGACCGCGTACTCGCTCACGAGGTCCGCCTCGCCACGCGGCATCAGGCGGTCGATGATCGCCTCGCACGTCACCGCGACGGTGCGGGCGAGCCGCTTCTCGTCGACACCGCTCAGGGCGTCGTCGAGCGGGGCACGCAGGCGGCGCTGCTGCATCCCGTCGAGAAAGTAGGCGTTCTCCCGAGGGGCGAGAGCGGCGAAGACGCCGGAGTCCGCCGGCAGGGAACGCTCCTGCACGTACCGCCAGCTCCGGGAGTTGCGGGAGAAGAGCAGCTCGTTGCGCATGACGCTGCTCGCCTCGTCGTATCCGAGCACGAGCCAGGCGGGCACGCCCGGCTCCAGGTCCATCGGCGCGACCGGGCCCCACTCGTCACGGAGCTGCTCGTACAGCTTGTGCGGGTCCCGGGCCGTCGTGATGTCCGACAGCTGCATCCGGTCCGAGACGTCTTCCAGCCTCAGATGCAGTCTGTTGGCCAACGTCACGCGTTGACCTTCTGGAACACCGGGAAGGTCATGGCGTGCTCGACCAGGGTGATGAGGGTCAGCACGGCGGACTGCCGGTCTCGTGCGTCGCACTCCACGATCGGGGTCTCGGGCAGGAGGTCCAGGGCCGCGCGCACGCGCTCCAGCGGGTAGGCCGGCGAGTCGGGGAACTGGTTGACCACCACGGCGAACGGGATCTTGGTGCGCAGCTCGAGCTGGTCGAGGACCTCGAAGCTGTCCTCGAGGTGCCGGGTGTCGATCATCACGAGCGCACCGACGGCGCCGTCGGCCAGGCCGGCCCAGAGGTCCCAGAAGCGCCGCTGGCCCGGGGTGCCGAACAGGTACAGCGCGATGTCCTCGGTCACGGTGATCCGGCCGAAGTCCATCGCGACCGTGGTGGTCTCCTTGTTCGGCTGCCCCGGGTCGATGCCGACGCTCGCCGTGGTGATGCGCTCCTCGGTGCGCAGCGGGTCGATCTCGCTGACCGCACCGATCAGGGTCGTCTTGCCCACTCCGAAGGCGCCGACGACCAGCACCTTGACCGACCGGGCGACGGTCGGCGCAAGGTGCTGTCCAGGCGCGGTGCGGTCAGAGCTTGCGGAGTCCATCGAGAATCTTCTCCAGGATGTCCTTGCCGGGCAGGACGTGCGCTTGATGGTTGGAACGGATCGTCAGGTTCCCGGAGTCGACCAGGTCGGAGACCATGACCGCCACGAGGCTGACGGGTAGCTGCAGGTAGGCCGCGACCTCCGCGAGCGCGAGCGTCCCTCGGCACAGCTGCACCAGCTCGCGTTCCAGCCGGCCCGCCGTCGAGAGCACCGGACGGCTCTCGACCGCACGGACCAGGGTCTCCGGTCGCAGCGTGTTGCGCGACGGGTGTGCCCGCCCCGAGGTGAGCACGTACGAGCGCACCGGGTGGTCGCGGTACTCCTCGGTGTCCATCCCCTCGCCCCCTGTCGGTCGGTCAGGTATCGGTCGAGCTGGTGGTGCCTGAACACTCGAACCCTGCCAGGTCCGAGCACTGCTTTCCTTCGACGTCGCTCGGTGCGGGGTCAGCTGGTGATCCGCTCCGTGCCCAGGGTGCGCTCTCCGATCATGAGGACCTGGGCCTGCATCTGCTGGGCGATCAGCGCCGGGTCGATCACCGAGTCGGTGACGACCGCGAGGCGCGAGCCGTCTCCGGCCCCCCGGACAAAGAGGAACCCACCGTCGAATTCCACCACAATCTGGCGAATCGTGTCGCTGTTTCCGAACTCCCTGCTCATTCCGATCCCCAGTGCCGCGAGTCCGGCACACGCCGCGGCGACCTTGTCGGCCACGTCGAGCGGGGTCTGGTCCGTCCGAACCTTCATCAGGCCGTCCGAGGTGAGCACCACAACATGCTTGACCCCCCGCACACTCCTGATGAGCTCGAGCATCCAGCTGTTGCCGTCGGTGCTGGTCATGCCGTCGGCCTGCGTAGTCATCGGTCCTCCGAAGGTCCACCGGCTCCAGCCGGCGGTTCGCTGCTGTCAGGTGAGTCCCCGAACCGCGCCTCGCTCGAGCTGAAGAAGGCACCCATCCACTCACCGGCCTCTTCGGCCGATTGCACGGGACCGGGAGCCTCGGTACGCGGCTCCGCGGTCTTGGTCCGGTCGTCGGGAGCTCCCGCCTCCCCACGGCGTGACCGCCGCTGCGGGAGTGCGGACGGCTCAGGGAACTCGTCGTCCTCCGGGCGGGCTCGCCCAGGACGCAGGGGCAGCTCGCCAGGGGCCTTCACCGGGGCACCGGCCACGGGCGTCTCCTCCTCGTCGTCGACCATGTCGCCGGGCACGTCCAGCGGCTCGACAGGGACCACGGTCTCAGGGTCGGGCGCGGCGGGGGCCGGCCACTCGTCGTCCTCCGCGGGCTTCGCGGTGGGCAGCTCGGGCGCGAGCGGCGACTCGACGACAGCGGTGGCGCTCCGTCCGGACGCGAGCGCCGAGACCCCGGTGGACGGGGTGCTCGCGCTCGGCAGGGTGGCCGCCGGCGTGAGCATGCCCGTGGGCACCACTGCCTCGGTGAGCTCTGCCGGGATCATGACGATGGCGCGGAGACCGCCGTACACCGACTCGGTGACGTCCACGCGGAAGCCGTGGCGCCGTGCGTAGGTGCCGACGACGGCCAGGCCGGTCTGGGGGATCTCGCCCAGCTCGGTGATGCTGATCTCGCGCTTGCCGGAGGCGATGTCGCGCGCCTGCTCGAGCTGCTTGAGGTCGAGGCCCACGCCGCAGTCGTCGATCTCGACGACCGCACCGCGCTGCACCTGGCGCAGCGAGACGAGCACCTGGGTGGTGGGCGGCGAGGACTGCGTGGCGTTGGAGAGGAGCTCGGCCACGAGGTGGATGAGCGGTTCCACGATGCGCGCCGAGACGGCGACGCCGGGGTCGCCCGACACCTCGACCCGGTGGAACGCGGTGATCCGGCTGGCGGCGCCCTTGACGACGTCGGGCAGCGGGAGCGGCTCGCTCCACTGCTGACCGGGCCACTCGCCGCACAGCGCCGCGAGGCTCTGTGCCTGGCGGGCCTGCTGGGCCGCCGCGTGGTCCACGCGCATGGACGTCTGGAGGATGTCCGGGTCGGTGGGGTGGCGCTGCACCATGCGCGCCGCCTCCTCCTGGATGCGGTGCGCGGCGGCCTGGACCTTGCGGCTCAGGGCGACGACGGCCACCTGGACGGCGTCGCGACGGGCGACCCGCTCCTCCTGCACCCGGGCGAGCATGCTGGCGGCCTCGTCGAGGCGCGCCTGTGCCCCCGCGTCACCGGGGAGGTGTGGCAGCGGCGGGGCGGGTTCGCTGTCGAGGAACGCGGGCAGCTGTTCCTTCGCGAGGGCGTCGAGCGCCGCGGAGGCGGCCTGGGCACGCTCCTCGGCGCGGCGGTTGGCGAGGACGAGGTCCTCGTGCGCCGCGAGATCGTCCCGGGACGAGCGCGCGGCGATCAGCGCGGCGGCCACGGCGAGCCCGACGGCGGCGATGCCGACGAGCCAGGCGGGCCACGTGGACGAGGCCCCGGTGGCAGTGAACAGGACGGGCGCTACGAGTACATAGGCAAGCACGCCGGCGACGCACACCCAGGGCGCTACCTGACGCAGCCTGCTGGGTGGAGGAGAAGAAGACATCGAGCTCACCGAGCCGATCCCCCTAATAGTTGTCTCGTCAGAGTTTGGGAAGTTCGGACACGACGAAATGCCGGGACCTGCTCCACGAACTCGGCTGGAGGGAGCGAACAACCCCCTGGAGTGCAGTTTCTACCACAGCGCGTCCCACGCGTGGAAGGGCACGACTGTGGTGCGACGAGCGAAAATAAGTGCCATCGAGGATTGCGGCACCCCGTTGACCCGATACCACCACATTACGGCGGAAATCGGGCACGCAGCGCCCAGCCTACGGCAAGCGGACACCGGCCGCGGACGCAGCGACCGGCCACCTACCGGCCGCGTAGGGTGCTCCCCATGAGCGTCGAGCACACCCAGACCGCCCCCCGATCCGCTCTGCCGGCCACCCCCCTCGACCCAGCGGCCACCGACCCGTTCGCGTGGCTCGAGGACGTCGACGGTGACGCCGCCCTGAGCTGGGTCCGCGAGCGCAACGCCCACAGCGCGGAGGTGCTCGGCGGTCCCGCCTTCGCGGAGACCGAGCGGGCGGTGCGCGAGGTCCTCGACTCGGACGACAAGATCCCGCACGTCTCCAAGGTGGGCGAGCACTACTACAACTTCTGGCAGGACGCCGAGCACCAGCGTGGCCTGTGGCGGCGCACGACGCTCGACTCCTACCGGACCGACGCCCCCGAGTGGGAGACGGTCCTCGACCTCGACGCCCTCGCGGCGCAGGAGGGCGAGAGCTGGGTCTGGCACGGCGCGAGCGTCCTGCGCCCGACGCCGGAGCAGGTCGCGGCGGGCGAGCCTCGCAGGCACGCCCTGGTCGACCTGTCGCCCGGCGGTTCCGACTCCGACGTCACCCGCGAGTTCGACCTGGTCACCAAGCGGTTCGTGCCGGAGAGCGAGGGCGGGTTCGTCCGCGCGGAGGCCAAGGGCGGGATGTCCTGGGTCGACCCGGACACCGTGTACGTGTTCACGGACTTCGGCGCGGGCACCATGACGCCGTCGGGCTACCCGCGGCAGGTGAAGCGGTGGCGCCGCGGCACGCCGCTGGCCGAGGCGACCCTCGTCTACGAGGGCACCGAGCAGGACATGTCCATCAGCGCCTCCCGCTCGCACACCCCCGGCTTCGAGCGCGACCTGGTCCACCGCGCCCTGCGCTTCTACGCCAGCGAGACCTACCTCGCCACGGAGGTCGGTACGCCCCGGCAGACGCTGACGAAGATCGACGTGCCCGACTCGGCGAACGTCGGCCTGCACCGGGAGTGGATGCTGGTGCGTCTGCGGGACGACTGGACGCTCGGTGACACCACCTACCGTGCCGGGTCGCTCCTCGCCGTGGGTTTCGACGACTTCATGGCCGGGTCCCGCGAGCTGACGGTCCTCTTCGAGCCGACGCCGACGGCGTCGCTCGCCGGGATCACCTGGACCCGGAACCACCTGGTCCTCAACGTGCTCGACGACGTGAAGAACCTGCTGCACGTGCTGACCCCGCCCACGGCGGCCACCCCGGGCGGCGAGTGGGCACGCTCCGAGCTCCCCGTGGGCGGTGAGCTGCTCACGGTCGGCGTGGGCGCGGTGGACGTCGTCGACTCCGACGACGTCTGGGTGGTCACCACCGGCTACCTGACCCCGTCGACGCTGGGACGCACCACGGTCGCCCCACCCCACGAAGTGTCCTCGCTTCGCTCCGGTACCTCGCGGGGGCCCCGGGACGCAGGACCCGGAGAGGCGGCGGCAGCGCCCGAGGTGCTCAAGTCGGCGCCGTCCTACTTCGAGGCGGCGGGGCTGGAGGTGCGCCAGCAGTTCACCGAGTCGGACGACGGTACGCGGGTGCCCTACTTCGTCGTCGGCCGGGCGGACCTCGTCGCGGGCGAGGCCGGGCCGGCACCCACCTTGCTGTGGGGGTACGGCGGGTTCGAGCACTCGATCCTGCCCGGGTACTCCGGCACCGTGGGGCGCGCGTGGCTGGAGCGCGGCGGGGTGTACGCCGTGGCGAACATCCGGGGCGGCGGCGAGTACGGGCCGGCCTGGCACCAGGCCGCGCTGAAGGAGCACCGGCACCGCGCGTACGAGGACTTCGCCGCCGTCGCGCGCGACCTCGTCGCGCGCGGCATCACCGTGCCGGCGCGGCTCGGCATGGAGGGCCGCTCGAACGGCGGCCTGCTCGCCGGCAACATGCTCACGCGATACCCGGAGCTCTTCGGGGCGATCATCGTGGGCGTGCCGCTGCTGGACATGAAGCGGTACTCGCACCTGCTCGCCGGCGCGTCCTGGATGGCCGAGTACGGCGACCCGGACACGGACGACTGGTCGTTCGTCCGGACCTTCTCGCCGTACCACCTGTTCGACGCCACACGCGACTACCCGCCGGTGCTGTTCACGACGTCGACCAAGGACGACCGCGTGCACCCCGGCCATGCCCGCAAGATGGCCGCGCTGATGCTGGCCGCCGGCAAGGACGTGACGTACTACGAGAACATCGAGGGCGGTCACGGCGGCGCGGCCAACAACGCGCAGGCGGCGTACATGGCGGCCACCCACTGGACGTTCCTCTGGAACCGCCTCGGCAAGTGAGCCGCCCGGGCCTACGCCTCGGCGCGCTCCGAGAGGGTCTCCGCCACGCGGCCCAGGTTGGCCAGCTCGGCGCGGTGGGCGTCGGTCGAGCCGAGCGACTGGCGGGGCGCGGCCAGCAGCGTCACGTCGGCGAGCGTCGCGGCGGACAGACCGATCCGGCGCCACGGGACCGCCACGAGGTCGGCGAGCTCGCCGAGCGCCGGGCCGGCACACTGCGAGACCTGCACCGGAGGCAGCCCGGCCCAGAGCCCCGTGCCGCGCTCCATGGCACGGGCCACCAGCTCCCAGGCGCGCTCGTTCCAGCCGCCCGGCCCGACGTCGGCCAGGTCCAGGCCCAGCGCGTCGGCACCCGCGAGCACCACGGGCGGTACTCCGACCCAGGTTCCCCCGAGGTGCACCACGGACCGCGCGCCCGCGTCCCGGACCGCCGCGAGCACCGGCTCCAGGCCGTCGACGATGTCGGGGCCCGCCACCGCCCGCAGGCGCGAGAAGCCGGAGAACGTCGGCAGCACGCCCGCGTGCACCTGACCGAGCAGCGGTTCCGCGAGCTGCACCGTCACCTCGGCGCCGGGCACCTGGTCCAGCACGTCCGACACCAGCGTGCGCACGCTCTCGGCGAGCGCGAGGCCGAGGTCGCGCCGGGCGCCGACGTCGGCGAGGACGCGGTCCCCGCGCGCCGACCACAGCTGCGCCGCCAGCGTCCACGGCCCCAGCAGCTCCACCGTGAGCCGGCCCGTGTGGCCGTGCGCGGCGATGGCGAGGGCGCCGAGGTCCTCCCGCCAGAACGCGTCGGCGCGCCGCGCGTCGACGCCGGGCCGCTCGGTGAGCTTCCAGCCGTGCGGGCCCAGTTCGACCGGCATCTCGGCGAGGCGCACCGCCGTGCGGCCCAGGGCGTCCGCGCCGGGACCGCGCTGCGTGAGCTGCGTCAGGAACGGCACGGCGTCGATACCGGTCGGCAGCTCGGCGAGCTCCCCGAGCGCCGTCTGCTGCGCCTCGAGGACATCACGCTCCGCCCCGGGCCACGGCCCATGGCCGCTCACAGCACTCATCAGGTCTCCTCTGTCCGCGATTCTGTCCGCGATTCTGTCCGCGGTCTCGTCCCAGGGACCGAGGTCAGCGCGTTCGGTCAGTGACCGGCGACCGCCAGGACCGGGCCACCGTCGCCTGGCCCAGCACGCGCGTACCGCGGTACACCACCACCGACTGGCCCGGCGCGACACCACGCAGGGGCGCGCCCGTCAGCTCGATCTCCATCGCGGGAGCCGCCTGGGACGGACCCTCGGCGTCCGGCGCCTCGCCTCCCGGGACGCCGTCACCATACGTGCCGTCGAGGCGGGCGATCGACCGCACCCGCGCAGGGACCGGCGCACCGTGGGCGCGCACCTGCACCTCGGCCTCGAACCAGCCGTCCGGGTCGGGGACGACGTCGGCCGGCACGCCGTCGAACCACAGGGCCTTCTCCCCCGTGATCCGGTCCACGCTCAGCAGCTCGGCGGGCCCGACCACCACGGTGTTGGTCGTGGGCTGCACGTCGACCACGTACCGCGCCTTGCCGTCCGCGGCCGGCCGCCCCAGGCCGAGGCCCTTGCGCTGGCCCACGGTGAAGGAGTACGCGCCGTCGTGCTCGCCCACCACCTCGCCCGAGGTGTCGACCACCGCGCCGGGCCGGGAGCCAAGGCGCGACCGGAGAAAGCCGCGGGTGTCGCCGTCGGCCACGAAGCAGATGTCGTAGGAGTCGGGCTTCGCCGACACCGACAGCCCACGGCGGGCGGCCTCCGCCCGTACCTCGTCCTTGGACGCGAACCCGCCGAGCGGGAACATGGCGCGCGCGAGCCGGTCGGCCCCGGCGACCGCGAGCACGTAGGACTGGTCCTTGGCGTCGTTCGGCGAGCGGTGCAGCTCGCGGACGGTGCGCCGGCCGCCGTCGGGCAGCGCGACCTCTCGCGTCTCGATGCGCGCGTAGTGGCCCGTGGCGACGGCGTCGAACCCGAGGGCGGTCGCCTTGTCGAGCAGGGCCTCGAACTTGATGTGCTCGTTGCAGCGCACGCACGGGTTGGGGGTGCGGCCGGCCTCGTACTCCGAGAGGAAGTCGGCCACCACGGTGTCCTCGAACCGCTCGGACAGGTCCCACACGTAGTACGGGATGCCGAGCACGTCGGCGGCCCGCCGCGCGTCGCCAGCGTCCTCGATGGAGCAGCAGCCGCGTGACCCCGTGCGGAACTGGTCGCGGTTGCGGGACAGCGCCATGTGCACGCCCACGACGTCGTGCCCCGCCTCGACGGCGAGCGCGGCGGCGACCGCGGAGTCCACACCGCCGGACATAGCGGCGAGCACCCTCATGACATGCCTCCGATGGAACGGCCGGACACCAGTCCGGCGGCCTGGGCCCGCGCGACGACCTGGGGCAGCGCGGCCACCAGGCGGTCGACGTCGGCCTCCGTGGACGTGGCCCCGAGCGAGAACCGCAGGGCGCCCCGCGCCTCGGTCTCGGGCACGCCCATCGCCAGGAGCACGTGCGACGGCTGCGGCACGCCCGCCTGGCAGGCCGACCCGGTCGAGGCCTGCACCCCCGCCGAGTCCAGCAGGTACAGCAGGGAGTCGCCCTCCGCGCCGGGGAAGGTGAAGTGGGCGTTGCCGGGCAGCCGGTCGACCGGGCCCGTGCCGCGCGGTGCGTCCGGCTCGCTCGTCGGGTGCGGCGTCGGCTCCGGGCCGCGCAGCACGGCGCTGGGCGCCGCGGCGCGCACCCGGGCCACGAGGTCGTCGCGCAGCGCGGCGAGCCGGGCGGCACGCTCCGGCATGCACCCGACGGCGTGGTGCGCGGCGACGCCGAAGGCCGCGATCGATGCCGCGTCCAGGGTGCCGGAGCGCACGCCACGCTCCTGGCCACCGCCGTGCAGCACGGCGTCGAGCGCGAGGTCGCGCCGGGCGAGCAGCGCGCCGACGCCGACGGGGCCGCCCAGCTTGTGGCCGCTCACCGTCATAGCGTCCACGCCCGACCCGGTGAAGTCCACCTCGGTCTGGCCCACCGCCTGCACGGCGTCGGTGTGCACGGGGATGCCGTACGGGCGTGCCGCACGCACGACGTCGCGGACGGGCTGGAGGGTGCCCACCTCGTTGTTGGCCCACATGACGCTGATCAGCGCGGTCTCGTCGGCGTGGGCGGCGAGCTCCGCGCGGAGGGCGTCGAGGTCGAGCCGGCCCTCACCGTCGACGGGCAGCAGCACGATCTCCGCGCCCGCGTGGCCCGCGAGCCAGAACGCCGGGTCGAGCACCGCGTGGTGCTCGACGGCGGAGACGAGGATGCGGCAGCGGCGGGTGTCCTGCGCGCGCCGGCCCCAGAAGATGCCCTTGATCGCCAGGTTGTCGGCCTCGGTGCCGCCCGCCGTGAAGATGACCTCGCTGGGCCGGGCGCCGAGCGCCTTCGCGAGCGTCTCCCGTGCCTCCTCGACGGCGCGCCTGGCCGTGCGGCCCGCGGAGTGCAGCGACGACGCGTTGCCGGTGCGCTGCGCCGCGGCCACGAACGCTGCGAGCGCCGCGGCCGACATGGGCGTGGTCGCGGCGTGGTCGAGGTACGCACCGTCCGGCTCGCGGGGCGGTGTGCCGTGCGCGCCGCTCACCGTCATGGGTGTGCGTGCGGGCTCGGGGGGCGGGGTGGTCACGGTCATCAAGTCTACGAACGCCGGGAACCCCGGATCGCATCCCGGGCTGTGAGATGACGCGAGATGCTCACCTCGCGCCCAGCCCCCAAGCCGTCGAGTGCCGGCTGCCTGTGCGGTGATCCCTGTTCGGGGCACAGACGGCCGGCACTCTACGGTCAGCGGGTGGTGGGTCAGCGGCCGGGGCGGCCGTGGCCACGGTCGCGGTAGACCTGCACCACCGTGGGGCGCGGGCCGCGGAAGTCGCCGGCCTCCACCGGCGCCCCCTCCGCGACGTAGTCGGGGAAGAACGACTGCGGCGCGTCGAACGTGCCGTCCTCGCCCGGGTGCTGCACGTTCACGTAGACCATGCCGTCACGCGAGTCGATGACCGGGCCGCAGGTCTCGGCGCCGGCCGGGACCGAGAGGAACTGCTGGACGTGCCCGCGCTCGCGGCCCGCGACCGGCACCTTGAACAGGCCGTCGCACTTGGCGATGCCGCTGGAGCTGGGCTGACCGTCGGTCGAGATCCAGAGGTTGCCCTCGGCGTCGAACGCGAGGTTGTCCGGGCAGGAGATCGGCGAGACCCGGTCCTTCGGGTAGCCCGCGAAGTACGTGCCCTCGACGGCGGGGTCGCCCGCGACGAGCAGCAGGTTCCACGTGAAGCGGGTGGAGGTCTGGTCGCCCGACGGGATGATCTCGACGACGTGGCCGTCACGGTTGCCGTTGGTGGTGGCCCCGTTCATGACCTTGTGGGTACGCGGGTTGGACTCGGTGGCACCCTCGACGGCGTTGCCCGGCGTGCGGCCCGAGTTGTTGGTGCACGCGACGTAGACGCGGCCGGTGACCGGGCTGATCTCGACGTCCTCGGGGCGGTCCATCTTCGTGGCGCCGACGGTGTCCGCCGCCAGGCGCGTGTAGACGAGCACCTCCTCGACGGACATGCCGTCCACCTGGCTGACGCCGTCGAGCACCAGGGGCAGCCATTCGCCGGAGCCGTCGAAGGCGCCGTCGGACGGGAGCGCGCCGGAGCCGTCGATCTCGGCGGCGGGCGAGTCGCCCGTGAGCCTGGCGACGTACAGGTCGCCCTCGGAGAGCAGCGTCTTGTTGTGCGCGCGCGCCCACCGCGAGCTGCCCTTGGCGACCCGGTCCTTGGAGACGAACTTGTAGATGTAGTCGAACGCCTGGTCGTCACCCATGTAGGCGACGGCGTGCCCGCGGCGGGACAGGGTGACGTTGGCACCCTCGTGCTTGAACCGGCCCATGGCGGTGTGCTTCACCGGCGGGGCGGACGGGTCGTGCGGGTCGAGCTCGACGATCCAGCCGAAGCGGTGCGACTCGTTCTCGTAGCCGGCGCCGCCGCCGAAGCGCGGGTCGTCGGCCTCCCAGTTGTAGCTGGTGGAGCGGCCGATGCCGTAGCGCGCGTCAGCGGTCGGATTGGCTCCGGCGGCCACGAAGTAGCCGTTGAAGTTCTCCTCGCCCGACAGGACGGTGCCCCACGGGGTGGTGCCGCCCGCGCAGTTGTTCATGGTGCCCAGCACGCGGGTGCCCGTCGGGTCCGCCGCGGTCTTGAGCAGGTCGGTGCCTGCGGCCGGGCCGTCGATGACGAACTCGGTGTCCATGTGGATGCGGCGGTTGACCGGGCTGATCCGCTGGTAGGACCAGGGCTTGCCGGGCGCCTTGCGGCGGACCTCGACGACGGCCATGCCGTGCGCGGCGCGCTCGATGGCGCGGGCGTAGGCGTTCTTGGTGTCGGTGACGTTGCCGGCGGCGTCGGTCTCCCAGTACTTCTCCGTGGCCGGGAACATGATCGACGCGTTCGTGTACTCGAGGTTGGACACCAGGAGGCCGCGGGTGCCGCGGCGGTCGTCGCCCGCGTCGAACGGCAGGATGTCGAGGTAGTCGCAGTTGTAGCCGAACTGCTTGGCCTGCTGCTCCGGCGACTGGTTGTGGGGGTCGAACGTGCGGGCGCCCGGCAGGATCGGGTCGCCCCAGCGGATGATCGGGTCCCACGTGTAACCGTCGGGCACCACGAGCTGGTCGACGTCGACGTGCTGCGGCTCGATCGCGCCGAAGGCCAGGCCCTTGCCGTGACCGTGGCCGGGGAAGCGCCCCTCCGGCATGGTCGCGGCGGCGGCCGACGGCGCGCCGGCGCCCTGCGCGCCGATGACCACGGCACCGGCGGCGACCGCCATCGTGCCCAGCATGGCGCGGCGGGACAGCACCGAGCTCACGACGTCCTTGAAGTACTCGTTGGCGCTCTCGTTGGGAGCGGGGTGAAGGCACGCGTCGTTGCACTTGAGACGGCAGGTGACGGGGCTGCGCTTGCCGCGCGCGTGCGTGTGCACCGTCAGCAGCTGGCGATGTTCGGGAGCGATCGTCATCGGAGGTTCTCCGGTCCGAGCTGGGGGGTAGGTCGACGTCAACCTAGGAGCAGGCGGTGTCTCGCCCGCGAAAGGTCCGGTACGCCCAGATGAACGGGACGTGTCCAGGTGGGTGCCTCACCCGAGCATCGCGCGGCTCGTGACGTCCCGCCACCCCTCGGCGCGCAGCAGCTGCTCCGCGCCACGCGAGCGCAGGCCGCGCTCGCACACCACGAGCACCGGCCCGTCGAGCGGGTGGTCCAGCAGCTCGGGCGGCAGGTTGCCGGCTGCGAGGTCCTCCAGCCGCACGAACACCGCGCCGGGCACGGCGCCCGGCCGGAGGCCGACATCGAGCAGGAGCAGGCCGGGTGCCGGTTCCGGCACCGGCAGCGGTTCCGGTTCCGGTTCCGGTTCCGGGTCCGGTTCCGGGTCCGGTTCCGGGTCCGGGCCCGGTCCCCGGGAGGACGGCGCGGCCGCCGCCGGTGCCACCGGCGCGGCGTTCAGCGGGTCCGGGCCGGCCGGCGGCGCCAGCTCGACCGTGTCCCACGTGGAGGTGCGCGCGTCGTAGACCAGCAGGCGGCCCAGTGCGGGGTCACCGGTACCGGTCAGCACCTTGACCGCCTCGACCGCCATCGTCGAGCCGACCACGCCGCACGCCGGGCTGAGCACGCCGACGGTCGAGCACGACTCCCCCTCGGGCGGCTGCGGTCCGTACACGTCCGGGTAGGTGATGGCCCGGCCGCCCGGCGCCGCCGACCAGAAGACGCTCACCTGGCCGTCCCAGCCGAGCACCGTGCCCCAGACCACGGGTAGCCCGAGGCCGGCGGCGGCGTCGGACACCGCGTAGCGCGTCTCGAACGTGTCCGAGCCGTCGAGCACCAGGTGGTAGCCGCCGAGGATCCTCGCGGCGTTGCCGCGGGTCAGCCGCTCGCGGTGTGCGATCACCTCGACGTCGGGAGCCAGCCCCCGCAGCGTGTCGGCGGCCGACTCCGTCTTGGCCCGCCCGACGTCGGCCGCGGAGTGCAGCACCTGCCGCTGCAGGTTGGACGCCTCGACGTCGTCGTCGTCGATGATGCCGAGCGTGCCGACGCCGGCGGCGGCGAGGTACTGCAGCACCGGGGAGCCGAGCCCGCCCGCGCCCACGACGACCACCCGCGACGCGGCGAGGCTCTCCTGCGCCGCCAGGCCGAACCCGTCGAGCAGGAGGTGCCGCGCCGTGCGGCGCCGCTCCGTGGGCGACAGCGGTCTCCGTCCGGACGCGAGCTGCTTCATCCCGTCATTCCACCACGAGATACGGACCGCTCAACCCGCCCCATGGCCAGTGGGCCACGCCATCGTCCGCGACCCACGCCATCGTCCGCGCTGACGCGCTGAAACGGCAGAGGATGGCGTGGTGTGCGGAGAATGGCGTGGCACCCGCACGGACCCGCCTCAGCTCCTCCGCTTGCGGATCTCCGCCGCGGCCTGCGGCAGCACGTCCGCCAACTGACCCACCACCGCGAAGTCGCAGATCTCGAAGATCGGCGCCTCCGGGTCGCTGTTCACCGCGACGATCACCTGGGAGGCCTGCATGCCGCCACGGTGGTGCGGTGCGCCCGAGATGCCGGCGCCGATGTAGACGCGGGGTGCCACGGTGACACCGGTCTGCCCCACGTAGGAGTCCCACCAGCCCTCGAACGCCGCGTCGCGGGACGCCCCGACGGCCGCGCCGAGCGCGTCCGCGAGGTCCTCGACGGGCCCGAAGTCGCCGTCGGTGCCACGACCACCGGCCACGACCACCGCGGCCTGGTCGAGGGGCGGCCGGCCGCTCGTGTCGGCCTTGACCTCGCGCGCCAGGAGCGTCACCGCGGACGGCGCCACCTCGACGGCGAACCCCTCGGTCACCGGCTCGACGGCGGCGTCAGCGGGCTGCGCGACCGCCGAGTTGGCCCGGACGGTCACCACGGCGACATCGGTGGTCACCGCGCACCGGGTGTCCCACGCGCCGGCGAACACGCGCTTGCCCGCCACGATCCGGCCGTTCTCGGCCTCGTCCACGGCGGCCGCGTCGATGACCAGACCGGCCCCGAGCTCGTGAGCCGTGAGCGCGGCGGCCTCCTTGGCCGCGAACGACGTGGGCAGGAGCACCACGTCGGCGTCCGTGCGGCGCACGGCGGCCGCCAGGCCCGCGGCGACGACGGCCGGCAGGTGCCGCTCGTCGCCGCTCACGTGGACGCCGGCGCGGGCTGGCTCGGCCTGGTGCACCGTCTCGACGCCGTAGGCGCCGAGCTGCGCGAGCACCTCCACGGTCGGGGCCTCCAGGGCGACCGCCTCGACCCGGCCGAGGCCGCGCGCGATGGTGAGCAGCTCGAGCACGCTGGTCCGTACCTCGGTCGCGGGGTCGAGCAGGACCAGGACTGTGCGGTTGGTCATCGGGTGCCTCTCAGTCAGACCAGGTCGTTACGGATCAGGAAGTCGGCGAGCGCCACGCCGCCCTCGCCCTTGTCGGTGACGATCTCGGGCTCGGCGCGCTCCGGCCGCGGTTCGGCGGAGAGCGTCTCGGTCCGTGCACCCGTGGTGCCCGCGACGGCGGTGTCGAACCCCAGGTCGGCCGGGGACCACACCTCGATCTCCTTGGTGCGGGCCGCCATGATGAGCTTGAAGCCAGGGAAGCGCGGCTGGTTGGCGGCGTCCGTCACGGACAGGACGGCCGGCAGCGGCGCGGAGAGCCGCTCGGTCACGTCGTCGATCTCGCGGGTGATGGTGAGCACGCGCGCCGAGCCCTCCGCCGGCGCCGGCTCCACCTTCTTGGCGAGGTTCAGCGTGGGCAGACCGAGCTCGGCGCCGAGCAGCGTCGGGACCACCGAGCCCAGGCCGTCGAGCGCGGCCATGCCGGTCACCACGAGGTCCACCGGCCCCTCCTCGCCGACCTTGCGGACGGCGGCGGCCAGCACGGCGGCGGTGCCGAAGTAGTCGGAGCCGGCCAGGGCGTCGTCGGACACGCGGATGCCGCGGTCCACGCCGAGCTGGAACGCCTTGCGCAGCGCGACGTCGCCGTCGGGGCCGGCCATGGTGACCACCACGACCTCACCGTCGTCCGGGCCGATGGCGCCGGACTCGCGCTCGGCCTCGACGAGCCGCAGCGCGGCCTCGACGGCGTTCTCGTCCAGCTCGTTGAGGGTGCCCTCGGCAGCGGAGCGCACGACCCGACCACCAGCGAAACCGCGCTCGGTGCTGATGTCCGGGACGTACTTGACGGTGACCACGATGCGCATGAGGTAAACGGTACGACGTCGGGCGGCGTGTGACGGATCCCGTCCACAGGCGGGCCTGCAACGATTGGGCGCATGGTGCAGTCACGACGAGCAGAACCGCAGCGCGCCCCGGGCGACCCGGCGCCGCGGCCGGTGGTCCGGCCGCTCATCCGGCCGACGGCCCGGCGGAGCCACGTGCCGCCCCTCGGGGTCTACGTCACGCCGGACGGCGGCATCGACGCGGCCGTCCTCGCGTCCCACGCGACCGCCGTCGACCTGTGCCTCATCGACGTCGCCGACCCGTCCCTGGACGAGCACGACCCCGACCGGTACACCGAGCGACGCGTCGAGATGGTGGGGCCCGTGTACGGCGTCTGGCACACGCACGTCCCCGACGTCGCCCCCGGCCAGCGCTACGGGTTCCGCGTGTACGGACCGTGGGACCCGCGCGCCGGGCTGCGGCACAACCCGGCCAAGCTGCTGATCGACCCGTACGCCCGCGGGTTCGCCGGCCGGCTGCGCTACGGGCCGGAGGTGGTCGGCTCGGTGTCCACGGAGCGCGAGCCGGGCTGGTGGCTCGGCGACCCCTACGGCGCGCCCGACGAGACCGACTCGCTGCCCTACGTGCCGCACTCCGTCGTCGTCGCGCCGCTGCCGCCACCCGCTCCCCTGTCCCGGCCGCGCGTGCCGTGGGCCGAGACCGTCGTCTACGAGGCGCACGTGCGCGGCCTGACGATGCTCCGCGAGGACGTCCCGGCCGAGCTGCGCGGCACCTACGCCGGAGTGGCGCACCCCGCCGTCGTCGAGCACCTGTTGAGCCTCGGTGTGACCACGCTCGAGCTGCTGCCGATCCACAAGAGCGTGGCCGAGCCGCGCCTCGCCGCCCAGGACCTGCCGAACTACTGGGGCTACAACACCCTCGGGTTCTTCGCGCCCAACGCCGCGTACGCGACCCGCGCGGCACAGGAGCAGGGCGCCGAGGCCGTGCTCGACGAGGTGCGCGGCATGGTGCACCTGCTGCACGAGGCCGGCATCGAGGTGCTGCTCGACGTGGTCTACAACCACACCTGCGAGGGCGGCGACGACGGGCTGCACGTGGCCTGGCGCGGCCTCGACAACCCCGTCTACTACCTGCACGACGGCGCGTCGCCGGCGGCGCTCGCCGACGTCGCCGGCACGGGCAACTCGCTGGACTTCCGGCGCCCGCGCGTGATCCAGCTGGCCCTGGACTCGCTGCGGTACTGGGCCGAGACCGTGGGCGTGGACGGTTACCGGTTCGACCTGGCGGTGACCCTGGGCCGCGGCAACGTCGGGTTCGACCCGGACCACCCGTTCCTGGTGGCCCTGCAGACCGACCCCGTGCTGTCGGGTCTCAAGCTGGTGGCGGAGCCCTGGGACGTGGGGCCCGGCGGCTGGCAGACGGGTTCGTTCCCGTCGCCCATGGCGGAGTGGAACGACCGGTTCCGCGACGCCGCGCGCGGCTTCTGGCTGGACGCGCCCAAGCAGGGCGCGCGCGGGCAGGAGATGCTCGGGCTGCGCGACCTCGCGACGCGGCTCGCGGGGAGCGCCGACCTGTTCGGGCCGGGCGACCCGCCGCTGGTGCGCGGCCCGGTGGCCTCCGTGAACTACGTGACGGCGCACGACGGCTTCACGCTCGCGGACCTCGTGGCCTACGACCACAAGCACAACGAGGCCAACGGCGAGGACAACCGCGACGGGACGGACAACAACCTGTCGTGGAACCACGGGATCGAGGGCCACACGCCGACGGGTGACGACGCCACCACGGAACCGTGGCAGGCGATCGTGCCCCCGCGCCGCCGGTCGCAGCGCAACCTGCTGGGCACCCTGCTGCTCGCCGCCGGCACGCCCATGCTCACCGCGGGCGACGAGTTCGGGCGCAGCCAGGGCGGCAACAACAACGCGTACGTCCAGGACAACGAGGTCTCCTGGCTGCGGTGGTCGCTGGACGACGCCGCGAACGACCTGCTGGAGACCACCCGGTACCTGCTGCGGCTGCGACGCGAGCATCCGGCGCTGCGTGCCGACTCGTTCTTCCTGGGCTCGCCCCGGCCGCACGAGTCCGACCCGGACCTGCTCTGGTACGCGCGGACGGGTGACCTGATGGAGCCCGACATGTGGAACGAGCCCTGCCGGCGCGTGCTGCAGATGCTGCGGCCGGGCCCGACGGCGGGGGACGCGGACGTGCTCCTGGTGGTCAACGGCGGCCTGGACGACGCCCACGTGACGCTGCCCGAGCGGGACGGCGACGGCAACGCGCCGTGGGAGCTCGTGTGGGACTCCTCCTGGGACTTCCCCTTCGTCCCGGAGGACGAGGCGGGCCCGCGGACCTCGGTGACGATGGACGCCCTCAGCCTTCAGGTGCTGCTCTCCCCCGGTGCTACGTAGTTCACCCACGATGTGGCCTCCGGGGTGCGGCGCGGTAGGTATGTCCTGGTTACAGTGCGTTCATGACTGACTCCGTCCACAACAACGACGTTGCCGCCACGGTCGACACCGACGTCATCGTCATCGGCGCGGGTCTGTCGGGGCTCGTCACCGCGACGGAGCTGACGGCCGCGGGCAGGCGGGTGGTCCTGCTCGACCAGGAGCCCGCGGCGTCGCTGGGCGGGCAGGCCTGGTGGTCCTTCGGCGGCCTGTTCCTCGTGGACTCCCCCGAGCAGCGCCGCCTCAAGGTCAAGGACTCCGCCGACCTCGCGTTCGCGGACTGGCTCGGTTCCGCCCAGTTCGCACCCGGCGCCGAGCGCGGTGAGGGCCCGGACCGGTACGGCTACCGGTGGGCGAAGGCGTTCGTGGAGTTCGCGGCCGGCGACCTGCGCTCCTGGATGCACGCCAAGGGCGTGCGCTGGTTCCCGCTGGTGCAGTGGGCGGAGCGAGGCGGCTACCAGGCCGGCGGGCACGGTAATTCCGTGCCGCGGTTCCACGTCACGTGGGGCACCGGCCCCGCCGTCGTCGAGCCGTTCGTCGTCGCGGCCCGCGAGGCCAACCGCGCGGGACTGCTCGACCTGCGCTTCCGGCACCGGGTCACGTCGCTGGTCACCACGGACGGCCGCGTCACCGGGGTGCGCGCGGAGATCCTGGCCGACGACGACGCCGGCCGCGGCGAGCCCTCCGGCCGCACCGTGACCGGCGAGGTCGAGCTGTCGGCGCACGCGGTCGTCGTCGCGAGCGGCGGGATCGGCGCGAACCACGACCTGGCGCGCGCGCACTGGTCCGCCGACGCGGGTCGCCTGCCGGAGCGCATGCTGTCCGGCGTGCCGGACTCGACGGACGGGCTCATGCTCGGGGCCGCCGCGGCGTCCGGCGCGGCGCTCGTGCACGAGGACCGCATGTGGCACTACCCGGAGGGCATCGCGAACCACTCGCCGGTCTGGTCCAAGCACGGCATCCGGATCCTGCCCGGCCCGTCGTCGCTCTGGCTCGACGCCGACGGCGGCCGCCTGCCCGGCCCGCTGTTCCCGGGCTTCGACGCCCTCGGCGCGCTGCGGCACGTCACCACCCGCGGCGACGACCACTCCTGGTTCGTGCTGAACAAGACGATCATGGAGAAGGAGTTCGCGCTCTCGGGCTCCGAGCAGAACCCCGACCTGACCGGCAAGTCGGTGCCGCAGCTGCTGGAACGGGTGCGCGGGAGGTCCGTGCCGGTGCGGACGTTCGCCGAGCAGTCGGAGGAGTTCCTCTGGGCGGATTCTCCCGCCGAGCTCGCCGCGAAGATGAACGCGCTGACCGAGGCCACCGAGGGCTCGTCCGGGCACGTCGACGGCGAGGCGCTGGCCGCCCTCATCACCGCCCGCGACGCGCAGGTCGCCACCGGGCTGGGCAAGGACCCGCAGGTCGTGGCGACGGCGGCCGCGCGACACTTCATCGTGGACAAGGCGATCCGGGTGGCACCGCCGCGCTCCCTCACCCATCCCGAGGACGGGCCGCTGCTCGCCGTGCGCCTGTCGGTACTGACGCGCAAGACGCTCGGCGGGCTCTGGTGCGACGAGACGGGCCGTGCGCTCACCCCGGACGGTCACGTGCTGGAGGGCCTCTGGGCGGTGGGTGAGGCCGCGGGCTTCGGCGGCGGTGGCGTGCACGGGCACCGCGCGCTGGAGGGCACGTTCCTGGGCGGCTGCCTCTTCACGGGCCGCACGACGGGCCGCGCCCTGGCGGCGGCGCTGTGAGCGCGGCCGTCGGGGCACGGCGACGGGGCTCCCGGTGGCACGGCCGTCGTACACCGCCGTGCCATCAGGAGCCCCGTCTACCGGCACCTACCGCCGGCGGGCACGGTCACCGCGGAGCGACGTCGGCGCAGACGACCTTCTCGTCCGGCAGCCTGCCCGTGGTCAGGAACGTCACCGTCGCCTCGTCCACGCACGTGGAGCCCTGGCCGTAGACGTAGTGCCCGCCGTTCTCCGCGCCGACGAAGGCCGCCCGCCGGCCGAGGACCTCGTACAGCCCGAGGCCGTCCTCCCACGGTGTGGCGTTGTCCCTGCGGTTCTGCAGGATCAGGGTGTTGCGCGGTCCCTCGTCGGTCACGGCGACGGGCTCCTCGACCGGCTCGGGCCAGAAGGCGCACGCCCAGATGTTGGCGGGCATCCCCGCGCTGAGCGGCCAGGCCGCGCGGTCCTGGGCGGTGCGGCGGGCGTAGTCGTCGACGTCGTCGGACCACCGCGCGTCACCACAGGTCAGTGCCAGGAACATGGTGGCCTGGTTGTCCGCGGGCACGCCAGGGGTCGGCGGCGGCCCGGCGAACACCTGCTGCAGCACCTCGCCGTCCGCCTCGGTGAGCGCGCCGTCGGCCAGCCCGGCGGCTGCCTTCCAGAGCTGCGCGAGCATCGGGAGCGAGTCGTTGCTCAGCAGGAGGCTGTAGGTGAGGGTGCGCAGCATCGCACCGGTCAGGGCCAGCTCGGTGCCGGGGACGGGCGCGGGAGCGCGGTCGAGGCGGTCGACGAGCTCGAGGTAGTTCTGGGTCACCTCGTCGACGGTGCCGCCCAGTCCGAGCGTGGCGTCCTGCGCCGCGGCGACCTGCGCCGCGTCGGGGAAGCGGTCCGCCATGGCCTTGCCCCAGTTGTCCTTCGCGTTCGCCCAGACCTTCGTGGGGTCGACGTTGCCCTCGAGGACCACCCGGTCGGCGTGCTCAGGGAACAGCGACGAGTAGACGGCGCCGAGGTAGGTGCCGTAGGACTGGCCCCAGTAGGAGATCTGGTCCTCACCGAGTGCCGCACGGATGCGGTCCAGGTCGCGGGCCGTGTTGGCGGTGGTGAAGTACCGGAGCTTCTCGCCGGCGTTGGTCGCGCACAGGTCGGCGTGGCCGCGGGCCCGGTCGACGTTCGCGGTGATCGAGCCGTCCGCGGCCGGGTACGGGAAGAGGCCGGCGAGAGACGGGTCCTCGAGACCACAGCTCTGCGGGGTGCTGTGCCCGACCCCGCGGGGGTCGAAGCCGATCAGGTCGTAGGCCGCCAGCACCGACGACGGCAGGGTCGGCGCCACGGCGCCCGGTGTGTCCAGACCGGGCAGCGCCGGGCCGCCCGGGTTCAGCAGCAGGACACCGCGGCGGTCGCCGGACTTCGCTGCCGGCAGCTTCGACACGGCCAGCTCGATCTGCTCGCCACCGGGGTCCTGGTAGTCGAGCGGAACCAGCAGCGTTCCGCAGGTGAGCCGCGGGTCGCGCCTGGTGCCCTCGCCCTCGCCCTCGGGCAGGGCCGGGCACTCGCCCCAGGTGATGTTCGGCGTGGAGGCAGTCTCCCCCGGTGACGCGTCGCTCGTCGCGCCGCCTTCCGGGACCCCGCCACAGGCCGCCACCGCGACGGTGAGCGCCGCCGCGATCACCACGCCGGCGAACCTCCTGGGATTACCGGCTCCCGCTGACCGTCGCGTTGTCTTCAACACCCTTGTCCTCCAGTTCTCGACCTGCGGCGACGCACTCACGCCGTCGCTGGAGAACCTATGAGAGACCGTGGCGGCACGAATCCCCTCGGTGTGGACAGTTCTCTGTCCTCTCACGGGGGATCCGTCCCCGGCTACCGCAGCAGCGCCTCGCCGGCATCCACGCCGAGCACCACGGCCCCCGCCGCGCAGCGGGCCACCAGCTCCGCCGGCCAGTCGCCCGTCAGCCGCACCGTCTCGATGTCCGGCCCGACGTCGCCTCGCGCCCCGTCGCCCGGGTGCAGGCCCGTCACGCGCGGCCCGCCCGGGCGGCCGATCAGCTCTCGCACCGGGTCGGGGCGGTCGAAGAACCAGTGGGTCGGCGCGTTCGAGTCCAGCGCCTCGGCGAGCCGCTCGATCTCCCGGGCCGCGAGCCGGAGCGCAGGGGCCACCCAGGCGGCGTTCTCGGTGACCATCGCCTCGGTGCGACGCGGGTCGGTGAGCCCCACCCGGGTGCCGTCCCGGAACGATCCCGCCGCGAGTCCCAGCGCCAGGTCCCGGACCGGCGCGCTCGCCACCGCCCCGAGCAGCTGGGTGGCGAGAACGTGCGGCACGTGGGACACGAGCGCGGCGGCCTCGTCGTGCAGCTCGTCGGTCAGCACGGCGGCCGTTCCCCCGAGGGGGCCCGTGACCAGGCGCAGCACCCGTTCCAGGCGGGCGGGGTCGGTCCCCGCGACCTCTGCTGCCGCCGCCGCACAGGTCACCGCCCACGGGATGCCCTGCATCAGCTCCGCCGACGACGCCCCGAAACCGCTCCGCTCCGTCCCCGACATCGGGTGCGCACCCACGTAGCGGTCACCCAGCCCGGCGTCCACGACCGCCTCGCGCACGGGGGCCTTCACCGAGCCGACGTCGGTCACCGTCGGGTCCCAGCCCTGCTCCCCCGCGAGCGCCTCGGCGAGATCGCCCGCGACGGCCCGCATGGCGCGCAGCGGCGCGGCGAGCACCACGATCTCGGGCCGGTGGGCGGCCAACCCCGCGATGTCGTCCACCACGGAGAGGCCCGCCGCGCGCGCCTCCGGGGCAGAGGCCGGGTCCGTCGCGACGACCGGCACGGCTGCCGCCTGCAGGGCCCTGGCCAGGGAGCCGCCGATCAGGCCGAGGCCCACGATGCCGACCGGGCCGCTCTGGGCGCCGAGGCCGCTCACCAGAGCAGCCCTCGGCCCTGCGCGGGCCCCGGGTCCTTCGCCGACACGGAGCCGACCGGGGCGTGGTCCGGGTCGAGCACGCCGTCCAGTGCCCGGAACCCGGCGCCGGCCGGGAACAGGCCGAGCGTCTTGAGCGAGTCGCCCGCGGCGAGCAGGTCGTTCAGCACCTCGCGTGCGCCCTGGTCCCATGGGGCCTCGTCGAACGTCACGACGAAGACGTACTTGCTCTCCTGGGCCTTGAGCGGCCGGGTGATCAGGCTGGACATGTTCACGCCGCGGTCGCCGAACGCGGCGGTGATCCGGGCCAGCACGCCCGGCCCGGTCACGGGGGGAGTGATGGCCACCATGGTCCGCCAGGCGGTCACGCCGGCGTCACGTGAGCGCGCCAGGTGCGCCTCTGCCGCGCTCCGCCGCGTCAGGACCAGGAACCGGGTACGGCCGCCGCGGAAGTCCTCGACCGCCGTCGCGTAGGTCTCAAGACCGTAGAGCTCGCCGCAGATCGTGGGGCCCAGCGCGATGGTCCCCGGACCCGCGTCGCGGCAGGCGGCAGCGTTGGACGACGCCGGGGCGGTCGCCAACCCGGTCCCCGTGACGAACCCGGCGCACTGCGCCAGCCCGTGCGGGTGTGCGGACACCTCGGTCAGCTCTCCGTGGCCGGGGCGCACGAACGCGTCGAACGACACGTCGAGCGCCACCTCGTCGACGGCGACGACGTCCGCGCTGGACAGCAGGGTGTCCAGCGACGGCACCACGTAGCCCTCGACGGAGGACTCGATGGCGACGATCCCCACGTCGGCGGCGCCGGTGGCCACGGCGTCGTGCACGTTCTTGACGGTGTCCAGCGGTTCGACGGTCAGGGCGTCCGCCGAGCCCCCTGGTGTGGCATGCCGGCGCGCCCAGTCGAGCGTCGCCTGGTGCGTGAACGTCCCCTCCGGACCCAGGTAGGCGGCCCGCGTGCCGTGCTCGGCGCCCCGCACGGTCACGCCCACCGCGGCGTCAGGGCGTCCGGGCCGGGCACGAATGCCTCGCCCGGCAGCACGGCGAGCGTCCGGTGCGCGACGCCCTGCCTGGTCAGTGCGTCGACCAGGTCGCTGAGCCGCTGCGACGTCGGGCACGAGAACGACGTGAAGAACACGTGCGGCCCGTCCGTCGAGGGCTGACTACGCAGGTGGTCCAGGTCGAGACCGGCGTCCGCGATGAGGGCGAGCGTCGGCTGGAGGGAGCCGAGGTGGTCGTCGACCGGGCCGAACGCGAGCCACACCTGCGCGGGCTCGGTGAACGGCGGCCAGTCGCCACGGGACTCCAGCAGCCCGTACCAGACGGGACCACCCTCGGCGAGGGCCGCGCTGTCCGGGAGCTCGGTGAACCCCGCGGGGACCCGGGAGCGCTCGATCACGAGCGACCCGCTCTCACCGGCCAGGGCGATCCGCTCCTCGACCGTCGCGCGCGTGGGCACCAGACGAGGGCTCGCACCAAGGGTGCGCAGCACGCCGGCGCAGTCCCGCATGCCTGCCTCGTCGATCACCACCTGACCCACCGTGGCACCCGCGCCCACCCAGACCCACTGCCCCGGGACCGCCACGGCGCCCGTCACGATCAGCGACGGCGCGCCCTCCAGGAGGGCGCGCTCGAGACCTGGCGCGGGGTGCTCCGGGTGTCCCAGATGCACCACCGCGGCCAGGCCCTCGATGCCGGCGACCGTGGCGAGCGTGTCCGCCGTGGTGCCGAGGTCCAGCAGCTCGACCGGGTCGTTCCAACCTGCCATCTGCGCGGCAAGCACCGCGTGCGCGGGAGACTCCCGCTCGCTACGTCCAAGCATGTGCGCAACCTACCGCCGGTCGGTCGCTCAGGCCTTACGGCTTGTCGCACACCACGGGGTTGTCGGGGTTGTAGGTGTGGTTGAACGAGTTCTCCTTGGCCAGCTCGTCGCCCACGTAGACCTTGCGGTGGATGCTGATCGAGAACCCGTCCTCACCACCCGGGTACGGCTGGCAGTCCGCCGACGAGTCGTGGACCACGGACTTCGGCACGATGCTCTGCTTGCCGCTGTTGCTCTCCTCGACCCGGTAGTGCTTGGTGCTCCAGACCCTGACCCAGAGCTCGCCGCCGGCCACGTAGGACTGCAGCACGGCGCCGTACGGGGTGTCGTTGGTGAACTTCATGTCCTTGGCACCCACGTAGATCGTGGCCTCACGCCCCGGGGGGTAGCGCGGGAACCAGTACGAGTGCGCGTGGTGCTCGATGTCCTCGAACCCGGCGAAGAAGCCCGCGTTGAACGTGGTCGTCGCCATCTGCGACAGGCCGCCACCCACCGCCTCGACGTGCTTGCCGTTCTCGACCACGCCGGCGTCGAAGTACCCGTTCTCGAGCGTGATCGGCGCGAGCGCGTCCAGCAGGGAGAACGTCTCCCCCGGCTTGATCAGGTCGCCGGTGATCATCTGCGCACCGCGCACCAGGTTCTGCGTGCGCACCGGCTCGTTCGTCAGCGGCGTGTGGAACTCGGAGACGACCTCCTTGACCCCCAGGGCCTCCAGGGACTCGACGGTCTCCTTCGGGTCCTGCTCGACCAGCTCTACCGACGTCTCACGGTCGTCGCTCGTCGCGGCGACCCGCACGGCCTTGGCCGCCTCCGCGGGGTCGAGGGTGGTGCCGGTCTTGCCCTCCACCACGGTCGGCTTGCCGCCCACGAACTCGAAGTGCGCGTCGTCCGGGAGCTGCAGCAGGTCCGTGGTGCCGTCGACGACAGCCGCGACGGTCGCCTCCTTGTCCACGATGGTGGCCAGCTTGCCGTCCTTCTGCTCGAACCGGAACAGCCCGGCCAGCACCTCGGGCGAGAGCACAGGGGACTGCTCGCCCACGGCCACCGTGACCGGCGCCGAGACGATCTTCTGCGCCACGGCGAGGCCGTCCTCGGTCTCCTGCTGCGTGACGGCCGGCTCGACCGGCTCGACCGGCAGGTCGAAGGGGCCCTCCTCGAGGAGCCAGCGCTCCTGGATGATGCGCGCCGTCTCGCTCGCGACGATCCGCGAGCCCTCCTTGGCGTCCGTCTTGACCGCCTGCCCGTCGACGAACGCGACGGTACCGTTCACCGCGTCGACGGCCAGAGAGTCCTCGAGCCCCGCCACGGCGGAACCGAACTTCTCCTCGTCGACCGCCAGGACGAGCTCCTCGTCGGCGCCACCGAACATGTGCGCCCACATCCGGGTCGGGCTCAGTGAGAACCCGGTGAGCTCCGCGACGGTGGCCTCCGCGTCGACGGAGAGACCGCTCGGCTCCGCGGAGAGCTGGGCCTTGCCCTCGCCCGCGGTGAGCTCGATCGGCTCCTTGGCCCGCGGGGCGAGCTGCTCCGTGATCGCCGATGCCGCCTCGGCCCGCGTCATGCCGCCCACGTCGACGCCCGCCACGGTGGTCTCGCGGGGCGCGGTGTCGCTCACGGCCCACGCCGCCACGGCGTAGATCCCGAACAGCACCACGACGGCCAGCACCATGAGCAGGGCCACCTTGGGGCCGCGGCGCGGAGCACCGTCGCCGGCGAGGCCGAAGAACTCACCCTGGCCGGCCCCGCCCGAGCCGTACGGGCCCATCGGGCCGGTGGGGCCGTGCGGGCCGGTGGGGCCGTGCGGGCCGCCGGGGCCGCCCGGTCCGTTCGGACCGCCGGGGCCCTGCGGTGCGCCCGGGCCCTGCCCGGGGGCCGCCATGGGCGTCCCCTCGGAGCGCACGGGCGACCAGCGGGTACCGGCCACCCGCTGGATCGCACCGGTCAGCGGCTTGAGGAAGGAGTTCTGCTCCGCGGGCGGCGGGGGCGCCATGCCTGGGCCTGCCGCGGCGGGCGGCAGAGCGTTCGACGGCGGCACCAGCGAGCGTGGCTGGACCGACGGCGGCGCCGACGGCGCAGGCGGGGCCGGCATCGCGGCAGCGCGCGCCGCGGCGTACCCGGCGGCGGACGCGCCGGCCGCCGCTGCACC